>CAJTTM010000030.1 GCA_910579135.1 uncultured Erysipelotrichales bacterium | reverse complement strand
AGTCATCTGGATGGAAAGCTCTATTCGCAAGCTTATATGGTTCTCCTACATGCATCACTTTATCAACTGATGGTGATACTTCAATTTGTTTTGGATCTACTTTGGTAGTATCTCCTATTATACCACAAATTGTAACATCTTGTCCTACTACAATGTGAGTATCTAATCCTTTTTCTCTAACTTGTTCAACAATCTTTTCTACATCTTCCTCTTTTGTTTTTGGTTTGAATACAATAATCATTTTCATTTCCTCCTTATCTCTACTGCTATAAATAAAAAATCTCTCATTCCTATAAAGGACGAGAGATTAAATCTTCGTGTTACCACCTTAGTTTACAGTTATTTCACAATAACTGCCTTATCAAGTACAATCATACTCTAACACTATAACGGGTGTACCCGTGTTAGCCTACTCTATTTCAGCCACCTACTCCAAGACGAATTCAACTATATCCTAATATCCTTTTCCACCAAACAAGAACTCTCTTTAATTATTTCTATAGTCTACTATTTCTTTTCACTGTATTTATATCAGTAGTTGTGAGAATATTTTATTAAATTATAATTCATTTGTCAACCTTATTTTTATGACTAGGATAAATATTTAATAAAAAAGAATTACTGTTCACACCATTAAATTCAAAAATTATAATATTTTAAACATTAAACACACATCTTTTAAGTCACTTTCTAGATGTGTGTTTAATTATTCTATCCTTTAATTAATTCCTTGATTTCTTCAATTATACTTGCAGTAAATAGCGATCCTTGTAGTTGTATAAGTTTCTCTATTTCTAAATTTTTTAACAACGGTTCTATATCTTCATCAAACTTTGATTGAATATGAGCACAAAGAGAACTAATAATCATTTTTCTATCTTCTTCTCGACCTTCAGATTTGCTGTGGTTAAACTCTTCATCATATTTTTCTTGTTTCTACTTTCATATGTATCTACCAGTTCATCAGTTCCTTTATTCATTCCATCAATCAAAATAATCTGTGAAACATGATGAAGTTTGTAATAAGGATCTCCTGCTTTTAATTGTTCAGATAATAACTTGGCACCGTAGAGTTGAAATCTTTTTCTTAATGTTTCACTAAAACAAGAATTCTGCATTTCGATATCAATTTCTTCATTTTGATCAGTTTTGACTCTCAAATCAAGAATCATATCTTTATCATCCAATTGGGAGGGGATGAGTTCAGGATTTAAGATATGAAGTTCTTTAAGTTTGATATTTAAAGCCCCTTCAATAAGAATGGTTAGAAGATATATGCCATCTGGAGTATTGCTTTCAAGGATATATCGAAAAGCAAAACCATTTTTGTAATCAATTTTAGTTTTCATAAAAAAACCTCCTTATTATTATATTCAATAAAAAGAAGGGATTTCTTTATGTTTTCATAATATGAAAATAAATAACATTGATTTTTATTATTATATTATGAATAGTAACAAAAAAGATGATTATTCATCATCTTCTATCTTCAGTAATTCTCCTGACATAATTGTATCAATATATCCTTTTGCTTTTACAATTGTTGTTTCATCAGGAATCATAACATATAATCCATTTGGATTTGGACATGGTCCAGCAATTGTTGCGAAATCCATGACCTTTTGATCATTACCATTTAAATGATAAGATAAAACATCCCATGGTGCTAAGTCATCCATTTCCATATTAATCAATGATCTTACTTCTTCACTAGACATATTTGTTTCTAAACTATCTGCAACAGATTTAAATATACCATCTAATTTAGTAACAATTGCAGGAGTACAAATCTTTTTCACAATAGCTTTTATCATGATTTGTTGATTTTGACCTCTAATTCTATCACCATCTATAAATGACTTTCTTTCTCTTACATAAGCTAGTGCATGTTTGGCATCCATATGAGTCTTACCAGGTTTCATATTGTACTTATATATTTTTGTTGTGAAAGTCCCATCACCATTTTTGGTTTTATACTCAGGTATATCAATATCTACTCCACCTATCGCATCAATGATATTCATAAATGAAGTAAAGTTTAATTTCACATAATAATTAAATTTAATACCCATAAAATTCTCAATTGTTTTCATTGTACAATTAATTCCCTCTGAACTTCTTGCACTATGAGTTAATTTATCTTTACCATTATATCCATCTATATCTACATAATAATCTCTTGGAACACTTGTAAGATATAATTGTTTAGTCACTGGATTAACAGTCGCAATCATATTAACATCAGATAACCCAGCAGTAGAAATGTCTCCTTTTTGATCTGTACCACCAATAAATATATTAAATGGTTCTTGAGTCACTTTTGCTTTGTTAGCTTTTGCACTTGGAATTCTAAGTTTATATGTTTCTATAACTTTTGTTTTATCATCAAAATCTGATATTGTATCATTAAGAGCATCTCTATCAATTTCTTTTAAGATCATAGCATCAATTTCTTGATTATATAGTGCTTTACTAGCATCATTTGTTGTTGAATAATCATCTAGAGAAATTGTTCCAATATCTTCTTCAATTAATGATTTTGTTTTATTGGTATTGATAGGATCACTTGCAAGGCACGCACCAAATTTAAGATTTTCTAAATCTGCAATACTATCATATGTACTCTCTTTCATACTCACAACGCTATATTCAATGACTTGGGTATCTGCACCAGTAATTACATCTAACATATTAGAGCCTTGCATAATTTTAATACTTCCAAAAATCATAACAATTGATAATAAAAGACTAACAATCTTATAAATCTTTGGTTTTACTGGATGTTCATTAGAACTTTTTTGTCCTTTATACAACAAGATAAAAACAATTAACAATATGACAATAAGAGGAATAAAAAACTTCATTGGTATCATATTTAATTTATATATAGCATAACCAAATATAATGGTTACAATCATTTGAAATAAAAACAGTACTCTTCTAGATAATAATTTTGATAAAAATTTCATAAATTCACTTCCTTATATCCTTTTCATAGTATCATTATACACTTTTCATATCCAAATACCAATAAAATATGTTATAATTTTCTACAAGTGGAGGTGTATTTATGAAAGCGACAATGTATGTTATTCTATCTACTAATAATACACAGTCTTGTAACGAAGTTGTAAACAGTTTAAAAGAATTTTATTCTCCTTTATCTATTTCTCCCACAAGAGAATATTATGGGATGGAAAATGCTTTAGAATTTTATGTTACATTTGATATTAATAAAGATGATTTAAAAATCTTTCTAAATCATTTAAGTGATTCTTTTGATGAAGATGAAGATCAATGGGAATGTTATGGAATGACATCTAAAATATTTCATAAAGATATTGATTACATACGTATCAATATATATGCGTAAAGGACCTCAAAACGAGGTCCTTTATATTATTCACCAATTCCATCTGTTTTAAAGATAAATTTTACACTTCCATCCATACTTGAATTAATTCCTGCAAAGTTATTATAGTTCTTTGATACATCTATAATAGCTTCTAATCTATCTAATAATCCTTCTAAATCTCCATTAACTGCATTAACTAACTTTTCTATACCTTCTTCATTAAGTTGTTTTAATCCTTTTGATAATTGCATTGAACCATTCTTTAATTGAGAAACTCCCTTAGGAAGAGCACTTGTTTTTGTCTTTAATTCCTTCATAGCTTCATCTAAATTATTTAATCCTTCTTTAGCTTGTTTCATACCAATTGTTAGAGTTTTAGAACCTGCATATAATTGTTGACTTCCTTCATAAGCAGTTTGAACACCAGCTGTATAAGTCAATAATCCATCATAGAATGTTTGATAAGAACTTAGTGAAACTTTTAATTTTGCAATTTGTCCTGCTCCTGATTTTGCTCCTTCTACTGCTTGAGCAATTGGATTTTGAACGTCTTCACTTAACATATATTGAGCTATTAATTTCTCTTCTTGATCTTTTATATTTGATTCAATAATCTTTTGTACATTTTCACTCTTCATTTGTTGAGCAACTGTTGTATTAATTTGATTTTGATATTGTTCACTTGATGCAATAGTATTTTTAGCAGCTGTAATAACATCATTATCATTTAACGCTTGTTTAAGTGCACCATCTAAAATAGTTTGTTTTTGTACATTTGTTAATTGTGATACCTTTTGATTAACGACTTGTTCTTTTAATTCTGGATGAGCTTTTAAATAAGCTTTAGCTTGCTCTTCATTAATGTTATTTTGTTGCATTATATGTTGAATTAGAACTTCATCAGTCACTTGAGAAGCGACATATTGTTTATATAAATTCTCTGCTTGAGTTTGTATTTGATCACTCACTGCTTTTTTAATAGCTGCATTTGTCACTTGTTCTTTTACATTTTCTTGTACAACCTTTTCTACTTCTGCTCTAATTTTTCCTTCATTTTGTTTTACTTGATTTGTTACTTTTTGTAAAGCAAGATTATATGCTTTTTGATAAACATCATCAACATCTAGTTGTTTTAAAATGTTTTCTAATTCCTTATCATAATTATTCATTGTAAGTTTTTCAACTTTTACACCTAATTGATCTAAACCTGAAGTCGCTAATTGTGTATTAGCAGTTGTTAATAGAGTTTCAAAAACCGTTTTTGCACCATTATTTAAAGTTTCATTATTGCTTACTAAAGTTCCTAAACCATTTTGTAATTCTTTAAGACCATCTCTAAGAGATACTGAACCATCATATAATTGTCCACCTGCTATTTTTAATGACTTTGTTCCATTAGCAATCTTGTTAATACCTGAAACTAATTCATTAGATTTATTTAATAATAGAGCTAAGTTTTCATATAACTTTGAAGATCCATCCATAAGTTTATCCATAGCATCTGTTAATTTATTCATTTGATTCTTTAAATCTTTTAAATCATCTACATCTGATACATCTAATTCATTAAACATTTCATTTGCTGCTAATGTCATTGTAGAACCTATCTTAAAATCTTTAACATTGGCAGTGATTTCAATATAATCAGGTAAATCTAAATCATTCTTTGAAACATCTAAAGTTTCTTGCATTCCAGGCAAAGCAAACCCCATAACAATAGTATTATCATTCATACTTACTGTTTTCCCATTAGAAACTTTCACATTAGAGAAACACTCTTTATCTAACATCATTCCTGTAACCATAACAAATGGAACATAAATTTTTTCCTGTTTACCATTTATCGTTTTTGTTTCAAATATAGTATTTTCATAATCAAAGCGAATTGTGACTTTTCCACTTTTTCCTTCTATATCTTTATAACTTATCGCTTTACCATCTAATTGATATGAAATATTAACATTAACTGGTAATTTCTTATTAGAATTCCCTTGATAGTAAACATCTCCTCCTTTACTATCCCATACTGTCATATTTTGATCATTTATTTTATAAGTTGCATCACCTTTAACTACTGATACATCTGTTAAATTTGTTTTATCTTTAATTGTTTTATTTTTTGTTCCATTTTGAATCCAATCACTTACAATGATTTGATCTACCGAACCCTTTGAATCACATAAAACATATACTGTTTCATCTTTTTTTAATTTATCACCAGTTGATTTAACCTCTTCACTATTTTCTTTAACTGTTTTTTTATTTAATTGAGTTGATGAAGCTGCACTTGAACATGCTGTAAGTGAAAAAATCATAATAAAACTTAATAATAATGATAATATCTTCTTCATTTTATTGAACCTCCATTTTTGTATCTATATTTTTCATTCCCATTGTTGTTTTACAAATCAATTTATCTGTTAACATAAACATTGATGCGAGACCAAATATAACTGTTACCATTGAAATAATAGCACCTCTCGCAAGTAATGTGCATATTGAACTAATGATATCAATATCAGAATAAAGAGTAACACCTGTTGTAGCTGCAAATAATCCTAAAGCACTTACAATAATTGATGGAATTGCTACTTTTAAAGCTATTTTTATAGCCTCTTTTTTATCTACTCCACTCATTCTTTCTTTTTTATATCTATCTGTCATGAGTATTGCATAATCTACTGTCGCTCCTAATTGAATCGTAGAAATACATATTGGGGCAATGAATGGCAATGTGACATCTGTGTAATAACATATTCCTATATTGATTTGAATTGCAAGTTGGATAACTGCAACTAATATAAATGGTAATGAAATTGATTTTGTAACAAATAAAATAATGACAAAAATCGCAAGCATTGAAATTATATTGACAACATAGAAATCATGATTTGTAATTTGAATTAAATCTTTTGTACAAGGTGCTTCACCTATTAATGTTCCATTTTTATCATATTGTTTGATAATTTTATTGATCTCATCTACTTGATTATTTGCGAGATCAGAACCTATCTCATAATTTGAATTAATGATCATAATTTGGTAATTATCTGACTTTAATTCAGATTTTATTTTATCTGGTATTAATGTTTCAGGAATAGTTCCATCAACAATAGAGTTATATCCTAATACATATTTAACACCTTTTACTTTTTCAATTTGATCGATCATGTTTTTAGCATCCTTAGCACTCATAGACGCATCACATAATATCATTTCTGTTGTGCCAATTTCAAAAGCATCAGATATTTTTTTGTTTGCAATACTAAATCTAACTTCTTCAGGTTTCATGCCTGATTCTACTGATAATTTATGTGCCAAATTATAATAAACTGATTTTTGTTGATTACCATAAAATCCTGGTACAAAAGCAATAATCATGATACAAATAATAATTTTATAATGTTTAATGATAACATCTATTAATCCATCCATATTTGGAATTAAATTACGATGATTGAATTTTGATAAGAATTTATCTAATACTAATATCAATGATGGTAAAAGTGTAATACATCCAATAACACCAATAATAACACCCTTTGCCATAACAACTCCTAAGTCTAATCCTAAAGTATAAGTCATAAAACATAGAGCTATAAATCCAGCAATCGTTGTAATTGAACTTCCCGTTACTGATGTTATTGTTTGACTTATAGCTTCACTCATAGCAACTTTATGATCATCATATATTTCTTGCTGTTCTTCATAGCTATGCCATAAGAATATTGAATAATCAACTGTAACAGCTAATTGTAATACAGCCGCTAAAGCTTTAGTTATAAATGAGATTTCTCCTAAGAAATAATTTGATCCTAAATTTAATAAGATTGCAGCTCCTATACTTGCAATAAAAACAAATGGAACTGCCCAATTATCTATTGTAAGTATCATAACTAATAATACTAATGCAACAGCTATTGCAACAAAAATTGGTTCTTCTTTTAAACATAGTAATTTTAAATCTTCTACTAAAGCAGACATTCCTGATACAAAAACCTTTTCTTGATTTATACTTCTAATTTTTTCTACTGCTTCTAATGTTTCATCAGCAGAGATTGAAGTATCATAAAAGATAGCCATCATAGTTGCATCTTTGCTATTGAATTCTTTATAGATATTGTTTGGTAATAATTGCATTGGTACATTTATATCTAAGATACTATCATACCAAATAACACTAGTAACATGGTCAATTTCTTCTATATCTTTTTTTAATGATGATACGTCTTTATTATTCATACCTTCTACCAAGACTAAAGAGAAACCACCTTTTTTAAATTCATCCATTAATATATTTTGACCTTTGATTGTTTCTATATCTTCAGGTAAATAATCTAGCATATCATAATTAATTCTTGTATTTATCATTCCTATTAGTGATGGTATTAATAAAACCATAGAAATGATGATAATTAACCATCTATGTTTTACAATTGATTTTGATACATTATTCATAATCACTTCTCCTTTTTATATAGTTTTCTTTAACTGTATAAGTAACTAAATTTATATTCCCAATTCCATCCAACATCATCATTAGTCCCATAATTCTCATAATAAACAATGAACTTTTTAATGGATCAAAAATAAGAATAAAAGCAAATATACTATTTATGATTGCAAGTAGTAAAATAATCCACCAATTTTTTAAACCAAATTGTTTTGCATCAATTGATGTTTGTATTTTTGACAAAGCATCTATTAGTACAAATATTCCTAAAATAATTGGTAATATAGTCAATATATGATCAGGTCTAATGATCATTAAAGTTCCTACTATGATACTTGTTATTCCAAGTAATAAATCAAATTGGAAAGCTAAGTCATATTGATCATCTATAAAATAACAAAAGATCCTAACGATACCAAAGACTATAAGTATGATTCCACAAGATTTGCATAAAAGTAATGAGGATATATCTGGTTCTATAAACATATATATACCTAATACTGTAATCATGCTCGACATCATTAAATAGATATATTTCATTCTCTTTATAAAAGACATTTTATCCCTCCTTTGCTTCTACTCTCTATATTTTAATCATCTCAAGAAAAAGTACCACTAACAAAAAAAGCATTATGTACTAATTTTGTACATAATGCTTTTTTTATATTATTTTTGGACATTTCTTAGTTTTTGTTTGAATCTTCACATTTTTCTAATGCTTGAAGAATACTACCATTAAATATATAACTTACTTTTTTTATAAAGATAGCAGCATCATCTTTCATACCTTCACCAATCCATTTCATGATGATTCCGGAAAGAGCACTTACATAACATGTTGTTACAAATTCAACATCTTCATAGCTAATATTAAGATTTTTTGATAATTCTAAAATATATTCTTTCATGATTCTTTCAATCATTTTATATAATGCTTTTTCTAATCTCTGTCTATCAATATTATTAAATGCATGATAAAGTTGTCTTCGACTTTCTTTAGCTAATTGAGTTGCATTTAATAGTATTTCTTGCCATGGTTCATCTGTTATATTTTCAGGAAGAACTTTTTGGCATTCATATTCAAATGTTTCTTCTGCTAATTCATAAATATCAACAAAGTGATAATAGAAAGTACTTCGACTTACGCCACTTTCTTCAATAATATCTTTAATTGTAATTTTATCAAAATTCTTTTTTTCTAATATTTTTATAAAAGATTCAATAATTGCTTTTTTTGTAAATGTTGACATTTTATCACCACCTATTTTTATTGTTTCCCTTTTCTCATTTCAAACTTATCAATAATATTTAAGTTTAATTCTTTAGCAAATTGAATTAATTGTTCATATAAATGATCATTAAGATTTTTTGGTGAATGAGCATCAAATCCTATAATAACTTTATTACCTATTTGAGAAGCTATTTCCCAAAAATATTTATTTGGATATGAATATAGTAATTCTCCGTCAATTTCTCTTTGTCCTTTTAATATACCACCTCCATTGATTTCTAATGGTATATCATATTCCTTTGCCTTTTGACATATTCGTTTACATACTGTTTTTGCATCTTCATCAAATGTTGTATAACCAATCATAAATAAATCTGGATGAGCAATATAACTAAATAAATGAGTTTCAATTGCTTTTTCAACATCGTTACAATAACTATACATTTCTTTTTTAGATAAATTAACTTTTCCATAATAACAATTATGAATACAATGTTTATTAAAATGATTTCCTAATATCAAATAATCAACTTTTTCTTTAGTTAATAACTCTTGGTAATAATCTAAATACTCCTCAAGATATTCAGCTTCAAAACCTTTATATATTTGAATATCTTGAGAATGTTTTTTTGCAGATTTTTCTATTTCATCCAAATGTTCATTCATTTTTGAATAAGGCATTCTCATACTTGGTCCATTTTTTATGAAAGACTTTATTAAGGATAATAAACTTTTTAATGATTTTACTGCTAGTATGGATTTAAGTAAATGCATTCTATATGCTGGAAGCGGAATATGATCACTTATTCCTAATTCTTCTATATTCATATTTATTGCTGCTTGAACCATTTCTTCCTCAGTTCCATTAGCATGTCCACATCTATATGTATGAGTATGATAATTAATCTTCTTCATAATATACCTCACTTAAATATAACCCTTGCGGTTTTGCTTTAAATAAACATTTCTTTTCTCCACAACTTTCTAACATTTCTAATAATCTTTCTTTGGGAATTCTTTTTGCTCCTACTTGTATTAATCCTCCTACGATATGTCTAACCATATATCTTCTAAATCCATTGCCAACAAGAGTAAAGGTTACGATTCCATTTTCTTCAGTAATATCCAGTTTATACAATGTTCTTATAGTATTTCCATATTGATCATAACAACAATATGACGCAAAATTATGTTCTCCTAAAAATATTTTTGCAGCTTCCTTCATTAATTCTATATCTAATTTTCTTCCATACTGATAAATATAATCTGTTTGAAAAGGATTATATTCATTCTGATTTAATAAATAATGATATTCCTTCTTTTTTGCACTATATCTAGAGTGAAAATCATCATCTACATACTGAGCATCCAATATATAAATATCATTAGGCATAAAATGATTGATAGCTCTTTTCCACTGACTTGCTGGTAGAGCCTTTTCTGTATCAAAATGAAAGACTTGCTTTAATGCATGAACTTTTGCATCTGTTCTTCCAGATGCATGTATAATTGTTTCTTTCTCATTAATTTTCTTTAATGCTTTTTGAATTTCTCCCTGAACTGTTCTTAACTTTTTTTGAACTTGAAAACCATAAAATTGGCTTCCATCATAACTCACTATACATTTTACTCTCATAAAACAAACGATAGTATAATAACACCTGCTGAAAGTGAAATAACTGTTATTAATGATACACTATCAGCAATTCTCCATTTTAATTGTTTATATCTAGTTCTAGGAGCTTCAGGATTGTAATTTCTTGATTCCATTGCATTCGCAAGATCATCAGCACGTTGAAATGATGAAATAAATAAAGGGATAATTAATGAAACAATAGATAATATTTTTTCTTTTATACTTCCTTCACTAAATTCTACACCTCTACTTGCTTGAGCTTTCATGATCCTTTGTGTTTCTTCTAATAATGTTGGAATAAATCTCAAAGCTATTGAAATCATCATTGCAATAATATGCACTGGAAATCCAATCTTTTTAAATGGTGATAGTAAATGTTCAATTCCTAATGTTAAATCTAGTGGTTTAGTGGTAGCTGTTAAAATTGTTGTCATAATAATGATTAATACTAAACGTATAACAATATATGCAGTTTGTAGTAATGCTCCACTATATATTTCTATAAATCCTAATGAAAAAAGTAACTTTCCTGATTTCATAAATAATAAATTGAAAAACATTAAAAATATCATCATAAACAACATCGGTTTTATCGCTTTAACTAATTGTTTAGTACTCATTTTAGAAAGAAGTATCATTAAAATAACATATATTGATATAATTCCATATCCTATAAAACCAGCATCAAAAAAAACAGTAATCAATAGAATTAATAATGCACCTATCTTAAGTCTAGGATCCAATTTATGTACGAATGAATCTATTGGTATATATTTACCAAACATTATATTATTCATGAAGTTCTCCTCCTATTGCATCAACTAATTCATCTATTGACTTTATTGATGTATCAATTTGAAAACCATTTTCATTTAATGAACGTATAAATGAAGTAATTAAAGGTAAATCAATACTTAACGATTCTAAGTATTCTGCTTCTTTAAATAATTCTTCTACCTTCATATATTTTTCTACTCTTCCTTTATTCATCACAATAGCATCATCACAATATTCTAATACTTGATTCATATCATGTGAAACTATAATAACAGTTTTCCCATGTTTATTAATCCTTTTAAATAAAGAAAGCATTTCTTTAGCACCTTGAGGATCTAAGCCTGCTGTAGGTTCATCTAAAATAAGTATTTCTGGATCCATAGCAAGTATTCCTGCAATAGCAACTCTTCTTTTTTGACCTCCTGATAAATCAAATGGAGATTTTTCAAGATAACCTTCATCTAATCCTACGAGTTTTAATGTTTTTTTCGCAATTTCTAATGCTTCATTTTCACTTGCACCAAAATTTATAGGTCCAAACATAATATCTTTCGCAATTGTTTCTTCAAAAAGTTGATATTCAGGAAATTGAAAAACTAATCCTGCTTTTTTTCTTAATGGTTTTATTGTTTTTAATTGATTTGTTGCAGTTACTAATATATCTTCTACTTTAATGCTTCCACTTGTTGGTAACAACAAAGCATTAATATGTTGTATTAAGGTTGATTTACCACTACCAGTATGTCCTATAAGAGCTGTCATACTTCCTTTAGGAATAACCAAATCAACTCCTTTTAAGGCATGATAAGCAAATGGAGTTTCAGGAGAATATATATGTTCTACTTTTTCAAATGTAATTGACATAATTCATTCACCAACTCCTTCTTATCAATTTGTCTTGTTACTTTTATTCCTTTTTCTTTTAATTTCTTTGTTAATTTTAATGAGAAAGGAATATCTAAATTCATTTCTTGTAATATTTTTTCATTAACCAATATATCTTCTGGTTTACCTATATCTTTAATCTCTCCGTTATTTAATAGTATAACATTATCAGCAAATACTGCTTCTTCTATATCATGTGTTATAGATAAAATTGTCATATTTTTATTTTTGTTAAGTTCTCTAACAAGTTCGTTAATTTCTCTTTTCCCTTTTGGATCCAACATACTTGTTGCTTCATCTAAAATAATAATAGAAGGATTCATTGCAAGTATTCCCGCAATAGCGACTCTTTGTTTTTGACCTCCTGAAAGAGTTGAAGGTTCATGATCTAAAAATTCTAACATATCTACTTTTTTTGCATATTCATTAATAATAGAATCCATTTCTTTAGGATCCACACAAATATTTTCTAATCCAAAGGCAATGTCATCTCTTACTGTTGAACCAATAAATTGATTATCTGGATTTTGAAATACAATTCCAATAAGATTTCTAACTTTATATAAATTTTCTTCATTCAAAACCATTCCACCAATACTCATTTCTCCAGACTTCTTTTCTAATAATCCTATAAGTAGTTTCGCGATTGTACTCTTTCCGCTACCATTATGTCCTAAAATAGCTGTATAGGTACCTTTTTCTATTGTAAATGATATATTATTTATTGTATTTAAACCTTCTCTATATTCAAAAGAAAGATTGTTTACTTCTATTATTTTATTCATGGTATTCCTCCAAACATCATAAATAATATTATTATATTACGCATTTGTCAATATCTACATTCGTCTAATTTTTGTATAACATTTTATATGCTATTTTTGAAATCATTATTAACAATACTATATAAATCAAAAAAAGGTTGTATGACTTAACTCTTTAAATAGTCAAATCATTACAACCTTTAAAAAAATTGCTGTTATGGTTAAAATAAACCAATAATTGCCATTGGTGCATTATCACCTTTACGATTATATGTTTTTAATACACGAGTGTATCCACCATTCTTTTCAGCATATTTTGGTGCTACATCATCAAATAAAACTTGAACTGCAGTTTTTCCTGTATTTGGATCAACAACATCTTGTAATACTTGAGCAGCTTGTCTTCTTGCATGTAAATCTCCACGTTTACCTAAAGTGATTAATTCGTCAACAATTGAACGAACTTCTTTAGCTCTAGTAACAGTAGTTTCAATTTTTCCGTGCATAATTACATCAGTAGCAAGATTACGTAACATCGCTTTTCTATGAGATGATACACGTCCTAATTTTCTATTTTGTGCCATAGATATGTGCTCCTTCCATTATTTTCTAGAATTAATCTAAAGGTTTAAAACCTAATCCTAATTCAACCAATTTTTCTTTAACTTCTTTGAGTGATTTCTTACCTAAGTTTCTAACTTTAATCATATCATCTTCACTCTTAGCAGCTAATTCTTGAACAGTTTGAATACCTGCTCTCTTTAAACAGTTATATGAACGTACTGATAAGTCTAATTCTTCAATAGTCATATCTAGTACTTTATTTCCTGTATCTTGTTGAACTTCACTCATAACTTCCATATTCATTGCCATATCAGTCAATTCTACGAACATATTTAAGTGTTCAACTAAGATTTTAGCAGCCATTGCTAAAACTTCATGAGGTTTGATTGAACCATCAGTTGTTATTTCTAATGTCAATTGATCATATTTTGCACTTTGACCAACTCTAGTTGGTTCAGCAGCATAAGATACTTTAACTACTGGTGAATAAATTGAATCAGTTGGAATAACACCTATTGTGTTAATTAACTTCTTATTTTGATCCCCACTAGCATATCCTCTATCTTTATGAGCGTACATTTCCATATACAAATGTCCACCCTCTGCAACATGTGCAATAACCATATCATTAGAAATCATTTTAACTTCTGATGGAACTTGAATATCAGCACCTGTTACAACAGCAGGTCCCTTAACATCAATAATCATAGTAACATCTTCATCACTATCAATTGAAAATACTAATTTCTTAATATTTAAGATAATAGCTGTGACATCCTCTACGACTCCATCAACTGCAGAAAATTCATGAATAGCTCCCTGCACTTTAATAGCATGTACAGCAGCACCAGGAATTGATGATAACAAAACTCTTCTCAAAGCATTACCTATTGTCATTCCAAATCCTCTTTCTAAAGGTTCAATGACAAACTTTGCGTAATTATCTGTTTCATCATACTCTTCTACATTGAAATTCGCTTTTTCAAATTTTTGCATATATTTCCTCCTCATTTAGAAATAAATTTATACTTTAAATACATTTACTTCACGATTATCCACGAGGACGTTTTGGTGGACGACACCCGTTATGTGGAATTGGAGTTACATCATTAATTGAAGTAACTTCTAATCCAGCAGCTGATAAAGCTCTAACTGCAGCTTCACGACCAGGTCCTGGACCTTTTACACAAACATCTACAGTTTTCATTCCATTGTCCATTGCTGCTTTTGCAGCAGCTTCAGCAGCCATTTGAGCTGCATATGGAGTAGATTTTCTAGAACCTTTAAATCCTAATGCTCCAGCACTAGACCAAGTTAACACATTTCCATATTCATCAGTTACAGTAACGATAGTGTTATTGAAAGTTGAATGTACATGTGCTACACCTTTTGCTATATTCTTCTTAATACGTCTTTTTCCACGAGTATTAGTTCTTGCCATTTTCGTTCAACCTCCTATTTCTTCTTACCAGCTATTGGACGTGCTTTACCTTTACGAGTACGAGCATTTGTTTTAGTTTTTTGTCCACGAACTGGAAGCCCTTTACGATGACGGATTCCTCTATAACTTCCGATTTCCATTAAACGTTTAATATCTAATGCAACATCTCTACGAAGATCTCCTTCAACTTTATAATTTTCAACTTCTTTTCTAATTTTTGTTTCTTCTTCTTCAGTTAAATCTTTAACTCTAACATCTTCACTGATTCCAACTGCAGCTAAGATTTTCTTTGCAGTAGGTAAACCAATTCCATAAATATAAGTCAAAGAAACTACCACACGTTTATTACGTGGGATATCAACACCTGCTATACGAGCCATGTTTCAAATTCCTCCTAATTAACCTTGTCTTTGTTTATGTTTTGGGTTTTCACAGATAACCATTACTCTACCCTTACGTTTAATTACTCTGCATTTATCACATATTGGTTTTACAGATGGTCTTACTTTCATCTCTAATCTACCTCCTTTGGAAGATTTATTTATTTATGTCTAAATGTAATACGCCCACGTGTTAAATCATATGGAGAAATCTCTACGGTTACTTTATCCCCCGGTAAAATGCGAATGTAATTCATACGGATTTTACCAGAAACGTGAGCAAGAATAACCACTCCATTTTCCAACGCTACCTTAAACTTTGCATTTGGCAAAGTTTCAACCACTGTAGCTTCTACTTCTATAACGTCATCTTTTTTTGCCATTGACTTTATAAACTCCTTTATAGTTTTGTCATAATTTCATAACCATTTTCAGTTATAATAATCGTATGTTCATAATGAGCTGCTAAAGAACGATCTTTAGTAACAACAGTCCATTCATCATCAAGAACTTCAGTTTCACATCCACCAAGATGTGCCATTGGTTCAATTGCTAATGTCATACCTTTCTTTAATCTTGGCCCTTTTCCAGGTGCTCCAAAATTTGGAATAGTAGGATCTTCATGAACATTCATTCCAATACCATGTCCAGTATAATCACGTGGTGTTGAACAACCATGAGATTCTAAATATGTCTGGATTGCATTTGAAATATCAGATAAACGATTCCCTGGTTTAACTTTTTCTAAACCAGCATATAATGATGCTTCGGTAACTTTCATTAACTGCTTAGCCTCATCACTAATTTGACCAACTGCATAAGTCCAAGCACTATCACCGTGATAGCCTTTATAACATGCACCTACATCTACCGAAATAATATCTCCTTCTTTTAAAATTCTATTCTCAGGTATTCCATGTACTACCACTTCATTTATTGAAGTACATACACTATTTGGAAAACCATATAAATTTAAGAAAGATGGAGTCGCACCAGCTTCTCTAATTACTTTTTCACAAATCTCATCAATTTCTTTTGTTGTAATTCCAGGAACAATAACATCATTCAATTTATCATGAACTAATGCTACAATTCTGCCAGCTTCTCTCATTAATTCTATTTCTCTTTGGTCTTTAGTTATGATCATTACTTATCCTCCAAAGCCTTTTCAATGTCTTTAAAGACGTCTTCCATAGGTTGGTCACCATTAATATTAATAATAGTACCTTTCATTGTATAATAGTCAATCAAAGGTTTTGTTTGCCTATTATAAGTTTCTAGTCTAACTTGTACAGCTTCTTCACTTTCATCAGATCTTTGATAAAGTTCACCACCACATTTATCACAAATATCTTCTTGTTTAGGTGGATTAAATTCCACATGAAATGTAGAACCACAGTCTTTACAAGTTCTTCTTCCAGATAATCTTTTAATAAGCTTTGCTTGTGGTATATCGAGATTAACAATAGCATCAATATTGAATTTAAACTCTTTTGCTATACTCTCTAATTCTCTTGCTTGAACAATAGTTCTAGGAAAACCATCAAGTATAAAGCCATTCTCAAATGTATTATCTTTTAAATAATCTCTTACCATTTGAATAGTAAAATCGTCTGGTACAAGGTGCCCAAATTGAATGAAATATTTCGCAATAACACCATATTGATTTTGTTCATTTATCGCCTTTCGAAATAAATCTCCAGTCGAAATCTGTGTTAATCCATATTCATTAACCAATCTACTAGCTTGAGTCCCTTTACCAGCACCAGGAGGCCCCATTAAAATAATGTTCATATTATCACTCCTCTATTATATTTACTATTTTCTTATATATCCATGATACTCCTTACGAGTAACCAATGTTTTAATTTGTTTTGTTGTTTCTAATGCAACACCTGTAATGATAATTAATCCTGTACCACCAAGTGAAAGTGTATTACCACCTGATTGTGACCAAATCACCTGAGTGAAAATTGGGATAGCTGATATGATCATTAAGAATATCGCCCCTACAACAGTAACACGGTTTAAAACTCTCTTTATAAAATTTTCTGTATCTTTTCCAGTTCTTACACCTGGAATTGAACCACCATTTTTCTTTAAATCATCACTAATTTTCTTTGCATCTATTTGTAAATTTGAATAGAAGAAAGCAAATAAGATAATCATAATCATATATAGACAGAATCCAACTGGTTGCTGATAATTTAATATTGTATCAATTGTTTTGGTGATTTCTGTACTCTTCATAAAACTAATGATAGTTCTTGGTGCAGCTAATACAGATGAAGCAAAAATAACTGGGATAACACCTGCACTATTGATTTTAATAGGCATATGAGTTGAATCCTTAGTTCTCATTACTGTATTTGAGCTAGAAGCATATAAAATAGGAATCTTTCTTGTTGCACCTTCATTAAATACAACAAATATTACAATTGCTAGATAAACTATTACAAATATAATATACCACAAAACTCCTAAAGCAACATCTTGACTACCTTTGCTGAAGTCAACTAAACTATTAAATGTTGTTATAAAAGCATTTGGTAAATTTGAAACAATACCTGTAAAGATAAGTAATGATGTTCCATTTCCAATACCTTTTTGAGTAATTTGATCTCCTAACCACATTGCAAACATAGCCCCAGCAATCATAACTACTACAACATAAGCATATGTGTAGAAATTTGCATTATCTAATATATTATAACCTTTATCAAATGCATAAGTTAAAGAACCACCTTGGATTGCAGCAAGTACTACAGTCAAATATCTTGTAACTCTATCTTTCTTCTTTTTACCATTATTTCCTTCTTTACTCCATTGAGTTAATATTGGGATAACATCCATTGATAATAACTCCATGATGATTGAAGCAGTAATATATGGAGAGACACCTAATGAGAAGATAGAAAATCTTTCTAATTGTCCTCCACCGATAAGGTTCATTAAACCAAATATTCCATTATTAACAGCACTAGAAGTTAAGGCATTGGCTTTAATTGATGGAATTGTAATTCCTGCACCAAGCCTAAAAACAAATAATATTCCTAAAGTAAAAATAATTCTTTGACGTAATTCTCCTTTTTTAAAGACACTCTTTAAAAAATCTAGCATCTTAAATCACCTCAGTTTTTCCACCTGCAGCTTCGATAGCAGCAACAGCTGACTTAGAAAATTTATTAGCTTTTACTGTTAAAGCAACTTCTAATTTACCATTACCTAAGATTTTTAATCCATCAAGTTCTTTTTTCACTAATCCACATTCCATCAATGCCGCTAAATTTACAACTGTATCAGCTTCAAATCTGTTTAAAGATTCAACATTAACAATAGCATATTCAACTCTATTGACATTTGTAAAACCACGTTTTGGTAAACGCATGAATAATGGAGTTTGTCCACCTTCAAAACCAGGTTTCTTTAATCCACCAGATCTTGCTTTTTGACCTTTTTGACCTTTACCAGCAGTTTTACCAGTTCCTGAACTTGTACCACGACCAACACGTTTTCTATTTTTACGTGCACCTTCAGTATATTTTAATTCATGTAGTTTCATTCTTACACCTCCTATTTACTTTCTTCAACTTTTACTAGGTGTCCAACTGTTTTAATCATTCCTTGAATGTAAACGTTGTTTTCTTTTTCTACTGATTTATTAATTTTAGTTAAACCTAACGCTTTAAGAGTGTCCTTTTGATTCTTTTTTGATCCGATAGGACTTTTTACAAGCGTAATAATAACTTTATTTGTATCTGCCATTTTTAGCTCCTCCTATCCAAAAATTTCTTCAACTTTCTTATCTCTTAATTCTGCAACTTGTTTTGCTGTCTTAAGTGAAGCTAAACCATTGATAGTTGCTCTTACCATGTTAATTGGTGTTCTTGAACCTAAACATTTTGAAATAATATCAGAATATCCTGCTAACTCAACAACAGCACGCACAGGTCCACCAGCAATGATTCCAGTACCAGCAGATGCAGGTTTAACATATACATGTCCTGAACCATACACACCATTTATATCATGAGGAATTGTTCCTTTAATAATAGGTACATTAATAATATTTTTCTTTGCAGCTTCAGATGCTTTTCTAATTGCATCAGGTACTTCGTTAGCTTTTCCAGTTCCGAATCCAACTCTACCTTTCTTATCACCGATTACTACTAAAGCGGCAAAACGCATTCTACGTCCACCCTTAACTACCTTAGTAACACGGTTAATAGTAACAACACGTTCTTCGAATTCTTTTTCAACTCTAGGTCCGTTTCTTTTTGGACCTCTTCTTCTTCTAGGTCCATTTTCTCTTGGTTTACGTTGTTCCATTATTTAACCTCCTGTTAGAATTTTAATCCTGCTTCTCTAGCAGCATCAGCTAATGCTTTTACACGACCATGATAAATATATCCCCCACGATCGAATACAACTTTTTCAATCTTTTTATCAGCAGCTTGTTTTGCTATTTCAGTTCCAACTTTAGTAGCTGCTTCCACGTTTCCACCGTTTTCAAGTTTCATCTCAACAGAAGATGCTGAAGCAAGTGTTACTCCATTAACATCATCAATGACTTGAGCATAAATATGAGAACTAGAACGGAATATATTTAAACGTGGACATTCTGGAGTTCCGCTAATTTTATTACGAACTCTAGCATGACGTTTTTTACGTAAATCATTACGAGACATAGTTTTTGCCATGATTCTATAGCTCCTTCCTTGTTCAAACTACTTCTTACCAGCAGTTTTACCTTCTTTTCTAATAATTCTTTCTCCAACGTATTTAATTCCTTTTCCTTTATAAGGTTCAGGTTTTTTAACGTTTCTGATTCTTGCAGCAATTTCTCCAACTCTTTCTTTTGAAATTCCAGAAACTTTAATTGTTGTTTGAGTAGGAGTTTCAATTTTCACTCCTTCTTCTCCTTCAATTTCAACTGGATGAGAGAAACCTACATTTAATACTAATTTATTTCCTTGCATTTGAGCACGATATCCAAGACCAACAATTTCAAGATCTTTTGAGTAACCATTATGAACTCCCTCAATCATGTTTGCAAGTAAAGCTCTAGTTGTACCATGTAACTGTTTATGAGCTTTTAATTCACTACTTCTTTTTACAACAATTTCGTTACCATTTTGTTCAATAGTGATAACTGGTGAAAATTGTCTTACCAAAGTCCCTTTTGCACCTTTAACTGTAACTGTGTTGTCATCTGCAACTTCAACTGTTACACCCTCAGGTACTAAAATAATCTTATTACCTACACGAGACATCAGTGTATACCTCCTGTTTAAATTTTTATTACCAAATATATGCTAATACTTCTCCACCGATACCTTTAGCTCTTGCTTCTTTATCAGTCATTAATCCTTGAGAAGTTGATAATACAACAATTCCTAAACCATTTAACACTCTAGGAATTTCATTAACCTTTGCATATTGACGTAATCCAGGTTTAGAAACTCTCTTTAATCCTGTAATTACTCTATCATTTCCCTTATATTTTAAAGTCACAACGATATTCTTAATAATACCTTCGCTTTCAACTCTATAATCTTTAATAAATCCTTCATTTTTCAAAATTTCAGCTAAACTTACTTTTAATTTTGAATTTGGAATAACAACTTCATCATGACGTTGTTGATTGGCATTACGAATTCTTGTTAACATATCTGCGATTGGATCTGTTACCATCTATATGTCCTCCTTCCATTTGCTTGCTTCTACCAACTTGCTTTTTTAACACCAGGAATTTCACCTTTATAAGCTAATTCCCTAAAACAAATACGGCATAGTTTAAATTTCTTAATAACTGCATGTGGACGTCCACAACGCTCGCATCTTGTATATTCACGAACTTTGTATTTTTGAGGACGTTGTTGTTTAACCTTCATTGATGTTTTAGCCATTGCTTTGTCCTCCTTATTTATGGAATGGCATTCCTAATTGAGCTAATAATTCGCGACCTTCTTCATCACTCTTAGCTGTTGTTACGAATACGATATCCATTCCTCTAATCTTATTTACTTTATCAAAATTAATTTCAGGGAAAATTAATTGTTCTTTAATACCTAAAGTATAATTTCCTCTTCCATCAAATGAGTTCTTTGGTACACCTCTAAAATCTCTAACACGAGGTAAAGAGATATTTACCAACTTATCTAAAAACTCATACATTCTTTCACCACGTAATGTTACTTTGCATCCAATTGGCATTCCTTCACGTAATTTGAAACCTGCAATTGATTTTTTTGCTTTAGTAATAAGTGGTTTTTGTCCTGTAATTAAAGTTAATTCAGCAACTGCATCATCCAATAACTTTGAATTATTAACAGCGTCACCTACACCAATATTGATAACGATTTTTTCAACTTTTGGCACTTCCATTACTGAACTATAATTAAATTTTGTCATTAATGATTTGCTTATTTCTGTTTCATAACGTTCCTTTAGTCGGTTCATTATTTAACCTCCCTATCACCTATTTTTTCTTACTTTTTTTATCAACTGCTTTACCTGTTTTTTTATTGATACGGTATTTCTTACCATCTTCATCAAACGCATAACCAAGTTTAACAGCTTCTTTAGCTTTCTCGTCATAGAATGCAACATTTGAAACATGAATTGGAGCTTCTCTTGTTACAATTCCACCTTCTGGATCAGCTTGAGAAGGTTTAATATGCTTTGTTACCATGTTAACACCTTCAACTAAAACTCTATCTTCTTTTCTTAAAATTTGAAGAATTTGTCCAGTTTTACCTTTATCGCTTCCAGCGATTACCTGAACAGTATCACCTACACGTAATTTCATTCTGTCACTCCTCCTATAATACCTCTGGAGCTAATGATACGATTTTCATAAAATCTGCATCTCTTAACTCTCTGGCAACCGGTCCAAAGATACGAGTACCTCTTGGTGATTTATCATCTCTAATAATTACGCAAGCATTGTCATCAAACTTAATGTATGAACCATTATCACGTCCAACTCCATATCTAGTTCTAACGATAACCGCTTTTACAACATCACCTTTTTTAACTGTACCACCTGGAGTCGCTTGTTTTACTGTTGCTACGACTATATCACCGATGTTACTAAATTTTCTATTTGAACCACCTAGGTTTCTAATAACTAATACTTCTTTTGCCCCTGTATTGTCAGCAACTTTTAATCTGCTTTCATTTTGGATCATTCTAAGTGACCTCCTTTCAGACAATATAATTAAATAATTTCAGCTTTTTTAACGATTTCTACTAAACGGAAACGTTTTGTTGCAGATAATGGACGAGTTGCCATAATTTTTACTACATCACCATTTTTTGCAACATTTTCTTCATCATGAGCTTTAAACTTTTTAGAAGATTTTACGCGCTTCCCATATAATTTGTGTTTAACGTGAGTTTCAACAAGAACGGTTATAGTTTTATCCATTTTAGTCGAAACAACAGTACCTGTATAAACTTTACGATTATTTCTTTCCATAAATATCTCCTTTACTTGTCTAATTCTCTTTCTCTAATAATTGTTTTAATTCTTGCAATTGATTTCTTTACTTTTTTAATTCTAGCAGTATCTTCTAATTGACCTGTAGCATGTTGAAATCTTAATCCAAATAATTCTTTTTTGTACTCTTCTACTTTGTTAAGTAATTCTTGAGTTTCGGTATTTCTAATATCTTGAACTTTCACAATTACTCACCTCTTCCAATAATCTTACATTTAACTGGTAGTTTATGCGATGCAAGTCTTAATGCTTCTCTAGCAACTTCTTCATTAACACCAGCGATTTCGAACATTACTCTTCCTTGCTTAACTACTGCTACCCATTCTTCTGGAGAACCTTTACCTGATCCCATACGTACTTCTAATGGTTTCTTAGTTTTTGCTAAATGAGGGAAAATTCTAATCCATACTTTTCCACCACGTTTCATATAACGATTCATGGCAATACGGGCAGCTTCAATTTGTCTTGATGTAATCCAAGCACCTTCTAATGCTTGTAAACCAAATTCACCAAACGAAACTTTAGCACCACCTTTAGTTTTACCTTCATATCTAATTCTATGTGGTCTTCTATATTTTGTTCTTTTAGGCATCAACATGATTATTTATCCCCTTTCTTCTTTGCAGGAAGAATTTCTCCCTTACAAATCCAAACTTTTACTCCTAATTTCCCATAAGTAGTATCAGCTTCAGCAGTTGCATAATCAATGTCAGCTCTTAAAGTATGAAGAGGTACATTTCCTTCAGAATATCCTTCAGCTCTAGCCATATCAGCTCCACCTAAACGACCTGATACACTAGTCTTAATTCCTTTAGCTCCAGCTCTCATAGCACTTTGAATAGCTCTTTTTTGAACTGTTCTAAATGAAGCACGATTTTCTAATTGCTCAGCAATTTTATTAGCAACTAATTGTGCTACAACATCTGGATTTTTAATTTCTACAATGTTGATGAAAACTTGTTTTCCAGCAACCATTTTAGCTACTTCTTTTCTAAGTGCATCAACTGCTTCTCCTTCTTTACCGATAACTACACCAGGTCTAGAAGTGTGAATATAGATATTTACACGATTTTTTGATCTTTCAATCTCAATATTAGCAACATATGCTCCTTTTAATTTTGCAGTCAAGTATTCACGAATCTTAATATCTTCATGTAACAATGAAGCAAAATCTTTATCATTGGCATACCATCTTGAATTCCAATTACGGTTAACACCAACTCTTAATCCTACTGGACTAACTTTTTGACCCATGTTTTGACCTCCTATCTTTCAGCTACCACGCATGTAATGTGGCTTGTTCTTTTTAAAATTCTTGTTCCGCTACCTTTAGCTCTAGCACGGAATCTCTTTAATGTTGGACCTTCGTCAACATAAATTTCTTTAATATATAAATTTTCTTCTTCTGCATTTTCATTATTAACAGCGTTTGCTGCAGCAGATTTTACAACTTTAATGATCGCAGGAGTAGCACTCTTATTTGTATATTCTAAGATACCAAGTGCTTCTTTTACTTGCTTACCTCTTACCAAGTCAACAACTAATCTTGCTTTTTGAGGGGCAACACGAATCATTTTAGCTTGTGCTCTTGCTTCCATGTATACTTTCTCCTCTCTTATCTCTTAGCTGCTTTCTTGTCATCAGCATCGTGTCCATGAAAAGTTCTAGTAGGAGCAAATTCTCCTAACTTATGTCCTACCATATCTTCAGTTACATAAACTGGAATATGTTCTTTCCCATTATAAACAGCAAATGTATGTTCAATAAATTGTGGGAAGATTGTAGAACGTCTTGACCATGTCTTAATGACTTCTTTTTTTCCAGCAGCATTTAATGCTTCCACTTTTTTCATTAAGTGTTCATCCACGAATGGACCTTTTTTTAAACTTCTTGCCATATTCTATAACCCTCCTTATTACTTACCGTTTCTACGACGAACGATTAATTTACTTGAAGCTTTCTTAGTATTTCTAGTTTTAACACCAAGTGCTTTTTTACCCCAAGGTGTTAATGGAGCTTTTCTACCGATTGAAGTTCTACCTTCACCACCACCATGAGGGTGATCGTTAGGGTTCATGACAGAACCACGAACTGTAGGTCTAATACCTCTCCATCTATTACGTCCAGCTTTTCCATAATTTACTAATCCATAATCTTCATTTCCAACTACACCAACTGTAGCTCTACATACAGCTAAGAATTTTCTAACTTCACCTGAAGCCAATCTAACTGTAACATATTTTCCTTCTTTACCTAAGATTTGAGCAGAAACCCCAGCAGCTCTTGCTAACTGTCCACCACGCCCAGGTCTCATTTCGATATTGTGGATTACAGTACCTTCAGGCATATTTCCCATTGGTAATGAATTTCCAACTTTGATATCAGCATGTTCACCTGAAACGATTGTCATTCCTACTTCTAAACCTTTAGGAGCTAAAATATATCTTTTTTCACCATCTACATAATTAATTAATGCGATATTAGCTGATCTATTAGGATCATATTCAATAGTAGCTACTTTACCAACGATATCATCTTTAGTACGTTTAAAATCAATAATACGATATAAACGTTTATGTCCACCACCATGATGACGAACAGTGATAACACCTTGGTTATTACGACCACCTTTTTTACTTAAACGTTTAGTCAATGATTTTTCTGGTTTTGTAGCTGTGATTTCTTCATAAGTTAATGAAGTCATATTACGACGACCATTTGTCACTGGCTTATATGTTTTAATAGGCATCTTATTTCCTCCTTAAATATTTTTCTGGAATACTCTTTATTCCAATAATTTTCAATCCTTATTCTTCACCGAATAAGTTAATTTCGTTACCTTCTTTTAATTTAACGATTGCTTTTTTTCTTCTGTTAGTCTTACCGATGTATCTACCCATTCTTTTTGTTTTAGGCTTAACATTCATAATATTAACGCTTTCTACTTTAACATCAAACATTTCTTCAACTGCATTTTTAACTTGTGTTTTATTTGCATTTAAATCTACATCGAATGTATATTTGTTTTCTGTTTGTTGAATTAATAGAGATTTTTCAGTAAGTACTGGTTTCTTTAACACATCAGTTACATGAGCCATTATGCTAATACCTCCTCTATTGCTTTTACAGCGTTTTCAGTAACAAACATTTTATCACAATTTAAAATGTCATATACATTAATACCTTTTGAATCAACCACTTTTACACCTGGAATATTTCTTGCTGATAATTCAACATTCATATTTTCACCATCTAATACAACCAATGCTTTTCTATCAGCTTCAAAAGCCTTTAAAACTGCAACCATTGATTTTGTTTTAGGAGCATCAAATGCAATAGTATCTAATACTGTCAATTCAGAATCAATAACTTTTTGACTTAAAGCAGATTTCAATGCTAATTGTCTTACTTTTCTGTTTAATTTAAAACCATATTTTCTTGGAGTAGGTCCAAAAACCACTCCTCCACCTCTCCATTGAGGAGCGCGGATTGATCCTTGTCTAGCTCTACCTGTTCCTTTTTGACGCCATGGTTTCTTTCCACCACCAGCTACTTCTGTACGGTTTTTCACTTTGTGAGTTCCTTGACGCCATGAAGCTCTTTGTAGTAAGACCATATCAAAGATTGCTTGGTTATTTGGTTCGATACCAAATACTTTTTCATTTAATTCAGTATCTTTAACTTTTTTTCCTTCTTGGTTATATACTGCAACTTTTAACATTAGTTTTCCTCCTTCCGCTTCATTATTCGGCAGCTTCTGTTGTTGGAGTTTCTTCAACAACTTCTTCTACATATTCGATTAATTCTTCTACAGGATTAACTTTTCCATTTGCTTTAATAGCAGATTTTACAACAACTAATCCCTTTTTTGGTCCTGGAATAGAACCTTTGATTAAAAGAACATTATTTTCTACATCTACTGCAACAACTTCTAAGTTTTGTACAGTTCTTGTAACATGTCCCATTTGTCCTGGCAACTTCTTACCTGGAGCGATTCTATTTGGAGCGATTGGTCCCATTGACCCAACAATTCTATGAGCCCCTGAACCATGCCCTTTTGGTCCAATGTGTTGATTATGTCTTTTTATAACACCTTGATAACCTTTACCTTTACTAGTACCAGTTACATCAACGACTTCACCTGCTACAAAGCTATCAACTTTAATTTCTTGACCAACTTCATAACTCATCATTTCGTCATAGCGAAATTCTTTAATGAAGCGCTTAGGAGCTGTATTAGCTTTTGCAACGTGACCTTTCATTGGCTTATTTGCTAATTTTTCTCTAATGCTTTCAAATCCGACTTGAACAGCGTTATACCCATCAGTTTCAACTGTTTTCTTTTGTAAAACAACATTTGGAGTTGCTTCTACAACAGTTACAGGTATTAACTTCCCGTCGTTTGTAAACACTTGAGTCATTCCGATCTTACGACCTAAGATTCCTTTCATGAGTTACACCTTTACCTTTCTTATAATTTAATTTCAATGTCTACTCCACTTGGTAATTCTAAACGAGTTAGAACATCAACAGTTTCTGGAGTTGGATTCACAATGTCGATTAAACGTTTGTGAGTTCTGATTTCAAATTGTTCACGACTATCTTTGTACTTATGCACAGCTCTTAAAATTGTATAAATTTCTTTTTCAGTTGGTAGTGGAACTGGTCCAACTACTTGTGCACCTGATTTCTTAGCTGCAAAAACAATTTTTTCTGCAGAAGTATCTAAGATTTTGTGATCAAATGATTTCAATCTGATTCTAATTTTGTTGTTTGCCATGAATTATTCCTCCTTACTTTTTGCCTAATTCCATAGGCTGCTCAATGCGAATTACCTGATTTGCCCTTCCGCTCATGACAACGGCTATCAGCGTTTCAGCAACCTCGCACGTCCACGCATTTCACAACGGACACATTCTACATTATAAATCATGAATTGTCAAGCATTTAAAGTAATATTATTAAATAAAACACAAAAAGATAAACGTTGTATTTTTATCAATATTATTTTATGTTTTTTATTATAAAAACACCCTTTTAATTGTAGTGTTTAAGTATATAATAGAGTAAAAGGAGAACTATATGAAATATCACAATATCAAACCAGTGTATAACAAAGAATCAAAAGTATTAATATTAGGATCATTTCCTTCAGTCAAGTCTCGAGAAGCAGAATTCTTTTATCATCATCCTCAAAATAGGTTTTGGAAAATCTTTGAAAATTTATATGATGTAAGGCTAGATAGCATAGAAAACAAAAAACTTTTTTTATTAGAACATAACATAGCTATATGGGATGTTATAGAGAGTTGTGAAATACAAGGTTCTAGTGATAGTTCAATAAAAAAAGTAAAAACAAATAATATACTTGAACTAATCAATAACAGCAATATAAAAACCATTTACACAAACGGTAAAAAAGCTGAACAATTATATAAAAAATATTGTGAGAAGGATACTCGAATAAAATCAATATGTCTACCTTCGACTTCACCAGCAAATGCAATATATTCACTAGAAAAATTAATTAAAGAGTGGAGAAAAATAAAAGATAATATATCTCAGTATTAAAAAACGTCATAACATTTATTGTATGACGTTTCATATTTTATAAATTATATAAAAAAAGGATTTCTTAAAGTAGAAATCCATATAGGAGGCGGCAGCTCGCTATT
>CAJTTM010000029.1 GCA_910579135.1 uncultured Erysipelotrichales bacterium | reverse complement strand
TAATATGAAAATAAATAACATTGATTTTTATTATTATATTATGAATAGTAACAAATTTAGTTATTATAACGTTAGTTTTTTAAAGAAATATTCTTGGCTATTCATTTTAATTTCTTTGTTTTTTACCCGTTTATAGCCCCCATCATTAAGTAGTTGACTTGCTTTTACATTATCACTTAACATAATATTAAACATTGATAAAATTGTTTTCTTAATTTTATCATCTAATACAGGAGCTGCAACTTCAACTCTTCTTTCTAAATTTCTTGTCATTAAATCTGCTGAAGAAATATAAACTTTTTGATTTTCTTCTTTACCAAAAATATAAATTCTAGAATGTTCTAAATATCTTCCAACAATTGAAATAACTCTTATATTCTCAGTTAATCCTTTAACATTAGGAATAATACAACATATTCCTCTAACAATCATATCAATTTTAACTCCAGCTTGACTTGCTTCTATTAACTTATCAATCATCTTTCTGCTTGTAACTGAATTACACTTGAATCCTACATAAGCATCTTTCCCTGTTCTTGCAAGTTCTATTTGTTCATCAATATGTTCAAATATTTTACTAATCATACAATTAGGAGCAACCATCAATAAACGAGCATCTCTATCTGTTTCCCCTAAACATAAATGATTAAATACAATATTAATTTCTTCTCCTATTTCTCTTTTTGAAGTCATTAATGATAAATCAGTATATTGACGAGATGTATTTTCATTATAGTTTCCTGTACCTATTTGACTAATATAATCTACACCATCGTGGTTCTTATAAGTAATCAAACATAATTTTGAATGTACTTTTAATCCATCTAAACCATATATAACATGACACCCTGCACTTTCTAAACGTTTTGACCAATCGATATTATTTTCTTCATCAAAACGTGCTCTTAATTCAACTAAAACAACAACTTCTTTACCATTTTCAGCTGCTTTAATTAAAGATTTTACAACTTTAGAATTTTTCGCAACACGATATAATGTCATTTTAATACTTGCGACTTTTGGATCTAAACTTGCTTCATCTAGTAATCTTAAAAATGGTGACATTGATTCAAATGGATAAGCTAATAAAATATCATGTTTTAAGATTTGCTTTATCATTGGAACTTTATTTTCTACAAGGGAACTGTTTCTCGCTTCTAATCTATTATAGAATAATTCAGGATGTACAAACTTTAAATAATCTCTTAAATCACCAATAAACTTTAAATCTAAAGGAGATTTTGATATAAAGATTTGTCTTTTACTTAATCTTAAAAAATTCATCAACATTAGTATTTCTAATTCCTCTAATCCTTCAGATAACTCTAAACGAATTGGGGATAGTTTTCTTCTTTGTTTAATTAATGTTTCCATCATTTCACGATAATCATCATGTCCATTTAAAGAATGATCATCTTCATCAATATCAGCACTTCTCGTTACTCTAATAAAAGCTTTATGTTTAACTATATATTTACTAAATAATGTTGAAACAAAATGCAATATAATATCTTCAGCCAAAATAAATTGACTCGGTGAAGATGGAACGGGTATTAATCTTTCATCCATCGCATTAGCACAAGATACAATACCCATCTTACGTTTTCCTTTTTTAGACTCTAATTCAACAACAATATATAACTCTCTATTATTTAAAAAAGGAAATGGTTTTCTTTTAGAAATTACTTGTGGTGAAATCAATGGTAATAATTCTCTATCAAAATATTTTTCAAAATATTTTTTATCTTCTTTATATTTTAAATCATCAAATTTCACAATACCAAAACCATAAGGTTTTAATGATTCCATCACATTCATATAAATTCTATCTTTTTTCTTATTCAAAAAATTAATTCTCTTTAAACACGCTTTAATCTGTTCCTCTCCTGTCATTCCTGTTTTATTATCTCTACTTGCAGGATAAAATAACATTTGATCATATAAAGAACCAATTCTAACCATAAAAAACTCATCTAAATTAGATTGGAAAATAGAAATAAAACTTAGTTTTTCCCCTAAAGGTACCTTTGAATCTTTTGCTTGTAATAATACACGATCATTAAACTTTAACCATGACAGTTCTCTATTATCTTTACATTCATTCATATAAAATCCTCCCTTAATATATGACTGTATTTCTTATTCAACCATAAATTTATTATATCACTCAAATCTATTATATTACAGAAATTTATAAAATAAAACTGTGATTTTCATTAAAAAAATGAGATAGGAATTTCCTATCTCTACAAATAACTTTTTAATTGTTCTTCATAATTTTTAGATACATCTTCAACATCATCAGCCAATGATTTTAATTTCGCATCAATACATTGTTGACTATGAATAACTTCTGTCATTGATATAACTGCATTGTTACAACCTTTCATTAACATCTTCACAATATCGTTATCACTCGCAAACATTGTTTTCATCTCAATCATTGATTCACTAATCATACCAGGTTCTTTATCCTCTACATTAGGAAATGCTGCATGTACCCTTTGGATTAATGATTCATACTCTTTCTTTTGCTTAACAACAAGTCTCCTTAATCCCTCAGAATCAATTTTATCAACTACATGTTCAATACCCAAAACACCCATATGAAGTCCTTTGAGAATTTCTTTTACACATTCTTCCATTTCTATCACCAATTATATTGTGAACATATCTCTATTTTTTATACTCTATAAAAGAAAGTTTTGTCCATCCTACTTTACCTTCATATATTCCATAAACATAATCTCCATAAATACCAATTAACTTTAAACAATGATTTTTCTTTATATTTAAAATACAATCAGTATAATCATCTAAACAATATAATTTATTATGTCTTTTATATAAAAATTCATTTTTAATATATAATTTTGTATTTGTTTCTACTTGATAACAATAACTAAAAGCTTTACCTTTCTTTAATATCTCTACTTCAAAATATGGATAACTAATCTTATGTGAAATTTCCTGATCACTCTTAAAATCTTCAATAACCAAATATTCTTTTAAAGGCTGAACAAATTCATCTTTAAAATGAATTTGATTATCTTTCTTTTCAATAATCAAAGCATTTAATTGTGAAATAGATTTCACACCAGTACCACCATCAATACAAATAATTCTTTTTTGAAAATCATATAAAATATCATTTTGAATCTTATCACGATAATTAGACGTAGGTAAATGTCCAACAACAACAATTTCATCAAGCATATGTCCATAATCTAAAAATCTTTGCATTTCTAACATTGATGATAAACCACATTTCTTATAATTATTCCTTGGTTCTAATCCAGCATGAACAAATAAAAAATCATTAAATTTTAAAGTCACTGGTAATTGTGATATATAATTTAATTCTTTATGTAAATATTGGGCAATCTTCCTTTGTACCCCCAACATCGTTTCATGTCCATCATCTAAATGTAAACGATGGTAAACAGTTCTAATGCATCCATTAGAAGACACTCTTTTTAAATACATTGGTATTTGCCTAGCAATCTCTGGTATTGTTAGCATAGCTTCCATAGCCCATTCACAATTCCCTATTAAAACAAATGTTCTTTCATTTTTATCTAACTCTTGAATAAAATGTATTGTTTCAATAACTTGATCACCTTTTTCAATAAAATCGCCTAAGATAACTAAGTAATCATTTTTAGTATAATTAATTTTCTTCAATAATAATTTCAACCTATCTAAATGTCCATGAATATCACTTATTACAATCAAACGATAATCTCCATCCACTTTTTTTACAATATGCTTTGGTTTAATCATTATCTCACATCCTTAAATAACAATATAACAAAAAGATTCTAGAAAATCTAGAATCTTAGAAAAATCTTAATCCTACTTTAAAAGTTTTTGCCTTTGTATATCTTACTCTAGCACCAGTATGAGGAGCATGGATAACTTTCCCATTTCCCACATATAATCCTACATGCCCTGGTCTCCATACAACATCTCCAACTTTTAATTTCTTAATTGAAACCTTTTTCCCTTTTGATCTTTGTGAACTAGAACTATGAGGTAAATTAATTCCAATCTTTTTATATGTCCATCTTGTTAATCCTGAACAGTCAAATGTAGTTGGACCAGTTGATCCATATACATATCTACATCCTAAACGACTTTTAGCTGCAGCAACAACTTTCTTTTCTCTTACTTGTCTTAACGTTGGAATCTTTGCAGTCTTTAATGAACTAAACAATGCAAATTTCTTTTCTTTTCCAACTTGTAAATAAGCTCTTACCTTAACATCATAAGACTTCCCTCTTGCTAATCCTTTGATTGTCTTTGATGAAGACTTTTTACTAATATATTGATACTTCCATTTTGAAGTTCCTTTTTTTCTATATGCAACCTGATATCCACTTGCTCCACTTACTTTTTTATAACGAACTGTAAATTTCTTATCATCAGTTTTAACTGAAGAAATTGATACTTTCTTTGGTACAATATAAAATGTAAATGTTTTTGTTTCACTATAAAATTCACTATTAGCTTCAACTTTAATTGTTGCTTTACCAATTTTCTTGTTTTCTCCATAGCTAATTTTAACATCAGAACTATCTAATTTTCGACCACCATTATATACGCTAATTTCTGGTTTAATTTGTTTGCCAGTATATGGAACTCTACCAGGTACTCCCTTATATGTAAGTTTATTAACAGATTTAACTAAAATATTAAAGGTCTTAATAACACTTCCACTATAGTTACCAATACCACTAATAGTAACACTAGCCATTCCAACCATTTCATTATTCACATATTCTAATGTATAATCAGTATCTAATTCTAATTCTTCTTCATCATTTGTAGTAATAATGACTTTTGGTTCTATTGCTTTTCCTGTATAATACTGATCTTCAATATCAGCAATATTCATATCTTCAATTGATAAAGTAGTTATCTCTTCATCAACTTCTCCATTTGATTCAGTAGGTTTAGTAGATTCAGTTTGAGTAGTTTCTTCTTCATTATCAGCTGCATTAACATTTAAGTTATTTGTTCCTGTAAATACCATCACAAACATTAATAATACAACTAATAATTTCTTACATATTGCTTCTAATTCCATTACTTAACCTCCTCAAACTTTTTTACCCATGACCTATTCTAACAAATTATGAATAAAATGTCTACATTTTTCTTAAGAAATACTTAAGAAACAAAAAAAACATTGATTTAATCAATGCTTTTTTATTAAGTTTTTTTTAATTGTTTTGGAATCAATATGAATTTTATACTTTTTTTAATATATCAACGTCATTATTTTAACAATTATTACCAAACTTGTCAAATTTATACTCCTTTTCATTCAATTAATGATAAATCATATGTAAACCCATAAGTAGATATATATTCCTCCAAAGTCCAATTTTTTTCATATATTTCTTTTGCAATTTTTTTGCCTACATATCTAAAATGCCAAGGTTCGTTTGTAATACCTGTTATATCTGTTTTGTTTTGAGGATAACGTAATATTAACCCATACTTATAAGCATTCTCTTTACACCAAAGATACTCATCAGTATCACCAAATACTCTTTTTGTTCCATTCATCACACTTTGACTTGTTATATCCATTCCTAGTCCTAACTGATGTTCACTTGTACCAGGCAAAGCCACTAATCTTTTAGCACTACTTATTCCATATTTCTTGACATATTCATCATATATGTCTTTTTGATCATCATAAGAACGATATCCACTATTGAGCGCTAAATGATATCCTAAATCCTGACCATCAATATACATTTTTTCTATAGCATTGGCAGCTTCATTTCTTAAAGTATAATGTTCATTATCAGAAGCAATTGGTATTTTTACTTTTCTTAAATCATCTGGTTTATAATCTGGTGAAATTTCAAAACCTGATTTTACTAAAACAGAAATGTTATATGGATCATGGATATAATAAGATCTTTTATTTTTATTATATGATTGTATAGAAGGATATGATATTGAAAGTATTGCATGTCTTTTATTTTGATAAGAAGTGAGATACTTTGGAATATCCTTAACAATACATCCTTTAATATTTAAATAATCTTTAATTTTTTGAAATGTATACTTTTTATTAATGATAAATTGAAAATCATCTAAAGATAATGTTTGCATTAATTTCTTACATGTTTCCATGGAATATCCTAAAGACTCTAATCCATCATAAATATCATAGAAATTATCAACATATTGAATGACATCTTTATTAGATAATTGATTAAAAGATGAATAATAATTATACATCTCATAATGTCCATTATTAGAATATTGATCCCAATTATGATCATTATTTAAAAAAGTAGTATCAAAACAATCATAAACAATTGTTATAACTTTTTTAAAACCTACACATACTAGACAAATACAAATAAATACAATCATAACATTGCGAAATTTTAGTTTCATAACATTCCCTCTCTTCATAAAAAAATCATTTCTATTTTGATAACAATACTTTATCAAAATTGGAAATGACTTTTATCAATATTTCATTATAAATTCATGAAGATTTTCTAACATTTTTTCATATAAGTAGATTAAAAACATTTTGTCCATGAAAACAATGTTTCATTTCTATCTATCTTTTTAATCTTTTCCATTTCATCATTTGTTAATGAAAAATCAAATATATTAATATTTTCAACCAATCTTTCTTCTCTTTTAGATTTAGGTATTACTGATATACCTCTCTGCACTAAAAATCGTAAAGCAATTTGTGAGGGAGTTTTTTTATATTTATTTGCGATTTCTAAAAGTATTGATTCTTGACTTATATTGATCTTAGCCTGAGCTAATGGAGCCCATGCTTGCATTTTAATATGATGATCATCTAATATTTTTTGAAACCTATGTTTTTGATAATATACATGACACTCGATTTGATTAATAGCTGGTATAACATGACATTGTTTGATAAATCTTGTTAATCTTTTTTCATCATAATTCGATATACCAATAGCTTTTACTTTTCCTTCATTATAAGCTTCTTCTAATGCTTTATACATGTCTTTTTCTTGTAAATAGGGTTCATGCAAGAGTAATAAATCAATATAATTAGTTTTTAAGTTTTTTAAGGATTTTTCAATGGCTTCTTTTGTTTTTTGATAACTATTATTACCATATATTTTAGTAGTAACAAACAATTTATCTCTTGAAATCCTACTTTTAAGAATTCCTTCTCCAACTTCTCTTTCATTTTCATACATCTGTGCAGTATCTATCAATTTATAGCCATTTTTTATTGTGCAACATACAGTATCAATACATTCTTGACCTCTTAAATCCCAAGTACCAAGTCCAAGAAGCGGCATCTTTATACCATTATATAATGTTATATATTCCATTTATCAACCTAATTTTTCAGCAAAATCTTTCATAGCTTCTGAAATCTTTATTTGTTGAGGACAGACCGCTTCGCAACTTTGACATCCCACACATGCTGATGGTTTTTTATCTTCTGGTAAAGCTGATAATGCCATTGGAGCAATAAATCCACCTTCGCTGAAACAATGTTCATTATATAGATTTAATAATGATGGTATATCCAAGTTCATTGGACAATGACTTGTACAATAATGACATGCTGTACATGGCAATATCTTCTTTTCTAACATCTTTGAAGAAATAGATAATAATGTATTCCATTCTTCTTTATTTAATGGTTTATCTTCCTCAAATGTCTTTATATTTTCTTTTAATTGTTCAAAATTAGACATTCCTGATAAAACCATTGTGACACTTTTAAGAGATTGTAAGAAACGAAATGCCCATGCAGGTACTTTTTCTTCTGGTCTAAGTAAAGTTAATTGTTGAGCATAGTCTTCTTGTAAAGAAGCTAATCTTCCACCTCTTAATGGCTCCATAACCCAAACTGGAATATTATATTCATCCAATAATTCAATTTTAGCTTTTGCATCTTGAAATAAATAATCTAAGTAATTTAATTGAATTTGACAAAATTCCATCTTATCACCATATGCTTCTAAAAATCTTTTCATTGTTGGTAAATCACCATGAGCAGAAAAACCTAAATGCTTAATTCTTCCATTTTGTTTTTGTTCCCATAAATAATCAAAGATTCCATATTTTTCATCTAAATAAGCATCTATATTCATTTCACATACATTATGAAACAAATAAAAATCAAAATATTCAACTTGACATTTTTCCAATTGTTTTTCAAAAATTTCTTGTACTTTATCCATATTAGATAAATCATAACCAGGAAACTTAGTAGCAAGGTAAAAACGATCTCTTGGATAATTTTTTAAAACCTTACCCATAACAACTTCTGATTGTTTACCATGATATCCCCATGCTGTATCATAATAATTAATTCCCTTTTCCATTGCATAAGCAACCATTTTGGCAGTTGCTTCTTCATCAATTTGATGATCATCTCCATTAATTACTGGAAGCCTCATTGCTCCCATTCCTAATGCTGACAATTTTAAATCTTGAAATTCTTTATAAATCATATCTTTTTTCTCCTCTCTAAATAAGTTTCATTTGTAATAAAGCTTTATAAATTCCATCTTCATCTGGATCTTCAAAATAATAATGAGCTAATTGTTTTAATTCTTTTGGTGCATCAACACGTGCTATAGCAGTATGAACATATTTTAACATTTGTATATCATTCATACTATCTCCAAATGCAATTGTGTTTTCTTTTGGACTGTTGTAATAATTAATTACTTTCTTTATGCCTTCTACCTTTGTACAATCTTTTAATATGAGTTCTCCATCTATATATTTCTCATTTTTAGAGAAATAATGAATATTAAATATCTTTTCTAATATAGGTTGTACTTTTTTGAAATTTTTTCTTTTTTTTGCAATAAAAGTTACTTTTTGAACATTAATTTTCTCTATATCAAAAGAATCTATGAGATATTGATTATCTCCTATTTTATCTGCTTTCAATGCTTTGATTGCTATAGGATCTTTATAATGTTCATCTATCCATTTTAAATAAAACTCTTGTAATCCTTTTGTGTGAAAATTACCTACTCTTGTTTCCAAAGAATAATCAATATGATTTTCTTTAAACAACCTTATCATTTCTATTAATAAACTCTTTTCTATTTTATTTTCATAAATCATTTCATCATTAACATGAACAACACTTCCAGCCAAAGTAATCATCCCATCTATAACAGTATCCTCTAATCCTATCATAGCTGAAAGTGTCATTCTTCCTGTACATAGAAAGACTTTATGACCTTTTTTCTAAGCATAGATAAGGCTTCTTTATTCTTATTAGCAATCACTTGACTTTTTCCAATCAAGGTTCCATCAACATCAAAAAATATAATTTTTCCCATTTCTACACTTCCTTATCATTTTTCATATTTTTTAATATATTAATTTATTGGCTTAAAAGTGAACTTTATGACAAAATCACATATCAAAAAGCTCACTTGTTTTTTTATAACTAATCTAAATCTTCACCATTAGATTGAATACACTTTTTATACCAATAGAAACTATCTTTTCTTAATCTTTTGTAAGTTCCTTCTCCTTTATCATTAGCATCAACATAAATCATTCCATAACGTTTTTCTATTTGACCAGTACTTGCACTAACAAGATCAATTCCACCCCATGTTGTATACCCCATCAAATTAACACCTTCTTCAACAGCTTCTTTCATTGCTTGAATATGAGAACGTAAATAATCAATACGATAATCATCATGGATAGAACCATCTTCTTCAACTTTATCAATTGCTCCTAAACCATTTTCAATGATAAGTAATGGTATACTATAACGATCATAAATATAATGCATGAAGTATTTTAAACCTAATGGATCAATTTGCCATCCCCACTCACTCTTCTTTAAATATGGATTTTCAAATCCAGTAAAGATATTTCCTTGAGAAGCAACTCCATCAGTATGTGTTGTACGACACTGTGACATATAATATGAGAATCCTAAGAATTCAACAGTACCATTTTCTAAATCAATAAAATCTTGTTCTTCAATTTCTAATTTTACGCCTTCTTCTTCCCATAATCTTTTCGCAAATGAAGGATAACGACCTCTAATCATTGTATCTGTACTATAACAGAAAATATCTTGGAAATACTTGTAATTATCCATAACATCTACTGGATCAGGTGTAAGTGGATAAGTACATGTGCCAGCTATCATACATCCTACTTTATTTTGTGGATTAATTTGATGAGCTAATTGAACTGCTCTTGCAGATGCAACTAATTGATTGTGGAGCTCTTGAAATCTTATTTGTGCTTCTTCACTTGTATGTGGTAAATTTTTAAATAACAACAAAACATTAATTTCATTGAATGTCATCCATTTATTCACAAGATCTTTATATTCGCTAAAACAAACTTTCGCAAACTCTAAAAACTCATCAATCATAGTACGATTAGTCCACCCACCATATGTTTGTTCAAAATAAACTGGTTCATCATATTTATAAAGAGTAATAACTGGATCTATATTATATTTTCTTAATTCAGTAAATACATCTCTATAGAATTCTACACCATCTTGATTGATACCACCTTTAACTCCATTAGGAAAAATTCTAGCCCATGAAATAGTTGTATTAAATGTTGTAAATCCCATTTCAGCCATTAAAGCAATATCTTCTTTATAGTGATGATAAAAATCAGATGCTTTACGATTTGAATAATAAACATCATCAAATGATGCGTATTGACCATTATCTGGTAAATGTGGAAACATTGCGTATGCTCCTGTAAGAGTTCCCTTTAAACCATCTTCTTTTTTATAAATTAATTGCCTTCCACTTGATGAAGCAGACCCTACATTAGCATAATCAACTTGAACAGGAGATTTTCCACCTTCATCCCAACCACCTTCTGCTTGAGCTGCACTAATAGAAGTACCCCATAAAAAACCTTTTGAAAAACTCATATTTAATCCTCCTCTATTTATATTTTCTGGTTTCATTATGTACTAAACATACTTCAAAAACAATACTTCTACCACCACCTGAATTTTATTTCCAAATATTTTATAAGATCCTTTATAAAAACTGGAATTTCATTCCTTATCAATATATAATAAAAAAGGAGTGATGCAATATGATATTATTAAATAAATTAAAAAACGAAGAAATATTCTCAAGCAATGAAATATTGGTTGCTAATTATTTGCTTAATTACGAAGGAAATATTTTACAATTAAAAGTTTCTGATATTGCACAAAAAACATTTACATCCGCTTCCACAACAATTAGATTAGCAAAAAAATTAGGATATGATGGATGGTCATCTTTAAGAGAAGCTATATATACTGAAAAGAACTATTTGAATAATAGTCATAAAGATATTAATCCTAACTTTCCATTCTCTTATAAAGATTCTATACAAAAAATATCTAGCTTAATTGAGCAATTAGAAAGTCATACTATTCATGAAACTGCTCAACTTATTCAACATGATGAATTATCTAAGTGTACAACCTATTTATCTCAAGCAAATACAATTTATATATTTGCTATGGCAAATACAGCAACTATTACTTTTGATTTTCAATATAAAATGCGTTTTCTCTTTAAGAAAGTTGAAATTATTAATAATAGAGATGATATCAGTTTTATATTTCAACTTTTAAAAGAAAGTGATTGTTGTATATTCATTTCATATTCTGGAAATACTTTTGAAGCACTAGATTATTCTTCAATGATTAAAAATTGTTGTTGTCAAACAATTTCAATAACAAGTTATCAAGAAAATAAACTTGTGGATTGTACAGATGCTCACTTATACATTCCAAAAAAAGAAGAAACCTATGCTAAAATAGGACATTTTTCTTCTAATACATCTATTCATTATCTATTAGATACACTATATGCTTGTACATTTAGTAAAAATTATGAAGAAAATATTCAAAAAAGAAAAAACTATATTAAACAAACTGATAAAAGAGATGAATTGTAAAAATAAGCATTAACAAAAAAAGATATTACTCATATAATTGAATAATATCTTTTTATATTTATCATTAATCAAATAATGGAATCAACTTTTTATTATTCACATCAACTAATCCTAAGTCACTCATTTTAGCATTTGGAACAACTGGTAATGCTAAAGTCACAATACGAAGTAAAGGATTTTCAAGTTGAGTTAATCCTAATTGACGATTAGCTTGTTTCATCAAGTTCGCATCCTTAGCCAATTCTTCAGCTGGTTTTAATGATAATAAACCAGCAACTGGAAGTTCTAATGTATGAATAATCTTTCCATCTTCAACAGCACACATTCCTCCACCAACACGTTTTAACTCATTAGCAGCCACTAAGGCATTCTCTGCATAATCATATACAATAGTTAAATTATGAGAATCATGTGAAACAGTAGAAGCCAATGCTCCATGTGTCGTTCCAAAACCACGAACAACATGAACAGCAATATTATCATTATTTTGATAACGGTTAACAACTGCGACAAATTTCAAATCAGGATCATTTAATACAACTTTCCCGTCTACAACATCTAATTCTACTGATGCAACATCACTAAGGGAATTAATTGGATCTTCAAACTCCATAATATTAGCTTTGATTTTCCCATTTTCAATAGGAGCTTTGATTGTAAAGTCATCAACAGTTAATGGTTTAATAGATACTGAATTTCTTCTTTCCAATTCAAAACTATGATCTTTAATCTCTACACAAAGTTTACCATTTTCTGCAACTTTTTGACCACCGTAGAAAACAACACTAGGTGTCATTTCTTCTAAATCATTTAATAAAATCATATCTGCTACATATCCTGGAGCAATTGCACCTAAATTCTTTAAACCAACTTCTCTAGCTGTATTGTATGTAGCACTACGAATAGCATCAATTGGATTCATTCCATTTTGAATAGCAATACGAACAACATCATTGATATGTCCATGTACTAAAATATCCTCTGATTCACGATCATCTGTACATAAACATAAATGATCTAAATAACGACTATCCTTCACTGCATCCCAAACAGCAGGAATATTTTTACACATACTTGAATCACGCATATCTAAGAACATACCATTACGATATTTTTCATAAGCTTCATTTGTATCACGACTTTCATGACAAGTATTTGGTCCACCACATAAATATGCACTTAACATTCTACCACTTAAAAATGGTGCATGTCCTTGTAAATACAATCCTTTCCTTTCAGCAACATCAAGAATATCCATCATACGATCTTCACCATGAATAACAGCTAAAAAGTCCATAACTTCTGCAAGTCCAATAACCCTTGGAAGTTTTGTTAATTCTTCAATTTCTTTTGCTAAGAAATCAGCTCCTGCATTTTCAAGACCAGGAACGGCTGGAACACATGAAGGAATATCAATACATTGACGCATTGGTAAATCATCAGCATCATCATGCATATATTTAACGCCTTCAACACCCCAAACATTTCCAATTTCATGAGGATCTGTAATAACTGTTGTTGTTCCCCAAGGAATAACAGCTTTTGCAAAATTACGAGGAACCATCATAGAGCTTTCAATATGTTCATGAGAATCAATTAATCCTGGAATAAGATACATTCCTTTTGCATCTATCACTTCATCTGCTTTGATTGTTTCTTCATCATTTAATTCAATATGAGCAATAAAACCATTTTTCACATAAACAGTTCCATGATCAATATTTCCATTAAACATATTTACAATCTTAGCATTTGTAATAGCTAAATCACTATTGATTTCTCCTAAAGCAGCTTTTAATAATACTTTCTTATCTTTACATTTAATTTCCATATATATATCTCCTTTTATCCATAAATAAAATATAAAATAAGAGGAATAGCAAGAACATACATACCAACATGTATTTCACTAAACTTACCTGTAATGACTTTAATAAACAAATGAGCTAATATACCTGCTGCAATACCTGCTGCAATACTTCCCATAAAAGTTCCAAACATAATCATAACAAATGGTCCAAAACTTTCTGTAAAATCACTAAAATCAATATCCTTAAATCCACTAATCATTAAGAACCCTACAAAAATCAATGCTGGTCCAGTTGCACAATCTGGAATAATTAATACAAGTGGTGCAAAGAACATCATAACAATAAATAATATTCCAGTAACAACAGAAGCAAAACCACTACGTCCACCCGCTTCTACTCCAGAAGTTGATTCTACATAAGTTGTAATTGTTGTACAACCACAAGCTGCTCCAACACATGTTCCAATAGCATCTACTAAGAATGGTTTTTCAATTCCTGGAAGATTTCCATCTTCATCTAACATATTTGCTTTTGAAGCAACACCTAATACAGTTCCTAATGTAGAAAAGAAATCACCAAAGAATGCAATAAACATTAAGACAACTCCTTCAGCAGTCCAAATTGTAGAAAAATTGATATTTCCAATAACATTTGTAACAGCTGAGAAAGAAGGAACATCAAAAATTGTATCAGGTAAACTTGTAATTCCTAAAGGAATACAAATTAATGTTGTTGCAACAATACCAATCAACATAGCCCCTTTAACTTTATATGCAGTTAATGTCGCAATTAAAAGTAATCCAAATAATGAAACCAAAACAGTAGGTTGAGTAAAATCACCCATTGCTAATCCAGCAGAAAAATCACAAATCCCTGTACTTTTTAATCCTAAATAAGCAATAAAGAAACCAATACAACTACTAATAGCCGTTTTAATATTTTTTGGAATCATACGCACAATTAAATCACGAATCCCAAAAGATGATAAAGCCACAAAAATAATTCCTGTTACTAAAGTCATTCCCATAATTTCTCCAAAAGAAATACTTCCACTTTGTAACATACCACCAAACATAAAATTACTTCCCATACCACAAGAAAGTGCAAATGGCAAGTTAGCATAGAATGCCATAAATAATGTGATAAGTCCTGACACTAAAGCAGTTGTAATTAAAACAGCTTCCTTTGTAATCAAAACACCATTCACATCAACCAATTCAGGCACACCAAAACCTACAATAGCATTTGGTTGCAATACCAAAACATATGCCATAGTCATAAATGTTGTTAATCCAGCAATAAGTTCGGTATTAAATGTTGTTCCACGCTCTTGAAACTTAAATAATTTTGAAATTTTTTCCATTTTTCTTTTCCTTTCTAATTTTCTCCCTTAAGAACTCTATAAATAAATTCACTTAAGACTCTGCCATTATATTATAAATACTATCAAATTTCTAGTATTTTCTAGAAAGGAAAGTATTTTATCGAATTTTTAATACTTTGTAATAAATATTTTATCTAATAATATATAAATAAAAAAGAACTGAGAAACTTAATTTAATTACAAAGTTTCTCTAGTTCTATTTTTTAATCCATTTCAATAGCACCAGTATATAACTGATAATATTTACCTTTTTCTTTAATTAATGTTTCATGATTTCCTCTTTCAATAATACGTCCTAGTTCAAGAACCATGATACAATCACTATTTTTAATTGTAGATAATCTATGAGCAATAACTAAAGTTGTTCTCCCTGTCATTAATTTATCCATTCCATCTTGTACTAGCTTTTCAGTACGTGAATCAATAGAAGATGTTGCTTCATCTAAAATTAATGCTGGTGGATTTGCGACTGCAGCTCTGGCAATCGCAAGTAACTGTCTTTGTCCTTGAGAAAGATTTGATCCATCACCAGTTAATTTTGTTTCATATCCATTTGGTAAATGCCTAATAAAGCTATCTGCATTTGCTAGTTTAGCTGCTTCTTTACATTCTTCATCAGTTGCATCTAAACGTCCATATCGAATATTATCCATAACTGTACCAGTAAATAAATGAGTATCTTGAAGAACAACACCTAAAGAACGTCTTAAATCATTTTTCTTAATCAATTTTATATCAATACCATCATACGTAATCGTTCCACTTTGAATATCATAAAAACGATTAATTAAGTTTGTGATTGTTGTTTTACCAGCTCCAGTAGCACCTACAAAAGCAATTTTTTCTCCAGGATTCGCAAATACACTCACATCATGTAAAACAGTTTTATTTTCAACATAACCAAAATCTACATTTTCAAGTTTAATATCACCCTTCATTTCAACCAATTCAACACTACCATCATTTCTAGGATGACGCCATGCCCAATGTCCCGTTCTTTCTTTCGTTTCAACCATTACTCCATTTTCATATTTTACACGGCATAATGTAACAATCCCTTGATCATCTTCACTTTTTTCATCTAACATCTTAAAGATACGATTAGCTCCAGCTTGTGCCATTGCAACCGAATTGATTTGTTGAGAAATTTGTCCAATAGGTCCATTAAAGTTTTTATTTAATTGTAGGAATGAAACTAATGTACCTATAGTAATCATACTAAAACCACTTAATGCCATAATTGCTCCTGTAATTGCACATACAATATATGAAATATTTCCAATCTGTACAGTCACAGGCATTAATACATTTGCAAATTTATGAGCATTATTTGCACTTTGTTGCAATTGATTATTTAAATTTTTAAATCCTTCAATTACTTTTTCCTCATGATTAAAAACTTTTACAATTTTTTGTCCTGAAATCATTTCTTCAATATATCCATTAACTTTACCAATATCATCTTGTTGTTTCATAAAATATTTTGCTGACAGGGTACCAACTTTTCTTGAAACAAATAACATAATAGATAACATTAATAAACTTACAAGTGTTAATGGTAAACATAATGTTAACATCGATACAAAAACAGCAACAATAGTAATAGTACTTGATACAAGTTGAGGTATTGATTGACTGATTAATTGTCTTAAAGTATCAATATCATTTGTGTAAACTGACATAATATCACCATGAGCTGTTGTATCAAAATAATTAATAGGTAATGATTCCATATGTTCAAATAGTTCTATACGTAAATCTCTTAAAAAAGTTTGAGTCACTGTAACCATTATTCTATTAAAAGAATAAGCACATATAATACCAATCCCATAAAAACAAGAAACTCTTCCTAATGCTGCGAGTAATCCACTATAATCAGGAGAAGCACTACCGATTAAAGGAGTAATATAATCATCAATTAAAGTTTGCATAAATAATGTTCCTTGAACATTTGCTAAAGCATTACCAATAATACATAAAACAACTACTATTAAAGCAATTTTATGTTCTCTAAATAATCGTTTTAATAAACGCCCCATAACATTTTCTTTTTTCATTATGCTTCCTCCTTTCCTTTTATTTGAGTTTCATGGATAGTTTTATAAATTTCATTTGTTTCTAATAAGTGTTCATGTGTATCAAATCCATTAATTTGACCATCTTCTAATACAATAATTCTATCAGCATTTTGTACTGAAGAAATTCTTTGAGAAATAATGATTTTTGTTGTTTCTGGAATGCATTCTTCAAATGATTTTTGAATAGAAGCATCAGTTGCAGTATCAACAGCACTTGTAGAATCATCTAAAATTAAAATTTTAGGTTTTTTTAACAATGCTCTGGCAATACATAATCTTTGTTTTTGTCCACCAGAAACATTTGAACCACCTTGTTCAATATATGTTTCATAACCCATAGGAAATTGTTCAACAAATTCACTTGCACATGATAAACGACAAGCTTCTTGACATTCCTCTAATGTTGCATTTTCATTTCCCCATCTTAGATTTTCTAAAATTGTACCACTAAATAAAACATTCTTTTGAAGAACAACAGAAACTTCATCTCTTAATGTTTCAAGATCATACTCTCTTACATCTTTTCCTCCTACTAAAACACTTCCTTCATTAACATCATATAAACGACTAATAAGGTTAACTAAACTACTCTTGGCACTTCCAGTTCCACCAATAATTCCAATTGTTTCTCCACTTTGAATATGGATATCTATATCTTTTAATACAGGTTCTCCACTACCATGTTTATATGAAAAGTTAACATGATTAAAATCAATTTGTCCATTTTTCACTTCCATATATGCATTATTTGGAGATACTAAATCTGATTTTTCATTAATAACCTCTGCAATACGTTTACCTGATGCAATAGACATCGTAATCATAACAAATACCATAGATAACATCATAAGTGACATCATAATATTCATAACATAACTGAATAAACTTGTTAATTGTCCAGTTGTTAATGTCCCTCCAACAATACTTTTTGCTCCTAACCATGATAAAAGTAAAATACATGTATATACAGAAAGCATCATTGCAGGATTGTTAAATGATAAAACACTTTCAGCTTTGATGAATAGTCGGTTTATATTTTCAGCTGCATTTTTAAATTTTTCATTTTCATATTTTTCTCTTACAAAAGATTTAACAACTCTAATTGCAACAACATTCTCTTGTACACTTTCATTTAATTCATCATATTTTGGAAAAACTTGATTAAAATATCTCATTGCAAAAAACATGATTATCCCTAATACAACAACTAAGAAACAAATAGCCCCAACAAATATTAAACTCAATCTTGCATTAATCATAAACGCCATAAATAAGGCACACACTAAATTCATTGGCGCACGAATAAGAGTTCTAATAATCATTTGATAAGCCATTTGAACATTAGTCACATCAGTAGTTAAACGTGTCACTAATCCAGCTGTGCTGTATTTATCAATGTTTGAAAAAGAAAATGTTTGAATATTAACATACATTGCTTCTCTTAAATTAGATGCAAATCCAGTTGAAGCATGAGCTGCAAATTTACCAGCTAAAAAACCTAAAGATAAGGTTCCAATCGCAAATAAGAACATAATTGATCCATATATAAAAACTGCATTCATATCTTTGGCTTCAATTCCATTATCTATTAAACCAGCCATCAATAACGGAATTAAAATTTCTAAAACAACTTCTAATGCTGCTGCTCCCATAGTCATTAGGGAATACTTTTTATATTCTTTCGTTTGTTTTAATAATGTCTTTACCATAAAATACCTCTCTTTCTATAAATCACTAACAATCTTTAATAAAATACTCTTTAAAGTATCTACTTCATCTTCACTTAAACAAGAAAAAACTTTTCTTTCATTTTCATCTAATGATAATTTTATCTCATTTAACACCCTAATTGCTTTATCACTCAATACAATATATTTATATCTTGCATCTTTAGAAGAAACTTTTCTTCCAATAAATTCTTTTGATTCTAAACGATTAAGTAATCCAGTTACTGTTGGATTAGAAATACGAAAAGTTTTTTCAATATCTCTTTGAGTAATATTATCAATACCTTTATGACTTGATTTTGTCAAATATAAAAGAATATCACATTGTGATCTTGTTAAATCATGCTTTTTTAACATCTCATTAATTCTTTGTTCAAATGTATTATTGATCCATCTAAATAAAGCACCCATTTTTATTTCTTCATTATCCATGACATACCTCCAACATAGCAAATTACATAGCAAGCTATATAGTTTGCTATGTATTATATCACAATAGTTTTTTATGTCAATAAAAAACTATCTCTTACTTCTTTGAAGAAGTATTGAGATAGTATCAAAGCTTTTATCCAATAACAAGTTCTGCTAAATAAACACTTATACAAGCACATAAAGCAACAATTGTTAAACTTTGTTCTTTATAAGATAAAAATAAAGCAGTTATAAAACCTACGATAGCTGTTACTGTATTACCTGTGCAATAGAGTATAGCAGGAAAAACCATAGCAGCTAATGTGACATAAGGTATATAGTATAGGAATGATTTGATAAATTGATTATTGATTTCTTTATGTATAAGTGTTAATGGTAATGCTCTTATTAAATAGGTAACGATTGCCATGATAAGAATATAAATATGTATATTATGCATTGTCCTCCTCCTTTATTGGAAACTTATATGCTGCCCACGATGCAACAATAATTGTAACGATAATGATTTTAAATCCACTTGAAATTTGATTTAAAATAGGCAATATTTCAAATAATCCACTTAACATCATTGATAATATAACAACCAATAATATTTTTTTGTTCTTTTTAGCTGGAGGAATAATAACAGCTAAAAACATTCCATATATTGCAATTGATAAGGCATTTAATAAGTTAAGAGGTAATATATTACCCAAAGAAATTCCTACCAAGGTTCCTATTGTCCATCCAGGTATAGCTACACTCATTGCTCCATATGAATAATAAGGTGATAATTTTCCTTTTTGAAGCATAGATATTCCAAATATCTCATCTGTTATTCCATGAGATACAATTAATCTTTGAAAAAGAGATGTTTCTTTTTCTATCTTCTGTGATAATGATGTAGACATCAATACATATCTAATATTTAAAATAAGTTGTGTAAATAACATTTCAAAATAACTTGCTCTAGCAACTATTAAATTCAATCCACCAAATTGCCCTGCAGAAGTTAAGTTTGTAATTGATATCATAATAGCTTCAAATATACTTAATCCTCCAATACCACATTGTATACCAAAGGTAAGAGAAACTGCAAAATAACCTACACATATAGGAATACCATCCTTCATTCCCTGAATCCATAATTCTTTTTTACTCATAAATAATCACCGATTCTTAGTATATAACAAATGATATTGAATGAAAAGAAATAATTTTAATCAATATCGTTAATAGATTTATTTTCTTGTAAAACATAAATTTGATTTGGTACACATATAATAGATGTTGAATTTCCTTTATTGACCCAACCCACTTTCTCACAATCATGGTTAGGACATTGCACATTTATAGCATGATATTTTTGATGATTTACCTCTATTGAAAATGATCCATAATCGCCTTTATAAGTATAAGTTTTATCAATGTTTATATCTATCTTATCAATCACTTCATTATGATAATAAACATAAGCATATTCAGTTGTATTAAAAAAAGAAGAATAGAAAAAATATATTCCTCCTATAATAAGCAATAATACTGTTATAACTATTATATCTTTCTTTTTCATTTCCTTTTTCCTTTCAAATACATAAGTATAAAATAAGCAATCATACTACCTATAATATTTAAAATATAATCATCTATATCTCCACTTCCAGTCATTGTAAAAACTTGTATAATTTCAGCTAAAACAATAATAAAAGACATAGTTATAAAAATGTTATACCATTTATTTTGGCTAGAAAATAAAATAGGCAAAAAGAAAGCGAAAGGCATAAATGCAACAAGGTTACCCATTAAATTAACTGCAATCATAGTTAAAGGAAGATTTCCTTGATAATAACTATTTATAAATAATTTTATAGTATGAAATGGTTTTAAATTCACATTATATTTCATATATTCATCTATATTCTCTAAAAATCTAATATCTCTACCTAATTCACCATCTAAAAACAATAAATAGATAAGATTAATTAAATAAATAGAAAATAATAACCATATTAAATACTTAAAATAACGTTGTCTTATCTTTTCATCTACTTTATTCCTATACCAAAAATAAACATATAAAAAACCAAAAACTTCTATTAAAACAATCATTACTCTACCTTCAAGAGAAAAATCTACAATAGGTGAAATATCTACATAGAATTGAAATAATAAAGCAATAATTGAAATTACTAAAATAATATTTTTCATTAATTTCATATTCGTCACCTTATTATATGTTACGTTAGTTTAAGTCTAAAGTAAAGAAAAAAGATGCAAAGTTTTGCATCTTTTTGAATTCATTATTTTTTAGCAAATTTAGTTTCGAAATCGTAGATCTTAACTAAGATATCTTCCATATCCTTAACCATAGGCATTCTTGGATTTGCAGGTGTACATTGATCTTCATAAGCATTCATAGCCATTCTATGAACAGATTCCATCCATGCATCCTTATCAATTCCTTGAGATTTAATGTTGCAAGCAACACCAACTTTAGCACATAATTCTTCACATGCATCAGCAAACATCTTAACACCTTCAGCTGGATTTTTAGGCTTTAATCCAATTAATTGAGCTAATTCCATATATTTAACATCAGCTTTATAGTTTTCAATCTTTGGCCAGATATTTAACTTAGTTGGGATAGTACCATTATATCTAATAACATGTGGTAATAAGATACCATTAGTACGACCATGAGGTACGTGCCATTCTCCACCAATCTTATGAGCTAATGAGTGGTTCATACCTAAGAAAGCATTAGCAAATGCCATACCTGCGATAGTTGCAGCATTATGCATTTTTTCTCTTGCTTCAGGATCATTCTTACCATTCTTAACTGATCTTTCTAAGTAATCAAATACTAACTTAACAGCTTGTTTTGCCCATCCATCAGTGAAATCACTTGCTAAAATAGAAACATAAGCTTCAATAGCATGAGTTAATACATCAATACCAGTATCAGCAGCAATTGCAGCAGGTAAACTCATTACGAATTCTGGGTCAATAATTGCAACTGTTGGAGTTAAAGCATAATCAGTTAATGGATATTTCTTGTTAGCTCTCTTATCAGTGATAACTGCGAATGGAGTAACTTCTGATCCAGTTCCTGAAGTTGTAGGGATACAAATTAATCTTGCTTTCTTTCCTAATTCAGGGAACTTAAATGCACGTTTTCTAATATCCATGAATTTTTGTTTAATATCATCAAAGTTAACTTCTGGATGTTCAAACATTAACCACATAACTTTAGCGGCATCCATTGCAGAACCTCCACCTAAAGCGATAATAACATCTGGATTGAATTTTCTCATTAATTCAACTCCATTCATTACTGTATCAATACTTGGATCTGGTTCTACATCAAAGAACAATTCAATATCAACTTTATTTCTTCTACGTTTAATAACGTCTTCAATCTTAGCAACATATCCTAAATTATACATACCATGATCAGTAACGATCATAGCTTTATTCATAACTTTCATATCTCTTAAATATCTAATTGAATTTCTTTCAAAATAGATTTTTGGAGGAAGTTTAACCCATTGCATATTGTTATTACGTCTCCCTATTCTCTTAATATTTATTAAGTTTACAGCACTTACGTTATTAGAAACTGAGTTATGACCATAAGAACCACAACCTAAAGTTAATGATGGAATAAATGCATTGTAAACAGAACCGATACCACCAAATGTAGATGGTGCATTTTCAATAACACGGATTGCTTTACATTTTAAACCAAATTCTACAGAAATATCATGGTTTTGTGTATGTATAGCAGCAGAATGTCCTAAACCATTAAATTCAACCATAGCAGCTGCTTTTGCAATACCATCTTCAGTTGAAGAAGCTTTTAATACAGCTAATACTGGAGATAATTTTTCTCTAGTTAATGGTTCGTTAGGTCCAACTTCTTTACATTCAGCTAAGATAATTTGAGTATCTTCAGGAACTTTAATTCCAGCTTGTTCAGCAATCCATGTAGCAGGCTTACCAACAACTGCAGGAATAACACCTTTTTCTCTATCTGGGAACATATAATTTTCAAGTTTTGCTTTTTCATCAGCATTTACCCAGTAAACTTTGAATCTAGAAATTTCTTTCTTGAACGCATCATAGATTTCATGATCTACGATTGCAGCTTGCTCAGAAGCACAAATCATACCATTATCGAAAGATTTTGATAATACGATATCATTTACAGCTCTAGGTAATACACAAGATTTTTCAACATAAGCAGGTACGTTACCAGCACCAACACCTAAAGCAGGTTTTCCACATGAATATGCAGCTTTAACCATTGCATTACCACCAGTTGCTAAAATAGTAGCAACACCAGGATGATTCATTAATGCAGTAGTTGCATACATTGATTTCATTCCTAACCATTGAATACAATCTTCTGGAGCTCCAGCAGCAATTGCAGCATCTCTTACGACTTTAGCAGCCATTACAGAGCATTCATATGCAGATGGATGGAATGAGAATATTATTGGATTTCTTGTTTTTAAAGAAATCAAAGATTTAAAGATAACTGTAGAAGTAGGATTTGTTGTTGGTACAATACCACAAATAACACCTACTGGTTCTGCAATTTCAGTAATACCAGTTAATGGGTCTTCATTGATAATTCCTACAGTTTTTAAATGACGAAGATTACTTGTAACATATTCACAAGCAAATAAGTTTTTAACTGCTTTATCTTCGAAAACACCTCTCCCAGTTTCATTAACTGCAGCTTCAGCTAAGACACCGTGTTGATCTAATCCAGCTACTGAACATTTAGCAACGATATAATCAACAGCTTCTTGATCTAATCCTTCAAATTTGTCTAAAGCGACCAATGCTTTATTAACTAACTCATCAACATGAGCATCAATTTTTTCATTAGTCCACTCTTCAGTTTTTACAGCTTTTTTTTCTGCCATATTATTTCCTCCATTTTTATAATTTTTTCACAAGATGATAATACTATAATTTCAACAAAAAAACAAGCAAGATAGTATAATTTTAATATAATGTAAAACTATGCCTTCTTACTTGAATCATTTATAGTGCTTTATGACAACATAATTTAAAAAATAATAATAAAAATTTTTTTATATGATATAGATAATATATGCAAAATATCCTGCCAGCATAATACTAGCACCTATTTTTCTTAAACAATAATCCTTATTAATAAATAATACAAAAACCACTAAAGCTGCTATCGCAATCACAAAATCAAATATAAAATTTATTGAAAATGGGATTGGAATAGGAGAAACAATAGAAGCAGTTCCTAATACAAACAATATGTTAAAAATATTACTTCCGATGATATTTCCAACAGCCAAATCATTTTTACCCTTTAACGAAGCACTTACTGAAGTCATTAATTCTGGTAACGACGTTCCAATCGCAACGATTGTTAATCCTATGATACGATCACTGACACCAAATGCTTTCGCAATACTACTTGCAGCATCTACAGTCAAATTACTTCCTAAAATAATGGCAGCTATACCTAAAACAATCATAATCATAAGTTTAAAAAAAGTATCATTTTCATCTAATTCTGGTACATCATCTAAACTTGTATCTTCTCCGTTTTTACTTAACCAATATAAATAAGATAAGAATCCGATAAACAAGATCAAAAGAATAATACCATCAAATCTAGAAACACTTTCTCCGTTTATTCCTAAAAATAAAAGTAACACGGTAATCACAATCACAAAAGGTGTTTCAAATTTCAAAGTATTTTTTTTCACTTTTAAACTCCCAATAATACCAGACACTCCTAAGATCAATAAAACATTACAAATGTTACTACCTATAATATTCCCCACTGCAATACCTGCTGTTCCTTTATATGCAGAAGCAATGCTAACAGCAGCCTCAGGTGCACTTGTTCCAAATGCTACAATTGTTAATCCAATAACAATTTCAGGAATATGAAATTTAGCAGCAACTTTACTTGCTCCCTCAACAAAAACATCTGCACCTTTAATAAGTAAAATAAATCCTACAACTAACAAAACAATATTCCAAATCATATTTTTCTCCTTTCCATAAATAAAAAACAAGACATTTATTCCGCTATTAAAACAGAACAAAGGTCTTGCTAACCACAATTGTGTCCATTTCGTCCGGTGTTTAAACGTGATGACGAACGAAATACGAAGAAGCTACTCCCCTTTAAACACCCATAGTATATCAATAAAATTATGAACTTTCAATATCTTTTTAAAGACAAATTTCGACATTTAATTACTGACTACATTGTTTTCGATATTTTTCCATCATTTCCTTAAAAATCTCACCATTAGTTGGTGGTGTATATGTAACTGCATTAGCTCCAGCCATAATAACTTCTTTGATTGTTTCATCACTAGGTCCACCTGTCGCAATAATTGGAAAATGACTATCTATTTCTCTTAAGGCTCTTACAATTTTGGCTGTATCTTTACCACCTGAAACATTAATGATACTAGCCCCAGAATGTAACATTCTCTCTTCTAATGGTTCATCTATTGATACAATAGTTAATACGATAGGGATATCAATATGTTCAGAAAGTTCTTGTACAAATTCTGTTTGAGTAGGGGCATTTAAAACAACTCCCATCGCTCCATTTAATTCAGCATCTAATGCAATTTCTTTTACTCTTGGTCCTTTTGTTGTTCCCCCTCCAACACCTGCAAATACAGGTGTTTGAGAAACCTCTATAATAGCTTTGGTAATTTGTAATGTTGGAGTAAATGGATAAACTGCAATTACAGCATCTGCATTACAATTTGATATAATTGCAACATCTGTAGTAAAAACTAAAGATTTAATTCTCTTACCATTAACAGATATTCCAGAAGCAGTATATATACATTCAGGAACCTCTATTGTATGTCTTAATTTAGAACTCACATTAGGTATAATCTTGTTCATAAAAAATCACCTCGTTATTATTATAACGAGGTTTTGTGAATTGGTTATGACATGATTGATAATATTTTATTCATAATATCTTCTAATGATCCATCATTACTTAAATGATAATCACATGCATCTAAATATAATTGATGTCTTTGTTCATATAAATCATATAATTTTTGTGTTCCTTCTTTTAAGAGTGGTCTTGAAGCTGTTTCAACATCTTCTAAAATATTGATAATAGGTCTATCTAAATAAATAACAATACCATTCTTTTTTAATAATTCAGTATTCTCTTTTTTTTTGATAACACCACCACCAGTAGAAATAATATAACCATCTAACTTTGAGACATCATAACAACACTCTGTTTCTCTTTCTCTAAAATAATCTTCTGAAATATCAAACATTTCATTAATTGTCATTTGATATTTATCCACTAAATAATCATCCATATCAATAAGAGGTCTATTTAACTTATCTGCAAGTAATTTAGAAATTGTTGTCTTCCCACACCCCATAATTCCTATTAATACTATATTTTTCATAAAACCTCCCTATATCTTATAATAATTACCTAATACTCTTAATGTATTACAATTGGCTTTCATTTTTTCTAGTGCTCTTTTAATTCTCTCTTCTCTTATATTTCCTTCAAAATCTAAATAAAAATAATATTGCCAATTCTCTTTTTTCATTGGTCGAGATTCTATTCTTACTAAATTAATTTGACTTTGTCTAATAATTTGTAGCATATTATACAAAGTTCCCACTTGATGATTTAAAGTAAAAATAACACTTACTTTATTACTATTTTTAGGACATATCATTTCTTTAGAAATGACCATGAATCTTGTCATATTACTTTTATCATTTTGAATATTAGCTTGTAATATTTCTAAACCATATAATTTAGCTGCTAGAGGTGAAGCTACTGCTGCTTTATATTTCTCTTGACGTTCAAATACATATTGAGCTGCCATTGCAGTATCTTTATATGGCATTGGTTCCATATATTTATGTTCATTAAAGAATTCGCTTGATTGTGCTAATCCCTGAGGATGACTATAAACTTGTTTGATTTCTTCCATTTTTACATTTGGTAAAGCCATTAAACATTGACTCACTGGTATAGAAACCTCTCCTACAATATTAAACCCATATTTACGTATTAAATCATAATTATCATTAATAGATCCTGTTAAGCTATTTTCAATAGGTAAAACACCATAATCAATATCTTCATTTTCTAATGCCTTATAAACATCTTCAAATTCTGGATAACCAATATTTTTTGTTCCTTGTCCAAAAAACTTTTCTACTGCTCCTTGAGAAAAAGCGCCTGCAACTCCTTGATATCCTACAACAGCATCTTTCTTAAATTCTGTAATATAATCATCTTTTTCTTTTAATGGTAATAAATCAGATTGGTAAGCCTTAGAAACAGTAAGCATTTCTTGAATAAATAACTCAGCATAAGATGCTAAATTTTTATTCCTTAAGCGATCAATATTTTTTTCAACAACTTTCTTTTCTCTGTCTGGTTGAAATATTTCCATATTATTTTCTATTTTATATGTTATAACATCTTTTACAGTTTGCATTCTTTTTTCAAATAATGCTATTAACTGCTCATCAATTTCATCAATCTCTTCTCTACATTTATTTAAGTCTTTCATACCCTAATATATCCAAGATTCCAAGTGCTGCCATAGCCTCAACAACAACGATAGCACGAGGTACAATACATGGATCATGCCTTCCTTTCACTTCTAATATTGCATTTTGTTTTGTTTTTACATTAATTGTTTCTTGTTTTAATGAGATTGAAGGAGTTGGTTTAATACCTACTTTAAAGGTAATTGGCATCCCATTACTAATTCCTCCAAGTATCCCTCCATTATGATTGGTTTTTGCTTTTACTACACCATTATCTATATAATAACTATCATTAGCTTCACTCCCTAATAAATTTGTTATTTCTTCTCCTATTCCAAAACTCACACTTTTTACTGCTGGAATAGAAAATAATAATGGTGATAAATGTGACTCTATAGAATCAAAGAAAGGATTACCAATTCCAGCGGGAACATTAATAATAGCACATTCAATCATTCCTCCAACAGAATTCTGATTGATTCTTGCTTGTTCAATCGTCTTCTTCATTAATGTATATTTTTCTTTATTAATTGTAGGATATTCTTGTAATAATAAATCATTTAATATTTCTTCATTTACATCAATACCAAAAGAATCATCCTCAATATCTTTAATACTTTTGATATGAGCACCTACTTGAATCCCCATCTGTTTTAATATTTGTTTTGCAATACTTCCTGCAAAAACGATTGGGGCTGTTAAACGCCCTGAAAAATGTCCCCCACCTCTTACGTCATTAAAACCATGATATTTTTCATAAGCACTATAATCACTATGACCTGGTCTCATTAATTCTTTTAAGTATGAGTAATCTTTTGAATGTTGATCACTATTATATATTAAACCAGTTAAAGGAGCACCAGTTGTTATATTATCTATAACACCACTTATAATTTCAACTTCATCACTTTCTTTTCTAGCGGTTGACATTTTGTTTTTCCCTGGAGCTCGTCTACCCATATCTTTTTTTATAGCTTCCATATCTAATGCAATACCCGCAGGTAAATTTCCAATCACAACGCCTATTGCTTTTCCATGACTTTCACCGAAAATAGAGAGTTCTATATTTGTTCCCCATGTTGCACTCATATTTGACCTCCTAACATTTGATAATCTTGCCAAAAACTTGGATAAGATTTTTGTACACACTCTTTGTTATCTATTTCTATCATATCTTTCGCAACAGTTGAAGCTATCGCTTCCATCATTGCCATTCGATGATCATTATATGAAGATACTTTTCCACTTTGTATTTGACCACCTTTAATGATCATTTCATCTTCTTTTTCAATGGCTTCAATACCCAATTCTTTTAGAACTTCTACTGTTGCTTTTAAACGATCACATTCTTTAATTCTTAATCTTCCTGCATTATAGATACGTGATGTTCCTTTTGCGTTAGCACATGCTAATGCGAGAATAGGAATAATATCAGGACATTGTGAAGCATCTATATCAACACTTGTTAATGTATCACATTTAATCACATATCCATCTTCTTTTTTTATAAAAGAACATCCCATTTCTTCTAATATATCTATAACAACTTTATCTCCTTGAGCACTTTTAAGATTAAGTCCTTTAATAATAACATCATTTTTTAGTGCATCAGCTACTAAATAAAAAGCCGCTTGAGAAAAATCCCCCTCAATTGTATAATCATGTGCTTGATATTCTTGATTTCCTTTAATATAAAAAGTCTGTTCATCATATTCAATCTTTATTCCATATTGTTTCAACATTTGTAATGTTAAATCTATATATCCTTTTGATTGTAATGGTGAAGTCATATGTATTTTGGAATCGCCATCTAATAAAGGTAACGCAAATAATAAACCACTAATAAACTGTGAAGAAATATTACCTGGTAAATAGAATTCATCACTGTGAAGTTTACCTTGAATATATAAATCTAAAACGTTTTCTTTATATAAATAAACAATACCTTGTTGATTAAAGATATCATAATAAACATTTAAAGGTCTTTGTCCTAGTTTTCCTTTTCCTTTATAATGTACCCATGCAAATTCTACTAATGAGATAGGTATCATAAATCTTAATGTTGATCCAGATTCTTCACAATCCATTTCACATCTATTTTTGAAAAAAGTTGTTGTTCCATCTATTTCTAAATAATCATCATGCTCAAATATAATTGTTCCTAAAGATTTCATACATGAAATTGTTGCTTTGATATCTTTAGAATATTCAATATTTTTAATAATACTTCTTCCTTTTGCAAGGGAAGCACAAATTATTGCACGATGAGCTAAGCTTTTAGATGGTGGAACAATAACACTTCCTTTTAATTTTGTTGATTTTAAAGTGATTGAACTCATTAGATTTCTTCTCCTTCTATAAATGTAAGATCACTAGGATATATATATGTTTCTCCTATATCTTTTAATAAAACATAAGATAGTTTTTTATTAATATTCTTTTTATCTAAAGATATAGCCTGGCTTAAATCTTGACTTGAAAGATGAGCAATAGATGGTAAATTATATTTTATACAAACTTCTTTTATCTTTTGAGATAAACCATTTTGACACATACCTTTCTTTTCAGCTATTCTAGTTAATTGAACCATTCCAATTGCGACTGCTTCTCCATGAGAATATTTTTCATAGTGATAATACTGTTCTACAGCATGAGCAAGTGTATGTCCAAAGTTTAAAATTAATCTATCTCCAAAATCATATAAATCTTTTTCTACAACATCTCTTTTTATATCCACACATTGGCCAATAATTTCATCTATATCTTTATATAAATCATCAAAATCTTTATAGTTTGCAAGTTTATCAAATAAAGAAGCACTTCTAATACATCCATATTTGATAACTTCACCCATTCCATCATTGATATATCTTTGATCAAGTGTTTTTAATGTTAGTGGATCTATAATAACTAAAGAAGGATGTTTAAAAGCTCCTACTAAATTTTTTCCTTCTTTTAAATCAACTGCAACTTTTCCCCCAACACTTGAATCAACTTGAGCTAATAGTGATGTAGGAATTTGAATTAACTTAACTCCTCTTAAAATAGTACTTGCGACAAAGCCGGCTAAATCTCCTATAACTCCTCCACCTAATGCAATGATTAAATCTGTTCTTGTTAAATGAAATGAGAGTAATTGAGAATAAATTTCAGGTAGTATATCAAAATTCTTTGTTTTTTCTCCATGAGGTAAAACAATATCATGTACAATAAATTCCTGAGATAATTTTCCTTCTATTTTATGACCATAAATTGGATAAACATTATCATCAGAAATAATAACAATCTTATTTCCTTGATAAACTGATTGTACATATTCTAAAGCTTTATCTAATGCACCTTGTTCTATAATAATATCATAACTATCTTTCCCTAAATTAACTCTCATATTTTCACTCCTTATATATTTTTACCAACGATTTCTGCAATTCCTTTAAGTTGTTCTATTAATTC
>CAJTTM010000028.1 GCA_910579135.1 uncultured Erysipelotrichales bacterium | reverse complement strand
CTCCCGTAATCAGCGTTTAATTATTTACGCTGTCTACTGGGAGGTTATCATATCAAAATGTTAGCCTTTTTTTCATAAAGAAAAAACCCTTTGTTAAGGGATTATGTTCTTTTATCAAAATGATGATGACAATGAGGACAAGTAATTTCTATTTGTCCTTTTCCTTTAGGAACTCTTAAATATTGATGACAAGTTGGACATTTAAAATATTTATGTGTCTTTCTGTATTTCCATTTGTTTTTAGTACGATTAAAAGTTTTTCCAATAGGATTTGTGATTTCTAAGAATTTATTGTTTTCTTGAGTACGCTTATATGTCTGTTTAGAAAACATTCTATAACAACATAGTATTATAGAAATATAAGACAGTATGATAAGAGGTTCAAATAAAAATCTTAGAAAAGAACAGATAATACTTAAAACTAATAAAAATAGATTAAGATGGTCGTGACCATAGCGACCATACATAAATTGTGTTAACCATTTCATATTTATCACCTAGTTGTATTTTATAGAAAGAATGTGACTTGAATATGTACAAATATTAAAAAAATCGTTATAATAATTCAAGTGGAGGAATTTAAACATGTATAATCAATATAGAGAGGGATGGATAGAAGTTGTTTGTGGATGCATGTTTGCAGGTAAAACAGAAGAACTTATTCGTAGAATTAATGTATTATCTTTTGCAAAAAAGAAGATTATTGTATTTAAACCCAAAATAGATAACCGATATTCAGAGAACGAAATTGTATCACATGCAGGAATGCATATACCATGTATTGTTGTTGGAAATGCATTAGAAATCTTAGAGCATGTTCAAGATGATAGTGAAGTTGTTGCGATAGATGAAGTACAATTTTTTGATAAAAATATAGTAGATGTATGCGAGTATTTGGCGGATAAAGGTTTAAGAGTGATGGTTGCTGGATTAGATAAAGATTTTAGAGGAGAACCCTTTGGAGTTTTACCAGAACTATTAACAAGAGCAGAATTTGTTACAAAGTTGACTGCTGTATGTGCAAAATGTGGAGCACCAGCAACTAGAACACAAAGATTAGTAGATGGAAAACCTGCATCTTTTGAAGATCCAATTGTTTTAGTAGGAGCAGTTGATCATTATGAACCAAGATGTAGACATTGTCATGAAATTGTAAATAAACCAATAAAATTTTAAAGTTCATTTTCAAGACATAAACATACGTTATATTATAATTGTCGAAAGACAAATATACGATAGCATTGATTCCCCTCAAACTATCATATATCCCTAAAGAAGATGCAACCCCTAGCATCTTCTTTACTTTAAAAAAATTTTTTAAAGTTCACATAAAATTAATATTGACAAGGTATATTATAGTTGTAGAAAAAATACTCCCTTTAAAAACATCTATTAAGAAAAGGTTCGCATAAGCGAATCTTTTTTATGAGTATATCCACTTTGAATGAGGGTATTCTATACTCTGTATAGATGTACAAAATACATTCATATTAATTTACAATAACTATTAAGAAAGAGAGATAGTTATGCGTAATAGAATCAAAGAATTAAGGTTAAAAGCAGATTTAACCCAAGGGCAGTTAGGAGATATTATTAATATATCACAACAATCAGTAAGTAAATGGGAATTGAGTAATAAAGAATTACCAATTGATATGGCGTTTACTATTGCAGATTATTTTAATGTGAGTATTGAATATCTATTGTGTAGAATTGATGAGCCTAGACCAAGTTATTATCAGTATCAAGAAATGATTTCTGATTTTTCTTGTTTGTCTAAAAGAGACCAACAAATTATTATACAGATGATGAAATATTTAAGAAAAACCAAAGAGGATAGTAGTAGTGATTAGAGAAGCATTGATTGAAGATTTTAAAGAAATAAAAGAGTTAATGGGAATTTTAGAAGAAAAGGAATATGATGAGAAATGTTTTTATCATAGATTTCAAGATATTTTAAATAATCATTTCTATCATTATTATGTTTATGTTGAAGATAATAAGATTATTGGGTTTATTTCTTTGATGATAAAATATCCTCTGCATCATGTAAAAATAACAGGTGAAATATTAGAGCTATGTGTTCATCCCAATTATAGAAATCAAAGAATAGGTAAGCAATTAATTGATTATATTGAAATCGTTGCGAAAGAAAAAGACTTAGAAGAATTAGAATTATCTTCTAACGTCAAAAGAAAAGATGCTCATCGTTTTTACGAAAAGCATCATTACTGTAAAGATCATTTTAATTTTACTAAGAAGATTAATCATTAGTGATATTACCATCCCCACTAACAGGAATTTCTTCTCCTAAATATGTGGGTTCAGGCTTAATAATACATTTTCCAAAGTCCTTAGCTCTAGCAAGGACTTCTCTTATATCACGTATTAATTGTCCTCCATAATCCCTCTTTGTAGCACTTACACCTACAGCCTCAATTCCTAAAGCATTCGCAATATAAAGGGCTCTATATAAATGATATTCTTGACTAACAATAATAATTTTCTTAGCTTTAAATATCTCTTTTGCACGATATATACTTTCATATGTAGAAAAACCAGCATGATCCATAAAAATATGAGAAGTTGGAATATTTTTAGAAATTGCAAATTTTTTCATTGCATTCACTTCATCATAGCTCTTGCTTGCATGGTCACCACTCATCAAAATTCTGGAAGAAGCATTAACTTTGTATAAAAAGACGGCTTCAGATAAGCGATCACTTAACATAGGACTAGGCTGTCCATTTTTGACTCCTGCTCCTAAGACAAGAATACAATCGACATCTTCAAATGAGGAGTTTTCACTTACCAATTGATTTTTGACACTATTACACATGTATATATTAATAGCAGTTATTACAATAGCTCCAATCACAAGAAACGTAAGAAATAGTGATAATAATTTTTTAATCATATTTCCTCCTTTGGCTATATTATAAAACATTAATATGTAATTCTTTTGAATGTTACTTTAAAATTTCAATAACTTGACTTAAGTCTTCCAAAACCTTATAAGTCATTTCTTCATACTGTGGTTCAGGATATTTCATATCAGGAATACATATGACTTTTATGCCAGCGTTTTTTGCGGCTAGAATACCAGCTTCACTATCCTCTAAAACAATAGCCTCACTAGGATCAACATTTAATTTTTGACAAGCTCTCAAAAAGACTTCAGGATTTGGTTTTCCTTTAGAAACCTCATCTCCACATATAGAATCATCATAATATTTTTCAATATCAGCTAATCTTAAAATGACATTAACACGATCTCTATTACTTGAAGTCGCAACAATTGTTTTATAGTTATTATTCTTTAAATAATCTAATAATTCAATCAATCCTTTTTTTAAAGGTACACCTTCATTTTCAAAACGCTTAGCCATATATTCATGAACCTTTTTAATAATATTTTCAATATCTAAGTCTTCACCATATTCCTTATAAAACAATTCATAAACATTTTTCAATGTTTTACCAAGTAAAGTCTTATAAAAATCTTCAGTGATCGTTAAATCTAAATCTTTTAATACATGTTGGTAACCCTCAAAAGTAACTCTTTCACTATCAATCATTAAACCATCCATGTCAAAAATTATCGCTTTTATCATATAATTACCTCCAATGCTAAGTATAAAGAACAAATAAGTGCATGTCAAATGAAATTCTTTTGATTATTTGTATATTATATTATATAATGATAACGATTTGGAGGTTAATATATGAACAATATGATAGAAAGATTAGAAACAATAGCTAATCGTTATGAAGAATTAAATGAAATATTAATGGATCCAAGTATTGCAAGTGATATAAAAAAAATGACAGAAGCATCAAAAGAACAAGCTTTGTTAGAAAATGCATATACATTATATCAAGAGTATAAAAAGGTCATGAATGCAATTGAAGATGCGAAAGTCCTTGCTCAAGAAGATGATCCAGAGATAAAAGAAATGGCAAAAATGGAATTAGAAGATTTAGAAGAAAGAATGCCAGTATTAGAACAACAATTACATTTAGAACTTATTCCTAAAGATCCAAATGATAATAAAAATATTATTATGGAAATAAGAGGGGCTGCTGGTGGAGATGAAGGTAATATTTTTGCTGGTGATTTATATAGAATGTATGTCAAATACTGTGAATCATTAGGTTGGAAGATTGAAGTTTTAGAAGCACAGGATTGTGAAGCTGGAGGATATTCGCTTATCTCATTTATGGTTAAAGGTGAAGGGGTATACTCAAAATTAAAATTTGAATCAGGATCACATCGTGTTCAACGTGTACCTAAAACAGAAACACAAGGGCGTGTTCATACATCAACTGCAACTGTACTTGTAATGCCAGAAGCAGAAGAGGTTGATGTTGAAATTAATCCTGGAGATTTAAGAATTGATACTTATCGTGCGAGTGGTGCTGGAGGACAGCATATCAATAAAACGGATTCGGCAGTTCGTATTACGCATATTCCAACAGGAACAGTAACAACTAGCCAAGATGGAAGAAGTCAGCATGATAATAAAGATAAAGCTATGAGAGCTATGCGTACTAAGTTATATGAAATGAAATTACGTGAACAAGAAGAAGCTTTAGGAAGTGAACGTAAGAATAAGATTGGTAGCGGTGATCGTAGTGAAAAAATTAGAACTTATAACTATCCACAAAATCGTGTTACTGACCATAGAATCGGTCTAACAATTCAACAATTAGATCGTATCATGGAAGGTAAGTTAGAAGATGTTATTGAAGCATTGATCAATGAAGATCAAAGATTAAAATTAATAGGTGAAGAATAATGGTAACAGTAAGGCAGCTTATTAAAGAAGCTGAAAAGAAATTAGATGAACAACAAAAAGATTGTAATGTTCCTAAAGTATTATTTTATCATCTATCAAATAAAGAACCTCATCAACTTTATTTAATGATGGATGAAGAAGTTGATGAAGAACTTTATCAACAGTTTCAAGAAGGTATGAAAAGATATATGGATGGAGAACCTATTCAATATATCAAAGGAAAAGAAACATTCTTTTCAAGAGATTTTATAGTTAATGAAAATGTTCTTATTCCTCGATATGAAACAGAAGAATTAGTAGAAAACATTTTATATCATATTGATGATTATTTTGAAGATAAAGAAATTATTGATTTGTGTGATGTAGGAACGGGTTCAGGAGCAATTGCAGTGACCCTTGCTTTAGAAGAAGAAAAATTAAATGTGACTGCAACTGATATAAGTGAGGAAGCATTAGAAGTCGCAAGACAAAATGCAAAAGAATTAGGAGCAGATGTTACTTTTTGTCGAGGTGATATGTTAGAACCTTTGATAGAAAGAAATATTAAAGTTGATATATTTGTATCTAATCCACCTTATATACCAAGACAACAAGAAATAGAAGATGTGGTTAAAGATAATGAACCACATGTTGCCTTATTTGGTGGAGATGATGGATTATATTTCTATCGAAAGATTTTTGAAAGAGTTAAATTAGTATTGAAAGATAAAGCGTTACTTGCTTTTGAAATGGGATTTGATCAAAAAGAAATTATGGAAGAAGCATTAGCTTTTTATTTTCCTGATTGTCCTTATCAGATTCTTAAAGATATGAACGGAAAAGATAGAATGCTATTTATATATTATCATTTAAAGGAGCACTAAAATGATCTTAGAAACAAAAAGGCTTTATTTAAGGCGTTTTACTATGGATGATGCACGTCGTTTAAGTGAATATCGTGATAAAAAAGAAGTGGCTGAGTTTCAATCGTGGAAAAGATATCATCTTTTTGATGCGAAAAGGAGAATTTATTATTGTTTAAAAAATCCTCATTTTTCAATTAATAAAAGTAATCAATTTGCGGTTGTACTAAAATCTAATCATTATATTATAGGTGATATTTTTGTTGAGATTAATGGGGAACATTCTTTTATTTTGGGATATACATTAGATAGTGTTTATTGGAATCAAGGTTATGGTAGTGAAATTGTTGAAGGCTTTTTAAAATATATGAAAGAGTTAGGTTATAAAAAAGCTCTTGCATATGTTTATAAGGATAATTATAGATCTATCCATCTTTTAGAAAAATTAGGTTTTAAGTCTTTTAATGAATCAATCTTTTATTCAGATATAGGTTTTATAAAAAAATTGTGATGAACATGTAGTTTCATCACTTTTTTCATTACTTTTACATATATTTGTATTATAATACATAAGAGGTGACAATTATGAAGGTTTTATTAGTAGAAGATGAACAATTAGTTAGAGTATTTATAGTAGAATATTTTAAAAAACAGGGAGCATTAGTTGTTGAAGCTCAAGATGGTTATGAAGCTATTATGAAATTAGATGATAGTTTTGATATTGTTTTATTAGATATAATGATGCCAGGAATTGATGGTTATGAGGTTTGTAAATTAATTCGTCAAAAAAGTGATGTACCCATTTTATTTATTAGCGCTTTGAGTGAAGAAGAAAATAAATTAAAAGGATATGAACTAGGAGCAGATGATTTTATTTCTAAACCATTTACACCTTCTTTATTATATGCAAAATGTAATGCGTTATTAAGAAGAATAAGAGGAGAAAAAGAATTAAAGGAAGGTATCATTGAGGTTAATGAAAATACTCATGAAGTAAAGGTAAGTGAAGAGTCAATTACATTATCTCATAAAGAATACTATCTATTAGTTTATTTAATGAAAAATAAGAATAAAGTGATTACTCGTTCTCAATTATTAGATCAAGTATGGGGATATGATTATTTTGGTGATCAACGTATTGTAGATACATATATTAAGAAACTAAGAAAGAAACTTGGAGAGGCTGCACCATATATTCAAACAATAGTGAAATCAGGATATATGTTTGCGAAAAAGTAATTGTTATGAAACATAGAAACTTAAGCTTAATTTTAAAGATTGCTTTAATGGTTTTTATAGCTTTTACAATTATACTTGGAAATGAAATAAGAATTGGTATGAAGCGTTATATTAATAATACTTTAGAAAGTGATGCTTCTACTAATGTAAGTTTACTAGAGAAACTTGAAAAGATTTATGTAGAAGGGAATTATTTGTTGTATTATGATCAACCATCGGTTCTTCAATCTGATGATTTTTTAGATACATATAATTCTTTTTTAGAAGATCCTTATAAAATGAGATGTTTAGTTGATAAGGATGGTAAGATACTAGATATTTCTAGGGCTTATTATGAAGGTCCTAAGATTCATATTGTTACAGAGAAAGGTGATCAAAAAAATATAGTTTTCTTTAATGTTTCTTCCTTAAAAGATAGGGATTTAGTCAAGATAGAGAATTTTTTATTGGAACATACTTCTAAGGATATTCAAATTGAATTATCTTTTATTGGAGCAACCGAAGGTCAAAAAGAGGTTTCAATGTTTGAAGATATTCAAATAAAGAGTATTTATTTTGATGACTATCAAATATTTAATAATAATAAAATAAAAGGAAATGTAACAAAATACAAAGGGTATTTAGGTAGCTTTGAAGATTTAGATTATCATTTTCTTTATGAAAAAGAGAATTTATTAAATGATAATTATTATGATGGATTTAATGGTGAAATTGTAAAAGAAAAAGTTGTTATTAATGACTTTGCTTCTATGAGAAAGACTTTTACTAAGCAAATCAAAGATAATTTTAATGATTATGTGAATAATGGAAAGAAGTTTATGACAACATCATATGCTGATTATTATTTATTAGATTTATTAGATGATCCTAATCATTCAGCACTTAAATATTCAACTACAATGTGTAAGTTTGTAGACTGGGTTAGTATTAAAAATGAAACGCCACAGACAAGTCAACAATTAGAAGATGAAGCAACAGAAGGATATTGTTTTATTATTCAAAAATATAATCATTTATATTTTGATGCAGTAAGAAACTTTGTGGTAGATAATATTACAACTTATTCATTAACAATTTTATTAATGGGATTAATATGTATTGGTTTAGCCTATTTTATTATTAAACCAATTCGTAAAGTTGAACAAGCTGCAAAGGCAATCACTCAAAAAGATTTTAGACATCATTTAAGAGCTAATCGAAATGATGAGATAGGAAGTCTAGCCCGAAGTATTAACTCCATGAGTGATGAGTTAGAAAAAACAATTAATACTCTTCATTTGGAAATAGATCATGTTCAACAATTGGAAGATTTAAGAAAAGAGTTTGTTTCTAATTTTACTCATGAAATTAAAACGCCATTAGGAATTATTAATGGTTTTAGTGAACTTATTGAATTAGAAGAGGATGAACATAAAAGAAATGAATATATTGGAATCATTCAACAAGAAACTCATAAAATCAATCAATTAGTACTAGCGATGTTAGATTTATCTAAGTTAGAATCTAAGAATATTTCATTAGATATGACAGAAGTTCATTTATCAGATTTATGTGATGATATTCTTGAAACGATGCAATATCTTATAGATCAAAAGAATATCACCATCATAAAAGAGTATAAAGATAGTGTTATTCAAGCAGATTATCAAAAGATGGAAATGGTACTTACAAATTTAATCGCAAATGCTTTAAGACATACTTATGAAAATGGTCATATTTTTATCACTATTAATGAAATTGGTTTCTATATTGAAAATGAAGGAAATCATATTAGTGATGAAGATTTATCAAAAGTATGGTTAGCTTTCCATAAAACTAATAAATCAAGAAATGATACGGGAACAGGTTTAGGGTTATCTATATGTAAAGCGGTCTTTGATTTACATGAGATGAAGTATGAAGTTAAAAATACATCAAAAGGAGTTTTATTCTTCTTTGAATTTTAAAAAAATCAGTTTTCTGATTTTTTTATTTTATAGAGGTAATATGACAAATAATTTACTTTGGCTATTCTATAATAAATTCGTGAGGTGAAAGTATGGAATTATTATTAGAACAAAAAGAAGTAAGTTATATTAAAGCAAAAAAGTTATTGGGCATGAGTATTATATCATTGTTAATATCATCTATAGAATTATTTGATACTTCAATGATGTTTGCTTTACCTTTGTTTTTTCTATGTTTTCAATGTGGTTATGAAGAAGTAGTTGGTTATTTTATAGGTCTTTTTTTAAGCTATCTTATATTTCAATCCTCTTATTATATCCTTATTATAAGTTTAGGTTTATTTTTTCTTTTAGAATTATGCATAAAAATAAAATCTATTCACTTATCTTATATACCATATATGATATGTATAATAAGTGCAATTTATTATTATTTTACTCAAGAAATATATATAGCTATTCTTTTAACTTTTTTAACCTTTTTTAATATCCAAGTTATATCTCTATTACCACCTTTAATTATTCATGGAAATCACATTTTAACCCATCAAAGAATAAGAGCATTAAATATAGTTATGTTTATATTAATAGCTGCATTACTTCCCTATTCAACATTAATATCATTTACATTAATGAGATTGTACATATTAATAGGGATTTATTATTTAGGTATTGATGATGTTATGCCATCATTATTTTATGTGTCTATCATTATGTTATTCAGTAATCTACATTATCAAAGTGATGTAATCTCCCTTATACTCCCTTTATTTGTATTCTATATGGTAGAAACACATAATAAGCTATTGATAACAGCATTATATTTATGCTCTCACCTCATACTTCCTTTTTTTATTGATTTTTCTTTTGAATATCATGGAATTATGATTATTTCTCCAGTAATAGTTTTTATGTTATTGCCTTTAACAGATAAAAAACAAAAGACAGTTTCTTCTTCATTTGAAGAAACAACACTACAAAATCAATTAGTTAAACAAGTTGATTCTTTTACACAATTATTTCATTCTATGACTTCATTATTTAATGAAACATCTCTTCAATCACATTCTTATGAATATGTAGGATATATATATGAAGATTTATGTAAAGATTGTTCGAGTCATGATAATTGTTTCAACCAAAGGTATGGACCACATCGTTTAGTAAAACTCATGAATAAAGGATTAAAACAATCTTTTAATAAGGATGATGAAGAATTTATTGAGAATTATTGTTTAGAACCAGAATTATATATAGATTTAGTAAAAACATATAAAAAGGATTATGAAAAAATACAGAGAATTAGAATAGAATATCAATCAATGAAAAAGGAATTATATAAACAATTTTCATTGTTGTCGGATGTATTTTCTAATTTTTCTCATAAATTACAAATAGGTCAAATAGAAGAAAAACATATTATTGAACATTTAAAAGGGTATCATTTTGATATAGAATATCTTAAAAAATATTATGAATCAGGATATACATATTATATAGAAATAGGACTTTATAATACAAGCAAGCAAGAAATTCATCAAGAATTAGTTCCTATATTAGAAGCTTATCTAAATGAAAATTTAGAAGTGAAAACTTTAAGAGAACCAATGCATCACTTAGGTTATACATATACAGTATTAAAACATTGTAGTCGTTATAGTATAGAATATGGCGTTTCACAATATTCTAAAGATCCTTTGGCCTGTGGAGATAGTTATTCCTTATTTACCATGTTGAGTAAGCAATATTTTGCTTTAAGTGATGGAATGGGACAAGGAGTAAAAGCGAGTGAGGATTCTAAATTAACATTAAAGATTTTGCGTCAACTAATTAGTAATGGAGTCTCTTTAAAATCAGCTATTCAATCAGTTAATGCATTATTAAAGATAAAGAATAGAAATGATATGTTTACAACCTTAGATATGATAGAAGTAGATTTAACGAATGCGAAAGCAACGTTTATTAAATATGGATGTTGTCCAACTTATATATTAAGAAACAATGAAATCATTGAAATAGAAACAAAAGCATTACCTATAGGCATTGTTCCTACTATTGAACTAACAGTTGAAAAAACAAGGTTAATAGAAAATGATTTATTATTTATGGTAACTGATGGGTTTAATGAATCTTTTATAGAACTTCTAGAAGATTCTAAAATGTTTTTTGAAGAGGATCATCCTCAAGAGATTGCAACCTTCTTAATGAATAGGGCATTAGAAAGTCAAATAGCAGATGATTTAAGTATGATCGTATTAAGAGTTATTAAACAAAGATAGAATAGTTTGATGTTATTCTATCTTTTCTTATGTTATAATATTGTTGGTGATAATAATGTTATTGAATGAAAATCTTTTAAATAAAAATAAATTATATATTGTAGGGGTATCTGGCGGCTGTGATTCAATGGCTCTATTAGATGTTTTAAGAATAAAAGGTTATCAAGTGTTGGTTGCTCATGTTAATTATAATTATAGAGATGATACAGATATAGATTATGAGGTTGTTAGTGAATATTGTGCAAAATATGGAATTGCTTTTTATTATAAAGAATTTCATCATAAAGATTATTGTGAGGGTAATTTTGAAGATAGAGCAAGAGATTTAAGATACTCTTTTTATAAAGAGATTTATGATTATTATCATGTTGATGGGGTTATATTAGGACATCATTTGGATGATCATCTTGAATCAATATATATGCAATTAGCACGTCATACAACGATTCATTATTTAGGGATTAAAGAGATTTCACTAGTTAAAGGTATGAATATTATTAGACCATTAAGGAATTGCTTTAAAGAAGATATTTTAAAATATTGTAAGGATAATGAAATAGAGTATCATGATGATTATACAAATTTTGAAATAGAACTAGAAAGAAATAAAATACGAAATACAATTTTAAATCAATATACAAGAAATCAAAAAGAAGAATTATTACAAAAAGCAAGAGAACATAATTTAAGGGTATTAAAGTGTGAAAAGAAACTTAAACCTTATTATGACTTATATAAAAAAGATAAACAAATATATTATTATTATATCCCTAAAGAATTAAGAAATATGTTTTTGTTTATGATATTAAAGGATGTTATGCATCCTAGATTAATTTCCTCTTCTTTAATTAAAGAAATTAAACATCAAATTCATAGTGTGAAACCAAATATTCAAATGAATCTTCCAGTTAATTATCTGTTCATAAAAGAGTATGATAATATCTATATCATTGATAAGAATAAAATAAAAGCTTATAAATATGTTTTTAATGAATTTACTCTTTTTGGATGTGATTATTTTCATATGTTGGAAAGAGGTCACATTAATGAAGGGGTTTATTTGAGTGAAGATGATTATCCTATTACCATTAGAACAATGCAAGAAGGTGATAGTATTCAAACATCATCTGGAACAAAGAAACTTTCTCGTTTGTTTATCAATGCGAAAATACCTGCTACTAAAAGGAAATTATGGCCAGTCGTTGTCAATAAGGATGGAATTATTGTATTAGTTCCACATATTGCAAAAAACATTGAGTATTTGACTACAAAACCAAATGTTTTTGTGATAAAATAGGAAAGCATATGAGGAGGACAATATAATGCATAAGGATGTAGAAAAAATATTATACACACATCAAGAAATTACTAAAAAGTGTCAAGAATTAGGAAAAAAAATTACTGATGATTATCAAGGTAAAGAACTTGTGTTGATTGGATTATTAAAAGGTTCAGTACCTTTTCTTGCAGAGCTTTCAAAATACATTGAATTAGATGTTACATTTGATTATATGGATGTAAGTAGTTATGATGGAGCACATTCTGGCTCTATTGCGATTAAAAAAGATTTAGATCAACCAGTTAGTGGAAAAGATATTTTATTAGTAGAAGATATTTTAGATACAGGGAAAACTCTAACAACTGTAAGTGCAATGCTTAAAGAACAAGGTGCTAAGAGTGTTGAAATAGCAACTATGTTAGATAAGAAAGAAGGAAGATTACTCCCAATTGAAGCTAAGTATATTGGTTTTGATATTCCTAATGCATTTATTATAGGATTTGGATTGGATTATAATGAAAAGTATAGAAATCTACCTTATGTGGGTATCCTAAAAGAAGAGATTTATAAATAAAAGGAGATTATATGAATAAGAAGAATAAAACATTAATGAAGGCAATATTGCCTTGGGTTGTTGTTTTGGTAGTTTTAACTGCTTTGATTCCAATATTAGGAAGAGGACAATCAAGTGAAGTAAACTATAACAAATTCATGACCATTCTAGAAAATGAAACAATTGAAAAAGTAGAAGTTAAACCTGATAAATATGTGACAAAAGTAGAAGGCGTTTATACTAAAAAGGTAAATGGTAAAACAACAAAATATACTTTTAAAACAAATTTACCACAAACAAGTCAAGAAGTAGATACATTGATGCAAGTCCTTCAAGATAAGAAGATTACAACAACAATAAAAGATGCTGGGGATACAAATATCATATGGACTTTAATTGTGAATTTTGCTCCTTATATTTTATTGATTGGTGGTATGATCTTTGTGATGAAGTCAATCAATGGTGGTGCTGGAGGAAATGCGAAAGCATTTGAATTCGGTAATTCAAGAGCTAAACTTGAAAAGAATCAAAAGACAAGATTTACAGATGTAGCAGGTGCTGATGAAGAAAAAGAAGAATTAACAGAGTTAGTAGAATTCTTAAAAGCACCAAAGAAATTTGAAAATATGGGTGCTAAAATTCCTAGAGGTGTCTTATTAGTAGGCCCTCCAGGTACTGGTAAAACTTTACTTGCTAGAGCAGTTGCTGGTGAAGCTAATGTTCCATTCTATTCTATCTCAGGTTCTGAGTTCGTAGAAATGTTTGTTGGTGTTGGTGCTGGTCGTGTTAGAGATATGTTTAAAAAGGCAAAACAAAATGCACCTTGCTTAATATTTATTGATGAGATTGATGCTGTTGGACGTCAAAGAGGAACTGGTGTTGGTGGAGGTCATGATGAGCGTGAACAAACGTTAAATCAGCTTCTTGTTGAAATGGATGGTTTTAGTGGTAATGAAGGAATTATTATCCTAGCTGCAACAAACCGTGCTGATGTATTAGATCCTGCTTTACTTCGTCCAGGACGTTTTGATAGACAAATCATGGTCGCAAATCCTGATAAGAAAGCAAGAGCTCAAATTTTAAAAGTTCATGCGAGAAATAAGAGATTTGCTCCAGATGTTAATTTTGAAAATGTGGCTCAAAGAACTCCAGGTTTCTCTGGTGCAGAGCTTGCGAATGTTTTAAATGAAGCTGCATTACTTGCAGTTAGACAAAATCATACGTTGATTACTCTTGATGATGTTGATGAGGCTATTGATAGAGTTATTGGTGGACCAGCAAAGAAATCAAGAAAGTATACTGAAAAAGAAAGAAATTTAGTTGCTTATCATGAAGCAGGGCATGCGATTATTGGTTTAACTTTGGAAGCTGCAAATAAGGTTCAAAAGGTCACTATTGTACCTCGTGGACAAGCTGGTGGTTATAACTTAATGACACCAAAGGAAGAAACTTATTTCCAAACAAAGTCACAACTTAAAGCAAGTATCACTGGATATATGGGTGGTAGAGTTGCAGAAGAAGTGTTCTTTGGAGATATTTCATCAGGGGCTCATAATGATATTGAACAAGCAACAAGAATTGCAAGAATGATGGTTACTGAATTAGGAATGTCTGATTTAGGTCCTATTAAATATGATTCAGGACATGATGCGGTATTCTTAGGTAGAGATTATTCTTCTACAAGTAATACTCATTCTGGTCAAATTGCATATGAAATTGATCAACAAGTTCGCGCTATTATTGATGAATGTTATGAGGAATGTACTCGTATTATTACTGAAAATAGAGATAAATTAGAAACGATTGCGAAAGCATTATTAGAAAATGAAACATTAAATGGAGAACAAATTCAGGAATTATATACAACTGGAAAAATGCCTTCATTTGATTATCAAGAAGAAAAAGTAGAAACATTAGTTGAAAAACCTCTAGTAGAAGAGGATCCTGATGATGATTTATTAGACGAGATGAAATAAGCACTTTATGTGCTTATTTCTTTAGGAGGATATCATGAGAAAAACATTTATTTGGTTTTTGGTTTTATGTATGATTTTACCATTGATTGGTAGTGGTCTTATGATTTTATTTGGATAGGAGAAGACAATGAAAGATTATTTAATAAGAGGAATTGTTCCTTCAAAAAATTGTAGAGTTTTTGCTTGTCATACCACACATTTATTAGAAGAAGCAAGAATTCATCATGATTTATGGCCAACTGCTAGTGCAGCATTAGGTCGTATGATGTCGGTAACATTAATGATGGGAGCAATGAATAAAAATAAAGAAAAAATGACAATTACAATTAATGGTGGAGGAAGCATTGGTACAATGATGACTTCTACTCATAGTGACGGAAAGATTAAAGGGTTTGTTTCTCAACCTCATGTTCATTATACATATAATGATACTGGTAAATTAGCAGTTGGAGTAGCTGTTGGGAATCAAGGTACAATTCAGGTTATTAAAGATATGGGATTAAAAGAACCCTTTGTAGGAACAACACAACTTCAAACAGGAGAAATTGGTGATGATTTTTCATATTATTTTATGATTTCAGAACAAACTCCATCTGTTGTTTCTGTTGGAGTATTAGTTAATGATACAAATGAAATATTATCTAGTGGTGGATTTATTATTCAATTATTACCAGATGCAAGTGAAGAAGATATTGAATATATTGAAAATAAAATGAAAGATTTTCCACCTGTTTCATCATTGATAAATGATGGTAAAACACCAGAAGAGATATTAAAGATGTTATTTGATGATGTTGAAATATTAGATTATCAAGATTTATTCTTTGAATGTGATTGTTCTAAGGATAAAATGAAGAAAGCATTAATAACTGTTGGTAAAGATGAAATAAAATCAATGATTGATGAAGATCATGGTTGTGAAATGACTTGTCAGTTCTGTAATACTCATTATCAATTTGATGAAGATGAGTTAAAAGAGTTATTAGAAAGTATAGATTAAAAAGGATTGTAATTTAGTGATATGATAACCTCCCAGTAGACAGTGTAAATAATTAAACACTCACATCAATCCTTTTTACTTGAATTTGATATTTTCATTTAATTTGTCAACAATCTGAAATAATATATATATATTATTTTCATAATGTCCACCATTTCTATACCTCATCAGGTGATGTTTCTTCTGGTGCAGTTATTTCAATATTATCTCCTCTTTCCTTAACATTTTCTTGGTAACTTTCATAAGCAGAGATGGCTTGTGAAAATTCTATAATGATAATAAATGATAAAATACAAATACATATTATTTTCATTATTTTCTTTCTTTTAATTTTTTTGATTAAGTATTCTTCATTTTGACTATTAATATAGTTTATAAATATATCTTTAGGAGTACCAAACTTTTCTACAAATTCATCATAAGATGACAAAGGATAATCTTCATCAAATTCATTAACATTATTTCTTAAATTTTTCAAGTATTTTATTTGAATGAACAGGGAAAATAGATACAACATTTTTAATATATAAATCTTTATCTGTCATCATTATCATCTACCTTATAGTTAATAATATCATAAATACAATTAACGGTTGTTGTGAATTCTTTAATCATTTCATCAAGTTTTTCTTTTCCTAAAGGTTCAAGATGATAATATCCTCTAATTTTTTTCCCTACCCTTTCTTCATACGTACTTATATATTGTTTATCAAGTAATTTATAAAGAATAGGATAAAGAGTACCATCTTTTATTGTGATGATTCCACCAGTAATATTTTTAATTTTCATAGTTAATTGATATCCATAACAATCTTCTTTAGATAGTATAGATAATAATAATAACTCTAATTTAAAAAAACCATTCTTATTTGCCATAATATACACCCATTTCCATTCTATCATATTTACATAGAAAATAAATACTTTTATTATATATGTAAATTGACAATAGATAATAATTATGATATATTAAAACTATAAAGTAAGCGCTTTCTAAAAAAGGAGGAAATGAAAATGAAAAAATTAAAAAGTATTTTGATTGTTGTTTCTTGTTTTTCATTGGTATTAGGAGGTGTTCTGTTGCCAGTATCGGCAGAGGAAAATTCAGTTGAATATTTGATTTCACAAGATGAATTTGAGATGAATAAGAAGCTTGCGTTTGAAAATATGGTAAAAAAGTATGAAAGTGGTATAACTACTTTTTCATCTACTGATTATACATATAAATATGATCCAATCGAAACCAAAATATCTGGATTATCTTCATATAAAGTTTGTTTTGGACAGCCTCAAGGAGGTACAAAGTTTTCTTCTAAAGGTTCAGGCTTTTATTGGGCAGATAGTAGTAGCAAAGCTGGAACGTTCAATATGAGCATTGCTTTTACCAAAGGTCCAGTAACTGTAGGGCTTAATTTTGTGCCAGGAACAACAAAAACGTCAAAAACTTCATATTTTACGGCTATATCAGATAAACAAGTTGGTAAATATGTGAAGCTGCATTGTGCAAGAAAATATAGTGTAACACATTATCGAGTATATCGAAAAATTAGAACTGCATCAACATGGACGCATATAGGAGATGAATATCCATCTACACCATATTCACAAGCGTTTCAAGTTAAGGTGGTTTAATAAATTATGAAGAAGAAAATTATAAATATTTCAATTATAATTTTGTTATTTTCTTTAGGATATTGGATTGGGTCTAAACAAGATGATAATAAAAATAATAATCATTCTGGGACGTATTTATATGAAAATAAGGAAAGACTTAATGTTCAAACAGACACTTATTTTACAATTGATAGTATAAATAAAAAATATGATTATTATAATGAAAATAATCAGTACAAAGGTGAAATACAAGAAGTAGAGGAAGACTTATATTTGTTGGTTAATGGTAATCTGGATATGAGTGTTATTTCTTTTGAAAATGACAAGATAATATTGATTGAAAAAAATGGCAAGGTTCAAGAAGTTTATAAGTTTTCAAATACTCTTACAGAAAAAAATTAACAAATATATTGTAAAAGAATATTAAGTATTCTTATTATAAGTATAGGTATAGTTCTTGATATTCAATTTCATAGTTTTTATTATTCGTTTGTACTTCTATTTGCGTTGATTTGTATTTATTATGATGAATATAAACAAGGTAAGACTATTCCTGCAAACCTTAAAATAGATATAAGGTAATGATAAAAAAATATAAAGTTAAATATTCTGTAAAGTCAAAATATTATGATACAAGCAAGGGATATTATACAATAACTCAAAATTATGATTGATAGGCAGGTGTTTCTCAAAAAAGTGATACACACATTTATGTCTATTATAAATAAGGAGGAATTATATAATGTTGAAAAAAATATTAATAGTTTTCATTTGTGTTTTAGGAATGTGTAGTTGTTCAATAACTCAAAATACTGTTAAACCTGTATTAGATAAGTGAAAAATAAACTTAACAATATTTTATCATCATTTTAATCAAAAAAGTGATGATCATCATGATTTATGGTTGTTTTCTTATGCAGTATATTTTCATGATAAAAATATTGATTTAGATAAAGTTAAGCTTGATATAGATGGAATTGGTAAATTTGGAATGATTGATACAAAACTAAGTCAAGATTCTAAGCATACAACAGAATATTTTAATAAGAAGGTTACTTCTGATAATGAAACACCTCCTAATATTGTAAAACATTATATTATTAAAAATGATTTTAAACAATATAATATAATATAACAAATCTCAAACATAAAGTGAATATTGCTTATAATAATGAAAACATTATAGTTGATGAATACATTGCAGTAAATTATTAAGAGATTTAATGGGCTTTAAGTGTTCTAAAAGAAAACCTGAATAAATATATGATGTATAGATGGGAGATGAAGATAAATGAAAAATAATCAAGTTAAAAAATTTTTAAGAGCTCTTTTACAGTGTATAGTTATAGCTATTGATATTCAACTTCCTCATATTTATTATTCTTTTGGTCTATTAACAAGTATGTTTTGTTTGTACTATGATGATTATAAACAGGGTAGAAATCATAGCTTGATAGAATATATACGTGATTTTATTATATTACCTATTATTATAAAAACTATATTGATAATATTATTTCTATAAAGCAATAAGGATAAGGCAAAAGCCTTATCCTTATTTTATCAATATTAGGAATATAACTAGATAACTTACATCTATTTTTTAAGGGGAGGAAAAATAGAGGGGAAAGAGTAAGTTATCTATACATATCATTGACTTATATTTTATTTTTATACATAAAAAATAAAAAAAGAATGGTTGTGAGGGGAAGGAATACCATTCTTTTAATAAAAGATAAATGAAAAAATTTAAAAAGATATCTTTTACAATAAAAATATATCATTTATTTGTCTTTGTTTTATCGCGAAATCATGTTATATTATGGTACGGTGATGTGTATGTGGAAAATAGGAAATGTTGAAATCGAAAATAGAATAGTGATGGCACCAATGGCAGGTATTACTAATGTTGCTTTTAGAAAGATTATTAAAGAATTTAAAGCTGGACTTGTTGTGAGTGAAATGGTAAGTGATAAAGCATTATGTTATGGAAATCAAAAAACAATAGATATGTTGACAATAGATGAGGAAGAACATCCTGTTAGTGTTCAGATCTTTGGTGGTGATGTTGATACGATGGTAAGAGCTGCTAAGTTTGTAGATGAAAATTCTAATTGTGATATTATTGATATTAATATGGGTTGTCCCGTTAATAAAGTTTTAAAAGCAAGGGCTGGAAGTTATTTATTACAGTATCCAGACTTAGTTTATGATATAGTGAAGAATGTTGTTGAAGCAGTTAATAAACCTGTAACTGTTAAGATAAGAGTAGGATATGATAATGAACATAAAAATTGTGTAGAAATCGCAAAATTGATTGAAAAAGCAGGAGCGAAAGCTATCGCTATCCATGCAAGAACACGTTCACAAATGTATGAAGGGCATGCAGATTGGCAGTGGATAAAAAATGTAAAAGAAGCTGTTTCAATTCCTGTTATAGGTAATGGAGATGTGAAAACACCCCAAGATGCTTTAAGAATGTTAGAAGAAACGGGATGTGATGCTGTGATGGTAGGAAGAGCAGCTTTAGGAAATCCATGGATATTGACTCAAATGGTTGAATATGTTGAACATGGGAAACTTATAGATGAGCCTACATATGATGAGAAACTTGATCAATGTTTAATACATGCAAGAAGATTAGTTCAAGTTGAAGGTGAAAAAAGTGCGATGAGAGAAATGAGAGGACATGCTCCATGGTATATGAAAGGTTTAAAATCTTCTGCTGTTATTAAGAATATGTTGTCAAGAATTGATACATATAATGGTTTAGTAGAAATTATAGAAGATTATAGATATTATTTACATACGGGTGATAAAAGTAAGTTTGAAAGAGAATTCTTATGATTCTCTTTCTTTTCTTTTTAGATTGTGTTATATTATATTTAGATATTTAGACAATCATCTAAATATCTAAAGGAGGATGTTAATGAAAGGAGATGTTTTTAAAGCGTTAGGAGATGCGACTCGTAGAAAAATATTAGAATTATTAAAAGAGAAATCTATGAGTGCTGGAGAAATTGCAGATGCTTTTCATATTTCTAAACCATCTATTTCACATCATTTATCTATTTTAAAGAATAGTGATTTAGTTATTGATGAAAGAAATGGACAAAGTATTATATATACTTTGAATATGACAGTTTTTCAAGATGTTATGAGTTGGTTTTTAGGGTTTGTTGGTAATGGAGATGAGAATAATGAATAAAAAAATATTTGACATATTAGTGTGGATTGTTTCACTATTGTTTGTAGGGGTTGTATCTTGTATGCCTGAAACAATTCCAGTTCATTGGGATATAAATGGAAATGTAGATGGATATGGAAATCGTTACATGTTTTTTATTTTTGCTTTGCTTCCTATTATTACCTATTATGGTATGTTATTAGATAAAAGGATAGATCCTAAGAAGAAAAAAGTAAAACATAGAGAAATATTTGATTTGTTTAGATATGGTTTAACTTTATTTTTTATACTTTTAGGAGGATATTTTATCTATGCGGTCTATCATCCTCATGTCATGAAAGAAATAAGTCCAGCAATTATTATTAGTATAATGTTTGTTTTTATGGGTAATTATTTACCAAAGATTCCCCAAAATTATACTTTAGGGATTAAAACACCATGGACATTAGAAAATGAAGTTGTATGGCGTAAAACTCATAGAGTAGGAGGATATGGATTTGTGATAAGTGGAGTATTTATATTTATAATGTCTTTTATAAATACATCTTTATCATTTATTTTGATTGTTATAGGAGCTATTTTAAGTACAATTGTAAGTTTTTTATATTCTTATTTGTTATATAAAAAGGAGGAAAAGATATGATAACAATACATGATGTAACAAAAAAGTTTTCTGATTTTAAAGCGGTAGATCATATTGATTTAACTATTCCTGATGGAGAGATCATTGGGTTTATTGGGCCTAATGGAGCAGGAAAAACAACGACTATTAAAATGATGACAGGAATATTAGATATAGATGAGGGGAGTATTGAACTCAATGGTATTGATATTTCTAAACATCCTATTGAAGCTAAAAAACAATTTGGCTTTGTAAGTGATGATCCTGATGTGTTTTTAAGACTAAAAGGTATCGAATATCTTAATTTTATGGCAGATATTTATGGAGTTGAGGGACAAGATAGAAAAGAGAGAATTAATTATTTAGTTAAAGAATTTGAAATGGAAAAAGCTTTAAATGATAAAATTATTTCTTATTCACATGGTATGAGGCAGAAAATTGTTGTTATGGGAGTCTTGATTTGTAATCCTAGAATTTGGATATTAGATGAACCAATGACAGGATTAGATCCGAAATCAAGCTATAAGTTAAAACAAATGATGAAAGAACATGCAAATAAAGGAAATACGGTTTTCTTTTCAACTCATGTTTTAGAAGTTGCAGAAAAATTGTGTGATAAGGTGGCAATTATTAATCATGGTAAGATTTTATACTTTGGGACATTAGAAGATTTAAAATCACAATATGGTGATAATGACAGTTTAGAAGAAATATTTATGAAGGTGACAAGTGATGAATAATTATATAACATTAACTAAAGTTTTACTTAAAACATCTTTAACTTCATTATCAAAAAAGAAGAGTCAAAAATGGTTATATCTATTACTTGTTATATGTTTTATACCAAATCTCTTTGTCACAACAACGATGTATAATGATAGTATTCAAGCTTTAGAACCATTACATCAAGTTGAATATATATATTCTATTGGATTACAATCAACAACTGTTGTTATCTTTATATTTTCAGCATTTTTAATACCAAGTATATATTACTTTAGTAAAGATTTAATACATTTATTACCTATGCCTATTACAAGTGAATGTATTATTGCATCAAAATTAACAGTATGTATTATTTATGAATATTTATTTTGTATATTAATATTAGGACCACTTTTTTTGGCTTTTATATTAAACGGATATAGTAGTATTTTCTTTTGGTTAATGAATATATTAGTCTTTATAACATTACCAATTTATCCTTTAATGATTTCATCAATATTAATTTTAATCATTATGAGATTTGCACCTTTTGTAAGAAGAAAAGATATTTTTAATATTGTAGGTAGTTTTCTTTTAATAGGAATTTCTTTATCTTTTTCTATGCTAATGAATAATCTAGATGATAATATGATGAATGCATTATTACAAGGTGGAGGAATGTTAAATCATTTAAGTCTTTTATTGCCTCATATTCATTTTATTACACAAGTTATATTTAATAATGCTTATTTATATATTATTGGTTATTTTATTGTTCATATAATTGTTGGCACTTTATTTATATTATGTGCAAAAGCAATATATCTTAAAGCTGCATTAAGTATAGAAGAAACAAATTCTTCAAGAAAGGCTCTAACTAATGAACAATTAGAAAAAAAATTAAAGCAAGGTAATGTTTTAAAAGAATATACAATAAAAGAATTAAAGATATTATTAAGAACACCTGCTTATATATTAAATTGTGTATTAACAGAATTAATATTTCCTATTGTTATGATTATTAGTTTTAGTGCTAGTGGAGATGAATTCCTTCCATATATAAGAGAATACATTCCTTATATACCAAATCTACCTGCATATCTATGTTTGATTGCTTTAGGAATTGGAATGTTTGCGAGTCAATCCAGTATGGTGACTGCAACTTCTATTTCTAGAGAAGGTAAAGGATATGTTTTTATGAAATATATTCCTGTGTCATTAAGAACGATTTTAAATGCAAAAGTATTATCTGGATTTATCATTAGTCAAATTATGATAGCTTTTGTACTCATTGGCTTTATATTCTTAAATATTGATGTCTTATATATTGTTATATCTATATCGGCATGTGAAATAAGTTCAGTTTTAGGAAATTATATAGGTATTGTTATTGATTGTATACATCCATCTTTATTTTGGGAGGAAGAAGCTGCAGCTGTTAAAAGAAATATAACAGGAGTGATTTCGATGTTTATGGCTTTTGCGTTTGTTGCGTTGATTATTATTGTTTGCATTTTTGCTTCTGATTCTTCTATTTATTATATTGCTTTTATAAGTACTATTTTATGTTTAATTATTGATGTATTATTTTATTTGTATATTGATAAAGTGGTAGATAAATATTTTCGTAAACTTTAAAAAGATTTTATTTGACTATTAGTAAAAAATAGATATAATAGTGATTGTAAAAAAGGCGATGAATAGAGGAGTAATCTTAAAAAGATGTTTATAGAGAGTCTTGCATGGTGGAAAGAGACAATAATCGTTAAGATGAATAAAGACTAGGAGCTGCATTTTGGATAGTGATTGATAAAATGACGTGTGGCTACGTTAAAAGCAAAGCTGTGTTAGCAGTTAATAAGATTTGTTCAGTAATGTACAAATGAATTAAGGGTGGTATCACGATACTCTCGTCCCTTTTGGGAAGAGAGTTTTTTTATGTTTTATAAAGGAGAATGATTATGGAAGAGAGAAAGTTAAGTGAACAAGAATTAGTTCGTAGAGAAAAGTTAGAGTTTTTAAAAGAAAGGGGAATTGATCCTTTTGGTCAAAGATTTGATGTAACTCATTTCTCTAAACAAATAAAAGAGGAGTATGTTGGAAAAACACATGAAGAATTAGAAGAGATGGCAATTGAAGTTAAAGTTGCTGGAAGAATTATGACAAAGCGTCGTAAGGGAAAAGTATGTTTTATGCATATTCAAGATAGAGATGGACAAATTCAAATTTATGTAAGAAAAGATGTTATTGGTGAAGATGACTATGAAGTATTAATTAAAAGTGATATTGGAGATATTGTTGGTATTGAAGGAACAGTTTTTGTGACAAATACTGGAGAATTATCTGTAAAAGCATCTCGATATATTCATTTAACAAAAGCATTGCGTCCATTACCAGAAAAGTTCCATGGATTAAGTGATGTTGAGGAAAGATATAGAAGAAGATATGTTGATTTGATTATGAATGATGAAGCAAAGAGAATTGCTTTTGCAAGACCTAAGATTATTCGTTCTATTCAACATTATTTAGATAATAAGGGATATGTGGAAGTAGAAACTCCAGTATTAAATCCTATTTTAGGTGGAGCCGCTGCTAGACCATTCGCAACTCATCATAATACTTTAGATATGGATTATTACTTAAGAATTGCGACAGAATTATCTTTGAAGAGATTAATTGTTGGTGGTATGGATGCTGTTTATGAAATTGGACGTTTATTTAGAAATGAAGGTATGGATAGAACACATAATCCAGAGTTTACAACAATTGAAGTTTATAAGGCTTTTAGTGATTTAGAGGGGATGATGGATTTAACAGAAGGGATTATCTCTAATGCGGCTATGGAGGTATGTGGAGCTTATGATATTGAATATAAAGGAAATCAAATTTCTTTAGCACCTGGTTTTAAGCGTATTTCTATGACTGATGCTATTAAAGAGAAAACTGGAATTGATTTTGCGAGTGATATGAGTTTTGAAGAAGCAAAGAAGCTAGCTGAAGAAAGACATATTGAAGTTGAAGCACACTTTGGTTATGGACACATTATTAATGCTTTCTTTGAAGAATATGTTGAGGAAACTATTGTTGAACCTACTTTTGTATATGGTCATCCTATTGAAATATCACCTTTAGCTAAAAAGAACTTAGAAGATCCTCGTTTTACTCAAAGATTTGAACTATTTATTTGTGGTAATGAATATGCTAATGCATTTACTGAATTAAATGATCCTATTGATCAATATGAAAGATTTGCAAATCAATTAAAAGAAAAAGAACTTGGAAATGACGAAGCAAATGAAATGGATTTAGATTATGTAGAAGCATTGGAATATGGATTACCTCCAACAGGTGGTATGGGAATGGGTATTGATAGATTAGTTATGTTATTAACTGGACAAGAATCTATTCAAGAAGTTATTCTTTTCCCACAAATGAAACAACGTAATAAATAGTGATAAAATCAGCATAATTTTGATTTTAAATTTAAATGAATAGTTAAAATAAAAGCATAGTTTTCTTAAATCATGAAGTGATATTTGATGACCTTTTTGGTTATTAGAAAATTATGCTTTTTTGTTTAGTCTAAAACGTATGATTTAAAAGTGGCATACAAATGGCATACAATAAAATTTTTTGATAAAAAGTAAACTTGATTCATTATATATAAAATGATTTAGTATTTTGTATGAAAATGATATAATAATTTATATTTAATTAAATTTGGAGAGATAAAAATGATTAAGATTGCTTTTTTAGATAGAGATGGAACAATTAATAAAGATTATCCAGATAAAGAATGGAAAAATGTAACAGAACCAGAGTTATTAAATGGTTCTATTGAAGGAATAAAAAAATTAATTGAAAAAGGATTTTAAATTATCATAGTTATAAATCAATATATAATAGCTGATGGTATTATTTCGATAAACGATTATTATTCATTTACGGAAAAATTATTAACAATTTTACAAGATAATGGAATCAATGTATTGAATATTTATTATTGTCCTCATAATGATTTAGATCATTGTTGTTGTAAAAAGCCAAAACATGGAATGATAGAGAAGGCATTAAAAGAATATGATATAGATATGCAATCATCTATATATTGTGGAGATAGTCAAGCCGATTATTTATTAGCTAAATATTTTGGATTAACATTCTATGGAATTAATTATTCAGGAAAGGAAAATGATGTAAGGAAATGTAATAGCTTATTAGATGTATGTAAATATATAGGTTAAGTTCTTAGATAATTATAAAAATGAGGTGATAAAAATGGAATATAGATTATATGATACAAATGATTTAAATGATATACACAGCTTATTAAAGTGTGAATTAGGATATGATGTTTCTTGTGAAGAACTTGCAAATAGGATTGAAAATATGTGTAAAGATGAGAATTATTGTATTTTTGTAGCTGTTGAAGATAATCAAGTTGTTGGATTTATCGGTTTACATTTTGGATTGGCTTTTGAAATATCTGGGAAACTTATGAGAATAATTACCTTAGCGGTTTCTCATAAATATCAAAAAATGAGTGTGGGCAAGAATTTGATTAAGTATAGTGAAAAATATGCAAAAAATAATAATGTGTCTGTAATAACTTTAAATAGAGGATTGACACGTTTAGGTGTACATGCTTTTTATGAAAAGCAGGGATTTTATAAAAAAGGCTATAGTTTTTTAAAGAAAACATAAATATTGAGAGGAAAAAATATAATATGATGATAAACTTCCAATTGATGAATGATGGACCGTTGGCTCCATATGGATGATTCTTTTATTAATAATAAATAAATGAAAGGAGTTTTTAAGTGAATACAATTGATACAATCATAAATAGACATAGTTATAGAGGTGTTTATAAACAAGAAAAAATACCAAGAAAAGACCTTATGAAAATAGTAGAAGCTGGATTATCTGCTCCATCAGGATGTAATAAACAATCGACAAGTTTAATTGTTGTAGATGATCAGGATGTATTAAAAAAATTACATAGTGTTATTAAACCTCCTATTGGAGAAACTGCTCCTGCAATGATATGTGTTTTGACAAGAAGAATATATGCTTATAGAGATAAATGCTTTTCAGTTCAAGATTATTCAGCAGCCATTGAAAACATGTTACTTGCTATTGTAGAGTTAGGTTATCAAAGTTGTTGGATTGAAGGACATATTACAGATAAAGATCAAATAGGTTATAAAATGGCAAAAATATTAAATGTGCCAGATGAATATGATCTTGTTGCTTTTTTACCTGTAGGAATAGCATTAGAGGATATGAAACCTGTAAATAAAATACCCTTTGAACAAAGGGTATGGTTTAACTCTTTTGGAACTAATTTAAAGGGATAAGGTATAATTTGTCGATTATATATGAGAGAGCTTCATTATGAGGCTCTTTTGCTATGCAAAGTAAAAGGTCTTGAATATGTAATCAAGACCATTATAATTCATCAATAAAATCTATGAGATTTTTTCTACTTTTTTCATAAATATGTGCATAAGTACTTTGTAACATTTCAACACTATGTCCTAATCTATCAGCGATTAACAATTCAGAAATCATTGGATTTGATAATAAATATGAGGCATGCGAGTGTCTTAAAACATGTACAGTAATTCTTTTAACACCAGATTTTTTAACATCTTTATTAAACCATCTTCTAAATGTCGCAATAGAGATGTAGTTTTCGTCTTTATATAAATAGTAATCTTCATTAAAACCATCTAGTTGAGATACAATGATATATCTTTGCTTTAATTTCTCAACTATTTTACTAGGTAATTGAATAGTTCTATTTGAGTGAGTGGTTTTAGGTGATGTTATTTTTGAGGTAATTGCACTTAATGATTTAGATATTCTTAATTTATTATTGATTAAATCAACATCTTTCCATTGCAAAGCACAGAACTCACCAATACGCAACCCTGTAAGAAACATAAATTCGTAAAGATCTCTTTTGTATTCATCTTCAACTGTATTAATAAATTGATTATATTCCTCTATTTCCCAAAAATTTTCTTCACAAGATTGCTTTTTTATAACTTTATTAGGGTCTTTAGGTGGTTTGACTTTATGACATGGATTCTTTTGCAACCAATTATGATCAATGGCATATGTGAATAAGCCAGATAGATGTAATAAGATATTACGAGTTGATGATTCACCATAAATTCGGCCATTATAACCGTTTTGTAAAATGTTATTAATCCAACGTGTTATTTCTATTGTTGTTATATCATCAATATAGCGATTACCAAAACTTGGAGATATGACATATTTTTCAAATCTTATATAGGCTTTAATAGTGGATAATTTAATATGACTGGGAGTATCTTTATGATACTCCACAATCAAATCATTTAATTTTAAACGAGTTGGTAAAATATGATTATATTGTTTTAAAAATTCTGTTTCTGCTAGTTTAGCAGCCTTTTTGCTCTTGAATCCTCTACGTTTGTAATTTCTTCTTTTACCATTCTCATCTTTTGGTAATTTTCCATAAAATGACCATGTTTCGTTATTTTCTTTTTTTTGTGTCATTATGTGATAGCTCCCAAAAGAACATTATGATAGTTAGTCTTATTGATGTCATCTTGTTTGCGTTTTTCAACAGTTTGTTTACTTATGATAGCTTTATTTTTATTGCTGACATCTAAACCAATATAGTCATCTTGGAAAGTACGAATAACTTTTTGAGAAAATATATAATTTTTACCAATTTTAATACCATCTATTATACCTACTTCACGTAACATTGATATTGTATTGACATGAACATGAAGTAATTCAGCAACTTCTTCTCTTGTAAGCATTTTTAAATCATCCATATTATTTATCACTCCTAACGTATTATACTTTTTTAATGCCTGACTATCATTTTGTTGAGTCATGATTTCGTTTGTTGGTAGGTTTTGTTTTTCTATGAATGAAATTCTATTTGTAATATTTTCTATTTTTTTTAGATATTTTTTGTAAAGCCATTAAACTTATTTCTTTAAATGAATAAATATCTATTTCATAATTGTTATGGATAAACTTATTTTTAAATTTTTGGAATATCTTATCTAAACCTAGCCATGAAATAAATATTTAAAAAAATGATAATTCATTTTTAAGGCTATCAACTTTATTATCTAAATAGCGATTATTATCTCTTAATGATTGATTATCATATTCATAATTTCTAATTTGGTTTTCTAATGAATCAATAGATGAATATAGATTATGAATAACTTCATCTCTTTGCTTTAATTGTTTAGCTAAAGGCATTTGTCTATATGAGTCGATTTCCTTTTTTGAATGTTAACAAGATTTGTTAGAGAAAGTGTATCAGCTTGTAATTGTCTATTACTGTGCTTTAATTCACCAATGATTTGATGACACTTTTTCAATGATTTTGTTTTTTCAAGGAAACTTGAAGTTTCAAAATTAATCTTATCAGCATTGGAGATAATACTTTGACTTGCTTCTAAATGTTCATGTACATTTTTAAGACTCTTTTTTAGACTTAAATCTTCTTGATTTTTTAATTCTTTAACTGTTCTGTTTCCGTTGATTGTTGCGTCATTTAATATTTCTGGAACATAACCTAATGACTTTTCTAAATATTTTTCTAATTTAGGATGAAATGATTTAAGATAGGGTTTATTTATTATTTTCTTACAGTTTAATCTTTCAATTCCATCTTGTACTATAACAGGTATAAAATCAATATGAATATGAGCTGTGGTTTCATCTTTATGCACTCAAGCACTTATAATGTTTTTTTCACTATATTCTTCTTTCATAAATTGATATGTGTATTCAAAGAATTTTCGTTCATCTTTCTGTGGTACATTTTTTGGTAAAGTCACAATCCAATCAACCATAACATTTATATCTTTACGATTCATGTGTTTAACTTCTTTTAAACGACTTTTGATAAATGCTTCAGGATGTAATGGTTGTAACTCTTGTGCTAGATTATAGTGGATAAGATAAAAGATAATCCAGATGAATGGGACGACTTTGAACTAGCTTGTGGAAAAGAATTAAAAAATATAACTATTGATAAAATAGAAGAATTCATTGAGGCTTTTGGAAATTTTAAAATAGAATTTTCTAAGTATCTATCAGAACAAGAAAAAAATATTAATTATGATCAATTATCCAATAAAATAGCTGATAAAACATGTGATTCAATAAATAATTTTTATAAAAGATGAAATTCGGCTAGATCTCAAAAATTAAATTCTAAAATTAATTCATATGCAGAGTAAGTGGTATTTAATTTTGTGATTTTTAATTATATAAATCTTTTTCAAAATCTTATTGATATTACAAAATCAAAATATAGCAGTATAGGTTCTCATGCATATAGAGGAACAAAATTTTAACATTCAATAGGTAAATGTGTAAAGATACATGATTCTTTAAGTCAAGATATGATTATGGGAGTTAATAATAATAAACAAATATATAATGAAGATTTAAAAAATAATAGAAAAATACAAACGGTATTTATTAAACCGTTTTTAAATGATCGATTAGGAAATTTAAAAAATGAAAAAGTATCTCAATTTATTGACGGTAGTGAGATAATCTGTATTTATGGAATGTCTTTAGGAAACTCTGATAATTTTTGGTGGGAGAAAATAGTACAGTGGCTAAAACGTTCTTCAGATCATTATCTAATGATTTTTAAATATTTAGGTGATGAGTATTCTAATGCTATTTTATCATACCAATCACTTATAAAAGAAGATGAGGATATAGATGATTTTTTAACAAGATATAAAATAGATGATCAAATAAAAGAAAAATTATCAAGACAAATTATGTTTAGTTATAATTCGGATTTATTTGATTTTCAATTAATAAATCAAGAATTAGATAAAATATCAGTTTAGAAAAGCAAAATATTTATGTATAAAACAGTTAAAAATAATCATACTTGAAATTGAATAGATTCAATGTTATAATCTATTCGTAAATCGGGAAGCATTGTATCAAATGCAAAAAGGTAAGGAGTACCATTCCTTACCTTTTCTAGTTTTTAGAGTGAACTTAACACTAGGCTAGTTATCGTTATAAATGTCTGTCTAACCATTTGCATATGTAATATACCATTATTCCTGCCATAACAGATACTATTAAATCGAGAAACACTGTATCACCTCCTTTCAAGGGAGGAACGATAACAAATGTATTATATCAAATAATAATTTGTCTAACAATTTAATATTAAGAAATATTTTGATAGAAAAAGTAAATTTATATTCTACTAGTTAATATATAAATGTTTACGAAAAGTGGCATACATTTTGGCATACAAAATGAAATAAATATGTATAAAAATCTAAAAAATCATATGTTTTTGAATATGAAATGATACGAAAAAATATGTAAAAACGCATATAAAAATTATATATGAATTGAAATGGATTTAGACTATGTAGAAGCATTGGAATATGGATTACCTCCAACAGATGGTATGGGAATGGGTTGATAGATTAGTTATGTTATTAACTGGACAGGAATCTATTCAAGAAGTGATTCTTTTCCCACAAATGAAAAAACGTAATAAATAATGATATAATCAATGTAATCTTAAATTAGAAGTTAAAGTAATGCTAAAAAATTTTTTATACATTTGTGTCAAGCAAAATTGAAAATGTCTTAAAAAATGTTAAACATGAGCACCGTTTTCA
>CAJTTM010000027.1 GCA_910579135.1 uncultured Erysipelotrichales bacterium | reverse complement strand
CATCAATCCTTTTTACTTGAATTTGATATTTTCATTTAATTTGTCAACAATCTGACTGCTATGATTTATTATCATAACAGTTTCATTTATTAAATCCCAAACATTAAATCAATATATGTTGGCATTGGCCAATCCTTAGCATCTACAACTGTTTCAATTGTATCAGCTGTCGCCCTTAATATATTCATCGCTTCAAAAACTTCATCTCTCCACATTACCGCTTGTTCATGAATTCCTAATTCACATTTTTGTGCTTTTTCAATCTTATCCTCTAAATCTTTCATTTGACTCTTCATTGTTGTCAATAAAGAAGATAAAGTATTCACATCGTCCACTAGGAAAGCATTATCCACTCCAGTTTCTTTTATTTTTAAAGCATTCTCTGACATATTACCTAATGCTTTAACTGCAGCAGGATAAATTTGGGATTTGGCCATTTTTAAAGCTGTTAAAGCTTCAACACCTAATGTTTTAATATAATTTTCTAATAGAATTTCATAACGAGAAGCTAATTCAACTCTCGAATAAACACCATGTCTATTTAACATATCAATATTCTTTTCTTCTTTTAAACATTCCATAGCATCTACAGTATTTTTATTATTCGCAAGTCCACGTCTCATCGCTTCTTCTTCCCATTCTTTAGAATATCCATCACCATTGAAGATAATTCTCTTATGTTCAGATAAGAACTTTTTAATAACTTCTAGAGGAGCCATTCCACTATCAATTAAATCAGACATTTGATCCATTTCTTCTGCTAACATTGAATTTAAGATTGTATTAGGTCCAGCGATTGATTGAGCAGAACCAACAGCTCTAAATTCAAACTTATTTCCAGTAAAAGCAAATGGTGAAGTTCTATTACGATCAGTATTATCTTTAGAGAAAGTAGGAACAACAGATACACCAGTCGCAAAACGACCACTATCTAAATCACCCAATTCTTTTCCCTCAATAACCATATCTACTAATTTATCTAATTCTTCTCCTAAGAAAATAGAAATAATAGCTGGTGGAGCTTCATTTGCTCCCAATCTATGATCATTACCTGCAGTTGCAACTGACATACGTAACAAATCTGCGTATTCATCAACGCCTTTAACTGTACAAGCCAATACAGCTAAGAATGGCAAATTTTCAGCAGGATTCTTACCAGGATTAAACAAATTAATCCCTGTATCTGTTGTCACAGACCAGTTATTATGTTTACCTGAACCATTAACACCAGCAAATGGTTTTTCATGTAACAAGCATCTTAAACCATGTTTTTTCGCAATATCTTGTGCTAACTGCATTAATAAATGATTGTTATCAGAAGTCATATTCACTTTACGATAAACACAAGCAACTTCATGCTGTGCAGGAGCAACCTCATTATGCTTAGTTTTTGAAGGAATGCCATATTTCCATAATTCATTATCTAAATCTTTCATGAATGCCGCAACCTTACGTTTAATACTTCCAAAATAATGATCCTCTAATTCTTGTCCCTTAGGAGCCATAGCACCATATAAGGTTCTACCAGTTAATTTCAAATCCATACGCTCTTGATAATATTTATCATCAACCAAGAAATATTCCTGTTCACTTCCTACAGAAGCAGTTACAGATTTAATACCTTCTAAACCTAACTTAGAAAGTAATCTACAAGACGCCTTTGATAAAGTATCTAAAGATCTTAATAATGGAGTTTTCTTATCCAAAGCCTCACCAGTATAAGAACAAAATAAAGTCGGAATATATAAACTTCCACCTTTTACAAAAGCAGGCGAAGTACAATCCCATGCAGTATAACCCCTTGCCTCAAAAGTAGCTCGTAAACCACCACTAGGAAATGACGAAGCATCAGGTTCACCCTTTCTTAAAGTCTTACCACTGAACTCCAATACCGCTTTACTACCATCAGGTTCTAAAAAAGCATCATGCTTTTCAGCTGTCAATCCGGTCATAGGCATAAACCAATGAGTGAAATGTGTAGCACCATTTTCTACAGCCCATATTTTCATTGCATTCGCAATAACAGTAGCTGTTTCTCTAGACAATTCCTCACCATTTGCTAAAGCTTCATGAAAAGCTTTATAAGTTGATTTAGGAATACGTTCTTTCATGATGTCATCACTAAAAGTCAAACAACCATAATCTTTCAACAAATCATTTTTTAATTCCATGTTTGAATCCCCCTATTCTATAAGTAACCATTGCAAGTTATTTCTAATTTATGAGGCTATTATATATGTTCATTTTATATATGTCAACTACTTTGTGATATTTTTTTATCATCTTTAAACATTTTTATCACATACAATAACTTCTCTTAAAATCATACGAAAAAAAAGCAAAAATAGAACCCTATGATTCTTATTTGCTTTCTCTTTGTGCACGACGTTGTTCTCTTCTTTGTCTTTTCGCAATTTTGCGATGAATATCTGTATATTCTTTAACAGTACAGTGAATACGTTTATTCTCTCTTAAAACAGCACCTGTAAAATCAACTCTATCTGCAGGATAAAAAGAGTATCTTTTATTATGATCTGTATAAATCTCTATAGCATGTGGCATACTTGTCCATTTTGTTAACTTAACAACAGGATCAGTAATATTTGCACATTGCATCAAATCTAATTCTTTTGTTTTTAAAAGTCTTCTATGTGTATATATTGTTCTCTTTGAAATTGTATATTTATAATCTCTAAATCCTAAGAAATATATATAAAACAAAACATTTGCAATAAGCAAGAATACGCATGAAAGCATTTCAGTAGCATAATGTCCTAAACAATACCAAACTGAATATCCTAAGTATGCAACCAAGAAAACTCCTACTATATAATTTGGTCTGCGCTTAAATTCAAATTCCATCAAAAAACCTCCATTTCCCTTCTATTATACACGAATAATAGATAGAATTCAACAAAAAGAAAAACTAGGGGAAACCCCTAGTTTTATAATCTTTTAATCTTATTAAGCTTCAGCAGCTTCCTTGTTTTGTTGTTTTTCATAAGCTAAGAAGAATGGCATGTAGATTACAGTTGAAAGTGCGATAGCAATTAACTGAGAAACTGCACCCATGATGTTTCCTCCTGTAGCTAAGAATCCCATCAAGATTGGTGGACAAGTCCATGGTGCTTGAACAGCAACTTTTGGACAGAATCCAATTGTAGTTAAGATATAACCAACGAATACACAAGCAACTGGAGCTAAGATAAATGGAATGTCTAAGATTGGGTTTAATACTAATGGAATACCGAAAGTAACAGTTTCATTAATATTGAACATACCAGGAACTAAAGAGATAGTAGCGATTGTTCTATTGTCTTCACGTTTAGAGAAGATTAAGATACAAATTACTAAACCTAAAGTAACACCAGATCCACCCCATTCAGCAAACATTTGCATCATTGTGATGTTTAATACGTTTGGAACTTGACCAATATCTTTAGTTTTGTTGAATACTTCCATGTTTTCAACAATTAATGGTGTAAATAATGGTTCTTTAACAGCAGCAACCATGTTGTTACCATGCATACCAATACACCAGAATAATGAGATAATTACATATAATACCATAACTGCAAAGATATTTTGTCCAATAAGTGCTTTTAATGGTTCTTGTACATAAGTAGAAATTAATGTATTTAAATCATATCCTAAGAATGTTTGAGAAGCCCATCCAACACATCCAACGATTAATAAAATTAAACAAGTTGGAATTAAGATTTCGAATGCACGAGCAACACCTGGTGGTACTGTTTCAGGCATTTTGATTTTTAATGCATCTACTTTACGTAGTTTACAATAAACTTCAGTACCTAAAATACCAATAACCAAACCAGTAAATAATCCTGTAGCACCCATATAAGAAGTTGGAACTCCACCAGCAGCAGCAACAGTTAATCCATTTAAGATATCACCAACTGTACCAGCAGCAGCACCAGTAGCATCAGTTAAAGCTAAAGTAGCTCCATCAATACTTCTAGGTGTTACCATCATCCACATCATAAATCCTAGAACTGCAGGATATGCTCCTGATTGTTCTCCGTTAGCATCAGCGATTTCCTGAGCTAATAACATTGTTACACCTACTGCCATACATCCGATAGTAGCTGCATTCAATGCATCAAATACGGCGTTAATTGGTTGTAATGCCATGATTGGTTCAAAGAAGATACCTAAACCAGAATCAGCGTTGACGATTACACAAGTCCAAAGAACACCAACTGCACCTGAAATAGTTGCAGGCATGTAATTTTGGAATGCGTTCTTGATTGCGTTCAAATATTTATTAGAACCGCACCAAGCTCCGACAGCTCCAAGCTTATCAGCAAAAGCGTCCATATTTTTTCCTCCCTTTAAAATATTTTTGACAATACTAGTATAAAATTTATAAACAAAAATGTCAATGTTTTTTTAGAAAAAGTATGGTATTTTTAAAAATAAAACCTATCTATAGTGGCAATTGTATGGATTTTTTGTGAAAAAATAATCAATAGCCAATATAATGACTATTGATTTACGACAATTGTTTGAAATTCAAAATTATTATAATGATATCTTGATAATGTATATTCAAAGATATGACCACTACTTAAATAAGAAGTTTGTTCTTCCTGAATGTAAGGTTCGTTTTCTTTTAAATCAAGAAATTGTTGTTCTAACGATGAAGAAAGAGCAGATGTTATAGAAATGTGGGTACTTTGTATTTTCAACTTCAATGTTTGTTCAATATACCCATATATTGATCCTTCTACATGTTCTAATTTAAGGTTTGGGATAATACTTAATGGTAAATAACTAATGTCTATCAAATGAGGAATACTATCTAAAAGCCTTAATCTAATAATATGATAGACAAAATCACCTAAATGAATTTGAAGTTTTTTTGCTAAAAATTCATCAGCTGGTACAACCTCGAATTCAATCACTTGACTTTCAACCTTTTTCTTTCCTTTATATTTAGCTGTTAATCCTCCTATAAATAAAGTACTAATTTCTTCCGTTGTTGGATCGAAATCTTTCACAAAGGTTCCTGATCCACGTCTTCTAATAATCAAACCTTCTTTAACTAATATATCTAATGCCTTTTTCATTGTTTCTTTATTACAATGATAACTCATACATAAAACATATTCGTATGGAAGCTTTTGACCAAAAGTATATTCTCCATTTTTTATTTTCGAGCGGATATCTTCAGCTATATCTTTATATTTTGCCACAGACTTCACCTCACCATTATAAAAATACCATACTTTTGCTTTAATTTCACGGGTTTTTTTAATTTTTTATATTTTTTTACTTAAAACAACTTTTTTATCTAATGTTAGAATAGTTATTTTGTTATTTTCATAGATTATAAAACTTTTTTCACCTTGTTTTGGCAAAGAAATGGAAGATGGATTTACAATATAAATACCCTCCTTTTCTTCTAACATAGGAATATGATAATGACCATAAAGCAATACATCGCCTTTATTAAGATAAGGCATATGTTCTTTATCATAATGATGACCATGAGTTAAAAAGAAACATCTATTATCTAAATATATTCTTGTATATGTACACATCATATCAAAATCCAATACCATTTGATCAACTTCGCTATCACAATTTCCTCTAACTGCAATGATCTTATCTTTATATTGATTTAATAATTCTGTAACTTTTTTAGGATCATATCCATCAGGCAATGGGTTTCTAGGTCCATGATATAAAATATCTCCTAATATAATTAACTTATCAGCTTTTTTCTCTTCATAAATATCAATAATCTTTTTTAAATTGGTATAAGAACCATGTATATCTGAAATAATCATTAATTTCATTTTTATTTCCTCCTGTTATTAGTCTATCATATTTTCGATATAAGAAAAACAAACTATTTCTATTTTATTTATGTTATGATGATAAAGAGGTGATAAAAATGATGGATGAATTTTACTTGGATGTATATATGGATCTTTTTATCGCTTGGATTATGACGAATAAAGCTGAATATGCAAAAAATCATATTCATTGTTATATTAGTAAAGTTGATAAATATCATACAGCTATTTCTTTTGAAACAAATAAATGTTATGGCCATGTTTCTTTATGGCATGATGAATCAAATATTGTAGAACAAGAAATATTTGATAATGAATCTGATAAATTGTTATTTTATCTTCATTTTAATTTGTTAGGAATAGCCCAATTTCAACATTTATTTTTAGAGTTTTATCATGCTTTAGTCAAAATCACACATCAGGTCAAAAAAAATATAGCTATTTGTGGAACAAATGGTTTAACAACATCTATATTTGTAGATGAGTTATTAGCAGTCTGCAAATTACAAAAAATTGATTATCAATTAACTTCAATAAGTTTAGATAAATTAATTGAACAAGATTTTAATTATGATGCTATTTATCTAGCTCCTCAGATTTCTCATTTAGAACCAAAACTTATCCGTTTATCTAAACAAAAAGTTCCTATTTATAAAATTGATCCTACGGTATTTGCGACCAAGGATTATCAAAGTATTCTAAAAGCAATTAAAGATAATCTTTAGTTGCTTTTATTGTATCTTTTGATTGTACTCAATAAAACGATGATAATCTTTTGGTGAAATAGAAAGTTTTATTTTTATTCCATTCTCTAAAAACTCTTCTTGACATTTATAATTATATTTAAGATATTGATAGTCTTCTCCTTTATTATAAGGAATAAATAATTCAATATCCTCATAATCTTTATAGAGAAGTGAAATGATTAAATCTTGTAATTCATCAATATTATATTTATTTTTTATTGAAACTAACACATAAGGATCATGAGGAACAAAGATAGTTTCTTGTATTTTATCTATCTTATTATAAACATAAATAACAGGAATGTCTTTTACACCTAATTGTTCTAAGACCTCATTTGTTGTTTCAATATGTTTTGATAAATGTAAGGATGATGAATCAACAACATGTAATATAAGATCAGCTTCCTTAATTTCTTCTAAAGTTGAACGAAATGCTTTGACAAGATGATGAGGTAATTGATTAATAAATCCTACTGTATCACTCATTAAAACCTTTTGATTATTTTTTAATTGTATTGATCTTACTGATGTATCTAAAGTCGCAAATAACATATCCTTTTGAAACACTTCTTTATGAGTAAATAAATTTAATAAAGAAGATTTTCCACTATTAGTATACCCTACTAATGAAATCTTTTTCTGTTCATGTTTATTTCTTTTTTTGCGTTGTGTTTCTCTAATAGTAACTAACTGTGCTAATTGTTTTTGGTAAGAGGCAATTTGTTTTCTAATCAATCTTTTATCTAATTCAATTTGTTTTTCACCACTACCTCTAAACCCCATTCCACCTTGTTGAGAATAGATATCTTTTCTCATTCCAGCAATACGTGGCAACATATATTCACTTCTAGCAATCTTAACTTGAAGCTTAGCTTCTTTTGTTTTCGCTCTTGTTTCAAATATTCTTAATATCAAGTCACTTCTATCACTGACTTCTTTTAAGAAAATATCACTTAAGTTTTTCATTTGTAATGGTGTTAATTCTTCACTAAAAATAACAATATCAACATCATCTATCATTAAAGCTATCTCTTCCACTTTACCTTTACCAATATAATATTGTGGTGTTTTTTTATGAATATGCTGAACAACGATATTTTCCACTTGCATATGACAGGCAATCGTTAATTTCTTTAGTTCTTCTATAGATTCATTTAAATCATAATCAATATCAAAATAATCAGCAACCACTAACAAAGCTTTCATATCACTCACCCCAGTACTATTATAAGGAGGATTATGAAAAAAACAAACTATTATTTTACTCTTTTTCTTGTTTTATTTACAACTATATTTTCTTTTTTTAATATGTTTAGAATTGTAAGTATATCAAAAGATGTTATTTCTATTGTTTTTAACAATCTTCTTCCCTCCTTACTTCCTTTTATGATTTTAATATCTTTGTGTTTATCTTTAGGATTAACAATGTTATTTAATTATGTTATCCAATGGATATTTGCTCCTATTTTTCATTTAACACCACATATGTCTACTATTTATTTTCTTTCTTTTTTCTGTGGTTATCCTACAAATGCAAAAATCATGAAAGAAGCTTATGAATTACATTATATTAATATAGAACAACTTCAACATCTTTTATCTATCGCATCTTTTTCATCTTTAAGTTTTATATTTGTTTCATTAAAGCTTGATTTCCATACAGCATTATTTATTTACTTATGTCATATTATTCCAAGTTTAATTAAAGCACTATTTTATTTTAAAGATTATCAACTTCAAACGTTTAGTCAAACTATGCAATCAATCAAAGATGTTGATCATAGTTTTATTAAAGCCATAAAAAAAAGTATGACATCATCCTTATATGCTTTTATCTTTATATTAGGATATATGCTTGTTTTTCAATTTGTTGGATATAGCTTAGGATTATTTATCAAAAACCCATTTATCATTACTATTATCCAAGGTTTATTAGAATTTAGCAGTGGAAGTTTGAGGATATTACAATATCATCATATATTAACTTATCCTCTTATCTGTTTCTTCCTATCATTTTCTGGAATAAGTGTCTTAATGCAAGTTGATAATCTTTTAGAAGGTATTCCTTATAGCTTTAAAAAATATTTTATCGCAAGATTATTTCATGGTATTGTATCATTTAGTTTATGTTTTATTTTACAGATATTGACAAATATTTTATTCTAATTATAATAATAGTAACCATTACTAATAAGGAGAAAGCTATGTCTACTATAAGATATTCAAAACAAAGAGAAACAATCTATAAAATTCTTAAAAATGATTATAGTCATCCTAGTGTTGATGAAATTTATCATCAGGTAAGAAAAGTTATTCCTGATATTAGTTTAGGTACTGTATATCGTAATTTAATTTTTTTAGCTGAGCAAAATCGTATCATTAGTTTTAAAGTTAATGATAAAGCTCATTATGATGCTAGAATAACTCCTCATTTTCACTTTATATGTCAAGAATGTGGCGAAATTAGTGATATCGAAATTAACAAGAATATCATTGACAATATTGTCAATGATATTGAAAAGAAAAGTGGTCATAAGCTTAACGATATTCAAATTATTATTAATGGTACATGTGCTAAATGCATTGAAAGAGAGGAAAAAGGAAAATGAATAATTTAAAAGGAACTAAAACCGCTAATAATCTTATGCATGCTTTTGCAGGTGAATCTCAAGCTCGTAACAGATACACTTATTGGGCTTCTATTGCAAAAAAGGAAGGATATGTTCAAATTGCAAACATCTTTGAAGAAACTGCTAATCAAGAAAAGGAACATGCAAAAAGATTAATGAAGTTAATGAATGCTGATTTAAAAGGTGAAACTTTAAGTGTAAGTGCTGATTTCCCTGTATTAATGGGTTCAACTTTAGAAAACTTAAAAGCTGCTGCTGGTGGTGAAAACGAGGAATGGACAGATATGTATCCTACATTTGCGAAAGTAGCAAAAGAAGAAGGTTTCGATGAAATTGCTGGAATTTTCTTAGCTATCGCTAAAGCTGAAAAGATGCATGAGGATAGATATTTACAATTAGCAAACAACATTGAAAAAGGAACTGTATTCAAGAAAGAACAACGTGTATTATGGAAATGTAATAATTGTGGTTTTGTCACTGAAGCTTTAGAAGCTCCTGAAAGATGTCCTGCTTGTGATCATCCTCAAGCTCATTTTGAAGCTTATACATTCTTTAAAGGATAACAAACCGACCTTGTCATAAGGTCTTTTTTTATATATTCGAAACTTTTCTTAATAAAAAAACGATAATAATAGTGAGGTGGTAAAAAAACAATAAAATCATTGCCATTCAATCTATAAAGTTCATACAAGATTCAGATTATAATTTTAAAGCTGAACCAGAAACAAAAGATATCTTTATCAAATAAAATATATTAATATTATAATTTACAAAAACACTTTCATCATACTCCTCTCCATGTTAAAATATAAATTAAATTATATGAATGGAGAATGTTATGAAAAACATTGTATTTGATTTAGGAAATGTTCTTTTACGTTTTTATCCTGAAGAATATTTATCACAACATTTTTGTAAAGAAATATATGAAGAATTAATGATTATTATTTTTTGTAGTGATGAATGGGTCCAACTTGATTTAGGTCATTTATTGATTGATGATGTTATTGATATCTTCAATAAAAGATATCCAAAGTATCAAAAAGAAATGACATTTACTCTAAAGAATTGGACTGATATGTTAATTCCTATAAAAGAAAATGTTGAAGTTTTAAAAGAATGTCAACAAAAAGGATATTCTTTATATGTTTTATCTAATTTTCATAAGGAAGCTATTTTCACAATGAAAGAAAAATATGATTTTTTCTCTTTGTTTGATGGAGGTATTATTTCTGGTTTTGAACATGTTATCAAGCCTGATAAAAAGATTTATGAATTATTATTTGAAAGATATCATTTAGATCCTAAAGAATCATTATTTATAGATGATTCCCTCGCAAACATTGAAACCGCAAAACATCTAGGAATGAATGGTATTCATCTTCGTTTTGATACAAATTTAAAAGAAGAATTAAAGAAACTTAAAATATTGTAGAAATATCTGCAATATTTTTTTGATTATCATTTTTTATATGATATACTTTTTATAGAGGTGAACTTATGAATAACAAAGAAAGATATATCCAAATATACAAAGATAATATAAAACGTCCTGGAGCTGATAAATTATTAGATTTTTTACTTTCTACCCATTCTGATTTTTTTACTTGTCCTGCTAGCACTCGTTTTCATGGCAATTTTGAAGGAGGTTTAGTTGAACATAGTTTAAATGTTTATGATTGTTTAAAGGACTATTTAAGCCGCAATAGAGTTACAAATGAATATGATTGGCATTATAGCGAGGAGTCAATCGCAATTGTCGCTTTGCTTCATGATATATGCAAAATTAATTGTTATAAAGTCAGTACAAGAAATAAAAAAGATGAAAATGGTCAATGGATACAAGTTCCTTTTTATGAATTCGATGATTCTATGCCTTATGGTCATGGTGAAAAGAGCGTCTATATGATTAGTGGTTATATGAGATTAACAAGAGAAGAAGCGTTCGCCATTCGTTATCATATGGGATTTGCAGGTAATGAAGATGCTAGAAACGTTGGAAGTGCCTTTGAAATGTTTCCCCTTGCCTTTGCATTATCTGTTTCAGATATGGAAGCAACTTATTATTTAGAAGAAAAGAGATAATCTTTTCTTTTTTTTAGAAATTCTTTTGTTTTCTATCTCATTATTTTTTTGTTTTCTTGAATATAATACTTTCAAGGAGCGATGAGATACGAAAGAATCAAAAAGTTTTATATTTATTTTTATAGTTATATTATGTATTTTCCAATTCCCTTTTCATAACTTTATTATCGCTACTGCTTTTCAAGATTTTTATAACACCAATCAAAATGTAGCTATCCATTATATAAGCACATTATATTTTCATCCTCTTTTTGCTTTTTTCTTTCATATTTTTCTAAGAACAATAACTGATATAGGTATAAGTTATTATATAAGAACTCATTTTACTCCTTTAAAAATAAAAGATACTATAATAATCTATATTTTCATATTTATTATTTATTTTATTCCTATCCCCTATCATGGTTTTATACTTATTTTTCTTTCTTTATATAATGTTTCTTTACCTGTTATAGCTTTAATAATAAATTTTGCATCACTGCCTTTATTTATCTCTCAAATTTTTTGTCAAAAAGTATTTTTATTTCAAGATTATCAATTATCTTTTATTGTTATGATTCTTTGTACTCTTATATATATTCTATATTCATTTCATCAAAGATTGATAAATAGGAATCTTTAGAAAATCTTTCGTTTTTTATGATATAATTTTTATAAATCACAATATACAATAAATAACGAAAGGGGAAGTCAATAATGTATAAAATTATTATAGTTGAGGATGAAAAGGAAATTAATGATGCTTTAGAAATATATTTAAATAATCAAGGTTATAAAGTCTATAAAGCATATAATGGTAAAGAAGGATTAGATATTATACAAAGTCATGAAATTCATCTTGCAATCATTGATATTATGATGCCTATTATGGATGGCATAGAATTAACTTTAAAGATTAGAGAAAAATATGATTTCCCTATTATTATGTTATCTGCAAAATCTGAAGATATTGATAAAATCACTGGATTAAATTTAGGGGCTGATGATTATATCACAAAACCTTTTGTCCCTTTGGAATTACTTGCTAGAGTTTCTTCACAACTTAGAAGATATAACAAATATTTAAACTTAGTGAATCAACAAACTAATCATACATATTTGATAGGTGGCTTGGAATTAAATTTAGATTCTAAACAAGTTCATGTTGATGGTAATGTTGTAAAGGTAACTCCAAAGGAATATAAAATACTAGAATTAATGATGGCTAATCCTGGGAAAGTTTTTTCAGCAGAGAATATTTATGAGAGTGTATGGAAGGAGGACGCTATTAATACTGATACTGTTATGGTTCATATTAGAAATTTACGTGAAAAAATCGAACTCGATCCAAAGAACCCAAAATATTTAAAAGTTGTATGGGGTATTGGATACAAAATAGAAAAACAATAGGAGAAAACTATGAAAAAATTGTTTATACACAAAAATATTTATATTTTTATCTATATAACTTTAGCGATTACATTATCACTTGTTGTCTCTAATAAATTAAAAGAAAATCATTATGAGTGGCTACAAGATTCTATTCCTCAAGCCAATTTAGAGCTTGCAATGAAACTTAATCAAAAAACTAAAAATAAAGATTATTTAAAGGATTTCCTCCCTGAAGGTATAACTAATGAACAATTACAAGAAATTGATTTCTTTAAAGATTCATCACCATTATTAAAGGATAATAACATTGATTATTATATTGAAGATTCTTCTCATCATACAATCACAAACCAAGAAAATTTTTATAATTCTCAAGAATATTTAAAAAACAATAATTTATTTTATATTATTTTTGATTATGACAAAGAAGGAAATGTTTCATATTCATCTTCATCAAATATCAATAATTTTGTTTGGGAAGATACAATTAATTATTATAATTCAACTTATTTATTTTCCTTTGTAGAAACTCTTGGTGAAACAATGAGCCAGGAGTCAATTCATAACCCTAAAAATGTAAAAATCATTTATGCAATGCGTGGACTAAATCTTGATAAATCAGCTTTTTCTTATGCTAATCTTAGACCAATAGATATTTTTAGTTCTTATAGTATTCAATCTTTAAATGTATTTATTATTATAATGATTTTTATAAGTCTATTTTCTTCTTATAATATTTATACATTTGAGAAACTCAAGAAAACCAAACCTATTCTCACTATCTTTATAGGTTTAATCATTTTTACAGCTTTATATTATTCGTTTACATCTTCTTTAGATAGTGTTTATTACTCAGAAAATAATTTTATTCTTCTTTTTCTTAATATCGCTTTAATATTTTATATTGTTCAAATATTAACTGCATATATTAAATATTTCTTAAACCATACTCAATATTTCTTAGAGGATAAAAAATACAATCAATCACAATTGATTGTATTTGATAAAAGATATTCATCTATGGATCAAAAAACTAAATTTTCTTTGTATTTAACTCTACTTTCTTTTATTTTAATGATTATAGGAAGTATTATTGTTTATAGTTTATTACAATCAAAATTCTTTTTAATCATATTAATTGTTATTGGTTTATTGATTTATAAATATATGTATGCTCTTCTTTCAAACTACTTTGATGAATACGATGCAATTATGAATATTGTTGAATGTTTATCACAAGGAGAATTTGATATTGATACAGAGCTAGATTTACATTATTTTAAGGATTTAAATGAAGAACTTACTCATATTAAAAATGGTTTTAAAACAGCTTTAAATAAAGAAATCAAGTCTGAAAAAATGAAAACTGAACTCATAACAAATGTTTCTCATGATTTAAAAACACCTTTAACTTCCATGATCACTTATATTGATTTATTAAAAAACCAAGATATTAGTAACGAAAATAAACAAGAGTATATTCAAATTTTAGATCGAAGTTCTTTAAAATTAAAAAGACTTATTGAAGATTTATTTGAAATTAGTAAAGCGAATAGTGGAAATATACAACTTCATTTTGAAAATATAGATATTTTTTCATTAATAAAACAAACAATATTTGAATGTGATAATCTTTTTAAAGAAAACCATATAATCATAAAAGAAAACTTCTTTTCTCAAAAATGTATGATGTCCTTAGATAGCTTTAAAACATATAGAATTATTGAAAATTTATTAACAAATGCCGCTAAATATACTATGTCTTATACAAGATTTTATATTGATGTAGAAGAAGATAAAGAAGATGTTGTGATTATCATGAAAAACATTTCAAAAGAAGAAATGAACTTTACAGGAGATGAAGTTATAGAAAGGTTTGTAAGAGGTGACAAATCTAGAAATACTGCTGGTTCAGGTTTAGGACTTGCAATCACAAAAAGTTTTTGTGAAATACAACAAGGATCATTAAAAATAGAAATTGATGGTGATTTATTTAAAACTATTGTTAGACTACCAAAAAAGCAGACCTAGTCTGCTTTTTACATATACTAACGGACTCCGCCTCCGCCTCCACCAGAGAAGCTTGAGCCTCCGCCTCCAAACGAACTACTTCCACCGTCTCCACTTTCAGCAGCATGAGCAGCATGAGCAGCATGAATTCCTCTATTAGAAAAATTCCTAATCATCATAGATGTATAGAAGATATCAATATTAGATTCATCTACGAACTGCGGATAAAGATTTCCTAATTGTTTTTCAACCTTATCTGCAAGTCCTAATACACTCGCAAAGATTAAATAATCCTCCCAAAGCTTAACTTCCATGACCTCTTTTTCATCTATAGAACTCATTTCCTCTAAGAATAACTTAAATCCTACAATTTGTTCTATTTCTTCTTTAACTTTATATGAATATATAATATTTCGACATTGTCCAGTGAAACACAAGAATTTTCTTGTTGCTTTTTCACCCCACATATCACGTTTTTGTTTCATTATTTTTCGTTCATTGTTTTCAATACTTGTAAACCACGATTCAATACTCGAATAATGATTAGAACACCACTTTTCAAACTCGCCTGTTTCTAATGCGATATTACTTCCAGCAGCTCTTTTAAGATAATTAAGTAGTCTCTCTTCATAAATGCTATCTGTGAGAATTTCACCACTTAAATCAATAGAGAAACCATCTTTATTAAAGAATATCATACGTTTTTCTTTTCTCTTTTCAAAAACAACATAACCATCTTTTACCCATTTCAAAAGAATTGCACCTATTAATCCACCTTGATCAATATCTTGAACCAATCCAATCTTACGTGCCAAAGCATAGAATCGAAGCAGATCTCCATTGCATGGTATATCCCTAAACATATTAACATCTTTAGGAGCTTTAAACTCTTCGCCACTTTCAAAATATTCTTTTGTTTTATGAAGATAATGATAAATTGCAATTCCAATAATAATAATTGCAAATCCCATAACTACAACAAAAACAATGAAAAGAACCTCAAACAATGTAACACCATCTTCATCATCATAATCACTGCCTTCATTAGCTTCTTCTAAAATATCATCAAAAGTTCTATTTGTTTTACTCAAATTGGAAAATGTTCCATTATTAATACGCATTAAAATTTGCATCTTATTAGAACCATTCTCTAAAGGTGTATCATTACCCATGACAACTCTACCATTGTTAAAAACAACATAACCTTCATATCCATAAGCAAAAATAGAACTATTATTCTTATTAAACTTATGTGTTGGTGATTCAATCGTTATTTTAACTTCATCAATATCCAATTTCAACTGACTAAAAAAAGCAAAATTAAAGCCTTGATCATTTTCAAATTGCTCTACAAAATGCGTTACATCATATTCAAACGTATACGTTCTTTGACCATAATCCCCTATTCCAAAACACAACTCATATGAATCCCCATCTTTAACCAATCCACATTTATTTCTTTTTTCTTCTCTAGAGGCATCAACATCCCAGGCTCCAATATTTTCATATTGAGTCCCTTTTTCATCACTTACTTTTAAGTTTTGAATCTTTTTATCTTTCATTTTTTTCATGACTTTATAAACTTCTGTTCCTTCATGAACATCCATTTGCCATATTTCTTTAATATGAGCATCTCCATTATCCTTTAAGGTTGTATAGATTGTCATTTTATGAATTTCAGTTGACTGTGCCTTTGTGGGTACTGGAGTTATTAATAAGAAACTTAAAAATAAGACTAAAATAACTTTCTTAAAATTTAACTTGAACATTTTTCTTATCTTCTTCATCGACTTCAAAATAACCATAAGGTTCAAAATTAAAAATTGAAGCAATTATACTTGATGGGAACATCTCTAATTTATTCATATATGAATAAACAGTGTCATTATAAAATTGTCTTGAATAAGCAATTTTATCTTCTAAATTCATCAACTCATCTTGCAATGCCATAAAATTCGTATTTGCTTTTAAATCTGGATAAGATTCACTTAAAGCAAACAAATGACTCAATGCTCCAGTAATTTGATTTGATGCTTCCATCTTACCATCAATACTATCAGCACTAACATAACTATTTCTTGCCTTTATAACAGCTTCCATAGTTGAACTTTCATGTTTTGCATAACCTTTTACAGTTTCCACTAAATTAGGTATCAAATCCGCTCTTTTCTTCAATTGAACATCTATTTGAGCCCAGTTTGTTTTCACTCTATTTCTTGCTTTTACTAAACCATTATATTGAGATATTACAAATAAAATAAGTAATATAACAATAGCAATCACTACATATACTATCATATCAATTTCCTTTCTTCATTTAAGATAATATCATTATAACAAATTTTAAAACAACTATAAAGACAATTATAAGTGACACAAAACTACTATTTCATATTACAAAAAACTGATTACCTTTAAAAGATAATCAGAATTTTTAAAATTTTATTTTATTACTCTTCTTTTATACGAAAGTAACAAAATAATCATAAACAACGATGATGCAGCAAGTACTGCAAACCCTATTATAGAAGTATTATCTCCAGTTTTAACTTTCTTATCATTTTTAACATCTTCACCTTGAATATCTACATCTACTTTTCCATCACCATCTTTATCTATATTCTTATCAGCAATACCATCACCATCAGTATCAATATTAAGATCTGGTTTATTATCACCGTTGATATCAACATTAAGATCTGCTTTCCCATCTCCATTTGTATCAATGTTAATATCTGGTTTCCCATCTCCATTAATGTCAATATTAAGATCTGGCTTTCCATCTCCATTTGTATCAATATTAAGATCTGGCTTTTTATCTCCATCAGTATCAATATTGATATCTGGTTTCCCATCTCCATCAGTATCAATATTGATATCTGGCTTTCCGTCTCCATCAACATCAATATTAATGTCTGGTATAGATTCTAATACATAATCAAGATAAATAGTAGAAGTATTTCCTTTGTCATCTTCTACAGTAACTTCTATAGAATATTCATTAGGTTGACTCTTGTCTATTTGATTAATCTCTTTTTTATCTTTATCAAATACCTTTACAGTCACTTTAGTTCCATCTGGCGTTTGATAACGATCTAATATCATTTGATCAATATCATCTTTACTTAATATTTTATCTTCAACTGTATCAGTAATTTTATCACTATATTCACGATGAGCATGTCCGTCTTTATCTATAATATCTTTTCCATCAGGAGATAATGGAATTATTGTATCATTATCTGGATCTGTTGGTTTAATAGAAACATTAGGAGCAGCTATGATCTGATAATCTGTATTTACAGTTGTCGTATTTCCATATTTATCTGTCACAACAGTTTCAATGATGTAATTTCCTGTTTTAGATAAATCTATACTTGATACTTTATTACCATCTTTATCTTTTATAGTTACTAAAGACATAAAACTATTATCAAATTGATAACGAGAATCTATCCATTCTTCAACTTCTTTTTGGCTCAATTGTTTATTTTCAGCACCACGTTTATATGTATCATTTACAGTATTATGATATGTACCATCTTCATCATTGAAGATTGGTGGATTATTAGGATTTATAGGTGTTGGTTTTCCACCTTCATCTGGTTTTACTGATATAATAGGAGGTTGTGTTATTAAATAATCTAGATTAACTGTTGTTGTATTTCCTAAACTATCTTTAACAACTGTAGTAATATAATATTCTCCAGCTTGACTACGATCTATTGTATCTACTATCTTACCATCTTTATCCTTAACTTGGATAGATTCGAATTCTACATCCGTTCCAGCTACTTGACTAGTAATCTTATATCTATCCTTAATAAATTTCTCTACACCTGTTTTATCTAAAGTATCATTTGTTACTGTTACCATAACAAAATCATCAGCTTTTTGATGAAGTGTATTGATATCCCCAGGATTTTCACCTGGTTTATTTTCCATTGGATCTTTTGGATTTAATGGTTTTACTGGTTTTGTAGGATTTGTAGGAATAATTTCCACTTTTGGTGGTCTTGCAGTTGGTAATCCAGGAACTGGATTATCAAAAGTTGTCCCCTTTTCTTCACAAGCATTATAATTAGTTCCATTATAATATTTAGCGGTAAATTGAACTTTATCTCCTTCAATATATGGGATTTGTATACCCTCAACTTCCCAATTATATGTTACTGAACTATAATGATAACCATCTTTTGTATCACTTTGAGGAGTTAATTCTACAGGTTCTCCTATCGCAACTCCATTAGCGTAAAATTGAATTTTCCCATCTGGTGAGGCACATGTTTTTGCCATCTCATCAGTAGGTCTAACTATAGCATTAAATGTTACACTTTTAACTTTACCATCGCCCTCATTAAGTTTATATGTAAAATCTTTGATAACACTATCTGCTGGATCAATACGAGCTGCCATGCGAACTTTATGTCCCCAATATTGAACTTGGAATGTTGGTTCTTTAGCATATTCATCTGATGTCAAAATAATTTGATAGCTTCCTACCTCTTTTATTGAACCTTCTTTTACCTCTTCACTAACTTCATTTCCATCTTTATCCAATAATTTTTGATGAGATACTGTTAAATGATTAACATCATTAAGATACTTCCCATCTGGTTTACGAGCTGAAATTTTCAATTCTGCAAATTCATTTTTCATTTCATCTCCACCAATATCTAGACCATCGTATTGCTTAATTAAAAGTCCCGCAAGTTCATCACTCATGTCCTCTCTTGGTAAAACAAAATCTATATATTGTTTTGCAAGAGGCTGAGAAGGACTAAAGTTTGGAAGAGTATAACTATATTCACTGTTCCATTCTTTACCACTCTCATCAACAACAACTAAATTTTCAATTTCTATATCACTTCCTTGAACACTCTTAGGAAGCCAAAAATAAACCATATTACCTGCATCAATATTATTAGGAAGACCATACTCTGGTGATAATGGTTTACCATCAATTAATACATTAAGACCTTTGATACGTTTGTCTTTAAATTCTGGATAAACACTCATATCAATTTTAACCATCGTTAATTCTGTCCCTTTACCATCTGTAACTGTTCCAGAAAATTTAGACGTATTGAAAGAACCACCAGTTACAATAATATCTGTACCTGTTCCACCAATATCACTTGTCATACTTGTAATAGGTGTTAAATTTCCTCCAGTAATAACAAATTTATGTCCTGTATTTGAACCAGGGGCACAACCCGCCCCAAAAGCATTACCATGTTCAAATCCTTTAGCAGTTAAATTCCCACCATTAATATAAATATCTCTAGGAATTGTATTACGATATGTTTCTCTAGACTGTATAGTTCCTACCATTGGATCTCTATCCCAGTTTGGTCCCCATGATGAACTTAAGCCAGTTCCAACTCCTGCACCATGATAAGAGCCTGTCGCAACAATTGTTCCACCATTGAAAGTCATCACAGTACATCCTCCTGCCATAGAACTTCCAATACCTGCACCAGTTCCATCATAATCTCTACTTGTACTTGTAACAGCTTTATCATATGCATAAGCTTCAATATATCCACCATTAAAAGTCATATCTCCTGCATTTTCCCAGATACCACTTCCTATACCTGCACATGATTTTCCACCATATGCAAATAATTTACCTGGATTTTTACTTTCCATAACATATAATGGATCTCCCTCATTAACTTTTGTTCCATTTTCTAAAACACATGTTTTTGGTACACGACCTTGCACAGGTGTCAATGCATTTCCATTTGAATCTACATTACGTACTCCATCATCAATTACTAAAATAGAACCTTCACCACAGTGAAGCGCAGGGAATAAATCTCCAGCTTCTAATTTATTTGTACTACCATCAGCTAATGTTAAATGAAGATAAGTTCTATTTTCAGGAAGTATATCTTCACCCTTTGTCGCAACTGAGCCATCTGCAGTTCCAGTTAAATTTGTCGCAACATCAATTGGTAATGGCGCTGTAATTGTAACATTATCTAATGTAATATCTGCCTTTACTCCTGGTTTTACTCTAATCCCATAAATACTAGATGTCCCAGAAAAAGTAAGACCCTTACCACTTAAGATCATTACCATTTTCGTACTTTCATCAATACTATAATCTTCGCCTTCTTTACCACCTTGGACTACAAAACCAGTATTTCCAAGGGCAGTTCCTCCAGCAGCATGAATTCCTTGATTAACCAATGTTATCATTCCCATTAATAATGCAAAGCATAAGAAAACAGAAATCCATCGATTCATCTTCTTCATTCTTTTCATTCCTTTTCCTCCTTCTTACTTTATTTAAAAACTAATATCCCAAAGCGTTTATATCGAATCTTTTATATTATACTTTAGTTTCTCTATTCTTGTCAATTTATCTCATTTTTTTGTAAAAAAAATCTCCTAAAAGGAGATTATAATTTGGTTATATCAATAAGTGATACTTTTTTACTATGTTTTTTCTCTAAGCAATTGATTAAGGCTTGAGCAGTATCTAATGATGTATAAATAGGAATACCTGCTTCAACCGCAAATCTTCGAATTAAAAAACCGTCTTTCAAGTTACTATTTCTTGTTGGGATATCAATAACTAAATCAATTGTATCTGATAACATTAAATCAAATAGCGTATTTTTCTTTTCATTAATTCTATTTACCAAATGAACAGGTACGCCATGTTCTTTTAAATATTTATATGTTCCTTTTGTTGAATATAAATCATATCCAAACATGTAATATTGTTTTGCGATTGGTAAAAATTCTTCCTTAGAACTATCTTTAATTGTACAAATAACATTCTTTTTCTTAGGTAAGTGAATTCCAGTCCCCATAAATGCCTTATAAATTGCTTCATCAAAATTCTTAGAAATCCCTAATACTTCACCTGTTGATTTCATTTCAGGCCCCAAAGAAATCTCTGCTCCCTTAATTTTTTCAAAAGAGAAAACAGGCATTTTCACTGCAATCGTTTCCTTTTCTTTCGCTAGCCCATATTCATATCCTTGTTGTTTTATAGACTCTCCCATAATAACATGAGTTGCAACATCGACAATAGGAATATCAGTAACCTTAGAAATATATGGAATTGTTCTAGAAGAACGCGGATTGACTTCGATAACATAAACTTGATCCTCATAAACAATAAATTGAATATTAATTAACCCTATAACATGTAAAGCTTTTGCTAATCTTTTTGTGTAATCTACAATAACTTCTTTTATCTTTGATTTAATTTTTTGTGGTGGATATACAGAAATACTATCACCACTATGCACTCCAGCCCTTTCGATATGTTCCATGATTCCTGGTATTAATACACCATCACAATCACATATTGCATCAACTTCCACTTCTTTTCCTGATAAATATTTATCAATTAAAATAGGATGTTCTTGGTATTGTCTATTAATAATCTTCATAAATTTCTTGATATCACCATCATTTAATGCTATTTCCATACCAGCACCCCCTAATACATAAGATGGTCTGACTAGAACTGGATATCCTAATTCATTCGCAACTTTAATAGCTTCTTCACTTGTAAAAACAGTTGAACCTCTTGGTCTATCAATATGACATTTTTCAAGAATTTCATCAAATCTTTCTCTATCTTCTGCTGCATCAACATCATCTGCAGATGTCCCTAAAATCTTTACACCCATTTCCATTAATGCTTTTGTTAATTTAATGGCAGTTTGTCCTCCAAATTGCACAATAGCACCATCTGGCTTTTCTATATCTACAATATTTTCAACATCTTCTTTTGTAAGTGGCTCAAAGTATAATCTATCAGCTATATCAAAATCTGTAGAAACTGTTTCTGGATTATTATTAACAATAATAGTATCATAACCCTTCTTTTTTAATGCCCATACACAATGTACTGAACAATAATCAAATTCAATACCTTGTCCAATACGAATAGGTCCAGAACCTAGAACCATAATCTTCTTTCTATTATTTTGAATATCAATTTCATTATATCCACCATGAATAGAATAATAATAAGGAGTTGAAGCATCAAACTCTGCTGCACATGTATCAACTGTTTTGTAAACTGCTAAAATATTGTTTTGTTTTCTTAGCTGATGTATTTTTTCTTCTGGTTGATTTATATACTTAGCAATCACTCTATCTGGAAATTCTAATCTTTTCGCAAGTTTCAACAAATCTATTGTAAGTTCTTCTTTTTTTATTCTTTTTTCTACTTCTACAAGATGTTTTATTTTATCTATAAACCATACATCAATTTTGGTTAGTTCATGAATTTCTTCTATGCTTATTTCTCTTCTTAAACTTTCTGCAACAACAAAGATACGATGATCATCAATATCTTTTAGCTTTTCCCTTAATTGTTCTTTAGATAAATCATCTACTTCTTGAATATGCAAATCATAAATATTTTGTTCCAATGAACGAAGAGCTTTCATTAAAGCACCTTCAAAATTATTACAAATACTCATAACCTCCCCAGTCGCTTTCATTTGTGTCCCTAGTTTTCTAGACGCATCTACAAATTTATCAAAAGGCCATTTTGGTATTTTACAAACTATATAATCTAATGTCGGTTCATATGAAGCGTATGTCTTCCCCGTAACTACATTGATAATTTCATCCAAAGTATATCCTAATGCAATTTTAGCAGCTAATTTCGCAATTGGATATCCTGTTGCTTTAGAAGCCAATGCAGAAGAACGTGATACACGTGGATTGACTTCAATTACACAATATTCAAAACTATTAGGATTTAATGCAAATTGTACATTACATCCTCCTTTAATATCTAATGCAGTAATAATATGAAGAGCTGAACTCCTTAACATTTGATATTCTTTATCAGATAAAGTTTGACTAGGAGCAACAACAATACTATCACCTGTATGAACACCAACTGGATCTAAGTTTTCCATATTACATACACTGATACAATTTCCATGTCCATCTCTCATTACTTCATATTCAATTTCTTTCCATCCTGCAATACATCTTTCTATTAAACATTGTGAAACTCTAGATAAACGTAAACCATTAGAACAAATATCATGTAATTCACCTTTATTATTTGCAATACCTCCACCAGTACCACCTAATGTATAAGCAGGTCTTACAACAACTGGATAACCAATTTTTTCTGCAAAATCTAATGCCTCATCAACATGATTAACAACAATTGATGCAGCACAAGGTTCATTGATATTTTCCATCAATGTTTTAAATTCTAATCTATCTTCTGCAAGTTTTATTGTATCTGTTGAAGTTCCTATTGTTCTAACATGTTGTTCTTTTAAAAATCCTTCATCAGCTAGAGCCATTGCGATATTTAAAGCATTTTGTCCACCTAAAGTCGGTAAAATACTATCTGGCTTTTCTTTTTTTATTAATTCTTTTACAACCGAAACCTCTAATGGTTCTATATAAACCTTATCAGCTATATCCTTATCGGTCATGATTGTTGCAGGATTAGAATTAATCAAAACAACTTCTATTCCCTCTTCTTTTAAAGCTCTACAAGCTTGAGTCCCTGCATAATCAAACTCAGCAGCCTGTCCAATAATGATTGGCCCCGAACCAATAACTAATACTTTCTTTATACTTAAATCCCTAGCCATTGTTTTTTCCTCCAATCATTTTTAAAAACTCATCAAATAAATAACTTGTATCTAATGGACCAGAACATGCTTCTGGATGAAATTGCACTGTTTTAATATTTTTATTAATATATTTTAAACCTTCTACTGTTCCATCATTTACATTTTTAAACCAAACTTGAATTAGATTTTTATCAATAGAATCTTCTTTAATCACATAATTATGATTTTGAGTTGATATATAAACCCTATCAGTATCTAAATCTTTAACAGGATGATTAGCTCCATGATGTCCATATTTCATCTTTTCAGTTTTCACTCCATGTGCCAACGCCATTAATTGATGTCCTAAACAAATCGCAAAAACAGGCATATTTGTACTTGATAATATCTTAAGTTCTTCTATAATATCTTGACATTCACTTGGATCTCCTGGTCCATTAGATAACATCACACCATCATATTTATCAATAATTTCACTTGCTTTTGTATGAGCTGGAAACACTGTCACTTCACACCCTCTTTTTACAAGCTCTCTTGCGATATTACGTTTAGCACCAAAATCATATAAAGCAATATGTATATTACCACTCCCTAAAGTATAAGGTTTATCACAAGTTGTTTGATCGACAACATTACTTACTCTAAAAACTTTAATTTTATCAATAATATCTTTAATCTCATATTGATGTGTTGTAATCATTCCATTCATACAACCTTGATTTCTAATTAGCTTTGTTAAAAATCTTGTATCAATTCCTTGAATACCTGGAATATCATGTTCAATTAAATAATCTTCTAAATCAATATCTTTTCTAAAATGACTTCCAAGTCTAGCAAGTTCATTTACAACAAATCCAGAAACAAATGGTTCGACTGATTCTTGATCATCTAAACATACTCCATAATTTCCTATTAATGGATATGTCATAACAACACTTTGACCTGCATATGAAGGATCAGTTAATACCTCCAAATACCCAGTCATAGATGTATTAAAAACAAACTCACTAATGATTTCTTTTTCTGCACCAAAATGTTCACCTTCAAAAACATGACCATCTTCTAAAATCAAATACGCTTTCATAATGACCTCCCATAAAAAAACATATCAATAAAAAGTGATATGTTTAACTTAAATATAAAAAATGAGAAAAAGAGTCCTTTAGTTCCAATTTTAATAAAATACAATCAAAACAAAACACCATACTTCCTCATTCCTTTCTACTTTTTGTATAGTATAGTAGAAATAAAGTCATTATTCAAGAGTTTTTTAATAATTTTTTATTATTTGTAAAATAAATTATAAACACGATATATACTTTATCATTATGTTATTTAATCTTCATATATAACATTTCTAATGTATTGTACCAGAACTTGATCAACACACCAAACATTATTATCAGAAACTCCAAACAGATAACCATCATTTACCATTGCTTTTGCATCTATTTCTAAAACAATAGGAGTTAAATACCATCGTATTGCAGAAAGCCATGCTTTATTGATATCTTGTTGAGTATGCACTGCATGTCTTTTCATTTTACTAATGTATCCTGATTTTAAGATTTTCTTATATGCAGATGAAGTTATCCCATGATATAAAATATCAGGAGGAGTGATATATATTAATTCTGGAGTTACACATGACATACTATGTCTTTGGCATGCTTTAATATATAATCCATCTTCACTATATTTATATCTTTGTTCATTATCTTTTCTCACAATATCATCTAATAAATTTTTATTGATTGTATACTTTGCTTTTTTATTGATATTATCAATCAATTGTTTGACTAATACATATCCATGTTCATTCATATTTAAACCTATACTTTCTGGATGATGTCTTAATAAATAACTTAAATATTGACTCAACCCCACTTGAATCACCCTCCTTAATAAAAGCATATAAAAAGATGTAGCATTACGCCACATCTTATTTAATTTCACTATGATATTCTTGTAAAGATTTTACTTTATGGCTACCATGAATCTTCATTTCCATAATACCTTCTAATGATGCTTTCGCAGCAGCAATATTAGTTACATATGGAATCTTCATCTTAATAGCAGACTTTCTAATATAACTATCATCATGAGCACTTTGTTTTCCACTTGGAGTATTAATAATCATTACTAATTCACCATTTGTAAGAGCATCATTGATATTAGGTCTACCTTCATAAATCTTCTTAATCTTAGTAACTGGAATGTTATGCTCTTGGATCATTTCATATGTTTGTCCAGTTGCTACTAATTCAAATCCTGCATTATAATATCCTTTTGCAAGTTCAGGAAGTTGTTCCTTATCCATATCATTAACACTTAATAATACTTTACCACTTGTTGGAAGAATTGTTTGTGCTCCTTCTTGAGCCTTATAATATCCTCCACCAAATGTTGCACTTAATCCTAATACTTCACCTGTAGATCTCATTTCAGGTCCTAAGATTGGATCAACTTCTGGGAACATATTGAATGGGAATACAGCTTCCTTAACACCAACATGTGGAATTTTCTTTTCTTTTAAACTTGGTACTGGTGATTCCCTACCAGTTAATTCTAATGTCACAATATCTGTCGCAATCTTTACCATATTAACATTACATACCTTAGAGACCAATGGTACTGTTCTAGATGCTCTTGGATTTGCTTCTAATACATATACTTTATCATCTGCAATTGCATATTGCATATTCATTAAACCACGAACATTCATTTCTTTTGCAATCTTCTTAGTGTATTCTTTGATTGTTTCTAAATGACGCATTGGAATATCTTTTGATGGAAGCATACAAGCAGAATCTCCAGAATGGATACCAGCAAGTTCGATATGTTGCATAACTGCAGGTACAAATACATTTGTTCCATCACTAATTGCATCAGCTTCACATTCCATTGCATTACTTAAGAATCTATCAATTAAGATTGGTCTATCAGGAGTCACACCTACAGCAGCTGCCATATATTGTTCTAATCCTTCATCATCATAAACAACTTCCATACCTCTTCCACCTAATACATAAGATGGTCTTACCATTAATGGGTAATGTATTCTTTTCGCAATTTCTAATGCTTCTTCTACATTAATAGCCATTCCTGATTCAGGCATTGGAATTTCTAATTTTTCCATCATCGCATTAAATAAATCTCTATCTTCAGCTTCATCAATTGTTTCAGGAGTTGTTCCTAAAATATTAACTCCATTTTCTTTTAATTGAGAAGCTAAGTTAAGAGGTGTTTGTCCACCAAATTGAGCAATCACTCCTAATGGTTTTTCTTTATTATAAATACTTAATACGTCTTCTAATGTTAATGGTTCAAAATATAATTTATCAGATGTATCATAATCAGTAGAAACTGTTTCTGGGTTACAGTTAACAATAATTGTTTCAAATCCCAATTTTTTTAAAGCAAGAGAAGCATGAACACAACAATAATCAAATTCAATACCTTGACCAATTCTATTTGGCCCTCCACCTAAAATCATGATTTTCTTCTTATCACTTACTGTATCTCTGTCTTTATCATTATAAGTTGAATAATAATAAGCATTATCCTTAGTACCACTTACATGAACTGGCTGCCAGGCTTGTTCAATACCATTTTCAAGTCTTTTATTTCTAATTACACTTTCATCAATAGCCAAAACTTGGCTTAAATACTTATCACTAAATCCATCTAATTTTGCTTGTTTTAAAACATCTGCTGGTAAATCTTTACCCTTATATGATTTAATTGTTTCTTCTTCTTCAACTAATTCTTTCATTTGTTCAATGAAATACTTTTTAATTTTAGTTAAATCATATAATTCATCCACACTAGCACCTTTTCTTAGTGCCTCATACATAATAAATTGTCTTTCACTTGTAGGATTAACCAATAATTGTAATAACTCTTCCTTAGATAACCCATTAAAGTTCTTCGCATATCCTAATCCATAACGACCAGTTTCAAGAGATCTAATAGCCTTTTGGAAAGCTTCTTTATAAGTCTTACCAATACTCATAACCTCTCCAACAGCCTTCATTTGTGTTCCTAATTTATCTTCTGCACCTTTGAATTTTTCAAACGCCCATCTAGCAAACTTAATAACAACATAATCTCCATCAGGTACATATTTATCTAAAGTTCCATATTTACCACATTCAATTTCATCTAATGTTAAACCTGCAGCTAACATTGCAGAAACCAAAGCAATTGGGAACCCTGTAGCTTTTGAAGCTAATGCACTAGAACGAGATGTTCTTGGATTAATTTCAATAACAACAATTCTATCGCTAACTGGATCATGAGCAAATTGTACATTCGTACCCCCTACAACTTGTACACCCTCTACAATCTTAAACGCTTGTTCTTTTAACCTATCTTGAACATCTTGACTTACTGTAAGCATTGGTGCACTACAGAATGAATCTCCTGTATGAACTCCCATTGGATCAATATTTTCAATAAAACATACAGTAATCATATTGTTTTTAGCATCTCTTACAACTTCAACTTCTAATTCTTCCCAACCTAAAATTGATTCTTCAATTAAGCATTGGTGAACTAAACTTGCTTGTAAACCTCTAGAGACAACTGTTTTTAACTCTTCAACGTTATAAACAAGTCCTCCTCCAGCACCTCCCATTGTATAAGCAGGTCTTACAACAACTGGATAACCTAAATCATCAGCGATTCTTAAAGCTTCTTCAACAGTATTAGCAATTTCACTCTTTGCCATTTCAATACCTAATAAATCCATTTCTTTTTTGAATTCTAAACGGTCTTCTCCTCTTTCAATAGCATCAACCTGTACTCCTAATACTTTTACACCATACTTATCTAACACACCTTCTTTATTTAATTCTGAACATAAATTTAATGCAGATTGTCCTCCTAAGTTAGGAAGCAAAGCATCAGGTCTTTCTTTTTCAATAATTTGTGTTAATCTATCTACATTTAATGGTTCAATATATGTAACATCAGCAGTTTCTGGATCAGTCATAATTGTTGCAGGATTAGAATTTACTAAAACAATTTTATAACCTAAACTTCTTAACGCTTTACAAGCTTGTGTTCCAGAATAATCAAATTCACATGCTTGACCAATAATAATAGGTCCAGAACCAATAACTAAAACAGTATCAATATCATTTCTCTTTGGCATAAATATTTCCTCCTTTTACATAAAAAAACATATCAATAAAAATGATATGTTAATGAACAAAGAAAAAAGCTGATTTAAGAAAATTTTGATTCATTTTTAGTACTCTCTTAAAAACAGCCATTTTTCTCACCCTTTCTTACTTTCTATCTAGTATAGAAGAATTATCTAAAATAATCAAGAAATTTTTTATATTTTTATCATAAATTCTATTCTAAATTCTTAAGAAGTACACATATATATGATATAATTTATAAAAATAAAAAAGGAGGGGAATTTAAATGAAAAAATTATTTATAGCTATTTTAACAGTAGCTATGATGACAACGGCTATGCCTAGTCTAAATCAAACTTCTTTCATCACAGAAGTTGAAGCAGCTGTTAAAATGAATAAAACAAAGGCAACTATAGTTAAAGGAAAAACTTTAACATTAAAAGTATTAGGGACTAAAAAGAAAGTCACTTGGTCTTCAAGTAACAAAAACGTTGCGACAGTTTCCTCTAAAGGAAAAGTCACCGCTAAAAAGAAAGGAACTTGTACTATCACTGCAAAGGTTGGAACTAAAAAATACAGATGTAAAATCACTGTAAAAAATCCACCTGTTCAAATGAATAAATCAAAAGCTACAGTTGTGAAAAGTAAGACTTTAACACTTAAAGTGCTATATACAAGTAAAAAGGTTACTTGGACATCTAACAATAAGAAGATTGCAACCGTTTCCTCTAAAGGAAAAGTCACTGCTAAAAAGAAGGGAACTTGTACTATCACTGCAAAAGTAGCAGGAAAGAAATATACATGTAAAATTACTGTTAAAAATCCTACTACTAAACTTAATAAAACGTCTTTAGCAATGCAAGTTGGAGATACTTATATATTAAAAGCAACAAGTGATGGTGCTAGCAAAACTGTAAAATGGAAAACAAGCAATAATTCTATCGTTAGTGTTTCTACTAAAGGAAAGGTCACTGCCAAAAAAATTGGTACAGCTAAAATTACCGCTACAATGAATGGTGTTTCTAAAACTATTACTGTAAAGGTTTCAGAAGAATCAGTAGTTGGTTCTTATAAATTTAGTTCAGTTATTAGCAATGGTATTTCAATAACTCAACAAGAAATGTCAATCTTTTTAGAAACTGATTTTAATATCATTATTAAAATGAATGCAAACAATACATTTAAAATGACTGTTTCATTTGACGGTTATAAAGAGTCAACAAACGGAACTTGGGAATTTATTGATAATCAATATGTCTTAACTGTTCCAGGAGATGATGAAGTATTATATCTTACTTATACAAATAAAAAGTTAACAATGACACAAACTGAAATTGATAAAGACACTGGCGAAACAGTTACTTCTAAAGTCATATTCAAAAAATTTATACCTTAAAAAAATAAGCTCTCACTTATGTGAAGAGCTTTTTATATTCCTTCTATTTTTGATTCTTTTTTTATTTTCTTTAAAATGATAATTATTGTTGGAATCAATATAATATCAGCGGCTATCCAAGCAATAGGATTTGCAAATAAGATGGCATTAAATCCCCAATAACGAACTAGGGACAATGCTACTATAGCCCTTGCTATTAATTCTGCAAGTCCTGCCAACATTGTAAGGGCTGATTTTCCAAGTCCTTGAATTGTATTACGAGTAACAAATAATATCCCTAAAGTAAAATAGAAAACACTATTTATAACCAAGAATCTTTGAGTATCTGCAATAATTGCAATTTCACTGCTATCTACAAATAATAGAGCTAAATATTTTCCAAAGAAAAACATAAATAATAATATTAGAACTCCATAAACAACTACCATAGTCAAAGATTCTTTGATTCCTTTAAAAATACGATCATATTTTTTAGCACCTAAATTTTGTCCACTGAAAGTAGCCATTGTAGCTCCTAACATATCCATTGGCTGAGTAAAGAGCATCTGTATCCTTTGTCCAGCTGTTATAGCTGCAACCTTTGCCGAACCCAATGTATTAACCGCAGATTGTAATATAACTGTCCCTACAGCTGTAATTGAATTTTGTAAAGCCATTGGTAAAGCGATTCTTAGAAGTTTCTTTATGATAAGGCTATTAATTTTTCTTGATTCTTTATCAAAACGTAAATTCGTATATTTATAATGCATATAAACTAAACAAAGAATAGCTGAAATTCCTTGAGAAATAATAGTCGCAAGCGCAGCTCCTTGTACTCCCATGTTTAAGTTGATAATCATAAATAAGTCTAAAACAACATTTAAAACTGAAGATATAAATAAAAACAATAATGGTGTTTTACTATCTCCTAATGCTCTTGAAATACTTGCTAACATATTATAAGCAAGTGTACATGTTAATCCATAAAAAATAATAATGATATAATCATATGAATCTTTCATAATATCACTAGGAGTTTTCATGATATCTAATAATGAGTATGTACTTATATGCATTAATAAAGTCATAACAACGGAAAAGAATACACATAAATAAACTGCATTCATAATAGTATTTAATACTAACTTTTGATTCTTTGCTCCAAACGCTTGAGCAATTGGTATTCCAAATCCACCAGTCAACCCTAATGCAAAACCTATTACTAAGAAATTTAGTGAACCCGTAGATCCAACAGCTGCTAAAGCATTAACACCCACAAAACGTCCTACTATCATTGTATCAACAATGTTATATAGTTGTTGGAAAATAGCGCCACCAATCAAAGGAATACAAAAGGAAATAATTAATTTTAAAGTATTACCACTTGTTAAATCCTTTTCCATATTAACCCCCCCCCCTTAAAAAATAACACTCGTTATCATACACTTATTTTATTATATAATCAATAAAAGTAATACCTATTTATATTAGATATCACTTCATAAAATACATTTTATTAACACTAAATACTAATCTGTTAAAAATTCAATAAACATACTTTAATATATTTTCTTTATTATTATCAAAGTTATATAGTAGAAGTACATTTACCAATTATTCATCAAATCCAGTAAATATATAAATCCTTCTAATAAAATCTTATTTAAATCATTACCAATCATTCAATAGATAGACCTATAAATCTTTGTATATCTTCATTACTATTCTTCATTTCTAATGCAATTTCAATTTACTTTTTTGATTCTCCTTCAACTCTTCCCATCTCTTTTAATCAATCACATACCTCACGCATTATCTTTTTCTCCTTGTATATCATATGTCTTATATCAACTCAAAATATATTTTAAAATATCCTCTTCTTTATCTATATCAAATATATTCAATGCTATAGTATTAATTGTCTTTTCATCAAGACTATTCATAATTTTAATAACATTTTCTGATAAGTAGCCTAATTTCCTTTTTAATTGTTTCATTAAAATATCCATTTTCCCTTCTATCTTCCCCTCAGCTTTCCCATTGGTAAAACCTCTTTTTTCACCAATGATTTCTCCTTCAATCCTTCCCATTTCTTTTAATTGATCACATATCTCACACATTTCTATCACACCTTTCCTTTCTTCTTTATAATATTTGACCCATTTTTTTAAGACTTCACTATACATCTCATTTGGATCAATACAATGAAAATCATGGATTAATCTTCCTAGTACTGTATCTTCATCCTGATAATCTCCATTCACATATATCATCTCTTGTCCTATATCTACTTCTTCTTTTGTTTCTTTATTCGTAAGTTTAAGATGATATATTGGTAATTCCTTCTTAAAGTAGTCTCCTTCACACATAAAAACGATATAGCTTTCTGGAACTTCTTCATATTCTGAACTTTTCTTTATTTCTTGTGTATCTATAAGACTAAGATTTAATCTTCCTCTTTTAGGATTGGCTCCTTTTTCTTTTCTCTGTATTTCTACATTGATTCTCATCTTTTCACTTTTGACATAAATATCAAACTGAGCTTCTCTTCCTTTGATATTGCTCATATAATGCTCAACATGATGTTCATCAATATGTAGATGTCTTCCTAGTATGATATCAATGATTTCATTAACACATTCCCTATGACCAAAG
>CAJTTM010000026.1 GCA_910579135.1 uncultured Erysipelotrichales bacterium | reverse complement strand
TAGCGAGCTGCCGCCTCCTATATGGATTTCTACTTTAAGAAATCCTTTTTTTTATGTTTATTATTTATTTTTTTGTTAATAATAGGGTTATGAGGTGATTATTAATGAAAAAATTTATTATTGTATTTTTATTTCTATCTTTATTTATTAATGTGGATGCTAAAAAAAATGAACCTAAATATAAAATTATAGCAAATTCATATAAACAGGAAGATATTGATGAATTATATAGAGTAAAAAATTCTCTACTTATTGATTATAAATCATGGGTAAAAGGAGTAGATGATGTTGATCAAGTTTTATATGATCATCAAAAGGAATATGCTGCTAAATATGTAGATGGATTATTTATAATTGAATTAGGCAAGCATCAAGGTAAAGAACTATCTGGTTCTTTGAAAGTGAATTATTGTGAATCTAGTGAGGAGATTGAACATCATTCATTTATATTTGATTTTTTTAAATAAACTAACTTATTTTATGACCTTTATATAAGGTTTTTTTATTTATTAAAAATTTTAATAATAAAAAAGCAAGTATATTATTATAATACTCTATAAATAGATGATATTTTATGTTAGAATGTTCAAAAATGAGGTGAATTTATGCACACTATTGTTATAAATAAAAGTGATGTTGATAAGGTATCTATATGTTTAAAAGAAGGTGGTGTAGTAGCCTTTCTTACTGAAACCGGTATTTGGTGTTGCGGTTATATTTGGAAATAGAGAAGCTTTAGATGACTTAATGGAAGTTAAAAATAGAGATTATTCTAAAGCGATTACACTTATGCTTTCTAAAAAAGAAGATATTCAAAAATATGCTGTTGTTGAATCTCAATATCAAAAGATCATAGATTCTTTTATGCCTGGTAAAATTACTCTTATTTTTAATAAAGAAGATAGTGTTGATTCCTATATGACAAATGGGAAAAATACAATTGGTATTCGAATACCAGATAGCCAATTTGTTTTAGATTTAACCAGTCGAACAGGACCACTATTAGTAACAAGTGCTAATATTTCTGGTCAAAGTAATACAACAAACACAAAAGAAGTATTAGAACAGTTGGATGGTAGAGTTAAGTTGGTTGTTGATGGCCGAACTGATAGTAATAAAGCAAGTATGGTTATTGATTTAACTGGAAGTGAAATTAATATATTACGTGAGGGAGAAATAACAAAGAAGGAAATAGAGGAGGTATTAAAGTGAAAATAGCAGTTGCATGCGATCATGGAGGTTTCCGTTTAAAAAATATTTTAATTGATGAAATGAAAAAACAAGAGTATGAAGTTATTGATTATGGTACTTATAGTGAAGAAAGCTGTGATTATCCAGACTATGCTTCAAAGGCTGCAAAAGCAGTTGCAAGAGGTGAATGTGAAAGAGGCGTTGTTGTTTGTGGTACAGGAATTGGGGTGTCAATAACAGCTAATAAAGTAGATGGTATTCGTTGTGCGTTAGTACATGATGTATTTAGTGCAAAAGCTACACGTGCTCATAATGATACTAATATGCTTGCGATGGGACAAAGAGTTATTGGAGAAGGGTTAGCGGTTGAGGTTTTAAATGCCTGGCTTCATACTGAGTATGAAGGTGGTAGACATGACTTAAGAATTCAAAAGATGATGGCTCTTGAGGAGAAATAAAAAATGAGAGATACAAATATATTTGAAAGTGTAGAAAGAGAATTAAATAGACAAAGGAATAACATTGAGTTAATTGCTTCTGAAAACTTTGTTTCAGAACAAATCTTAGAATTAGCTGGAACAGTATTAACAAACAAATATGCTGAAGGTTATCCATCAAAAAGATATTATGGGGGTTGCCAATTTGTAGATGAAGTTGAAAATATTGCAAGAGATCGTTTAAAGGGATTATTTGGATGTGAACATGCAAATGTACAACCTCATTCAGGAGCACAAGCTAATACAGCAGTATATTTAGCGTTATTAAAACATGGAGATAAAAAGTGTTAGGTATGTCATTAGCAGATGGTGGGCATTTAACACATGGACATCCTTTGAATTATTTGTAAAATTCATACTTGTATGAATTTATGACTTCAGTCAGTTAAACATACGAAGTGAATGTGCAAATATCACATTGTCTTCACACCCAAGTATAGACGAAAAGTAATATATTATCAACTAAGAAATGATGTTGGGAAATTATGTCGATATCAAGGAGTAGAAATCATAGAAGGGCATTTAATGGCGGATTATGTGCATATGCATGTAATGATATTGCCAAAGAAAAGTATATCTTCATTTATGGGATATCTAAAGGGAAAATCAGCATTGATGATATTTGACAGGCATGCGAACTTGAGGTATAAATATGGAAATAGACATTTCTAGTCAGAAGGGTATTATGTGAGTACAGTAGGGATTAATGATGCAACAGTCGCAAAATACATAAGAGAGCAAGAAGCGCATGATATAACAATGGATAAGTTAAGTGTAAAAGAGTATAAGGATCCGTTTGAAGAAAAGGGAATAAAAGAAGAGAAAGAAAGCAAAATAAAATCCCTTTGAGGGATAGTGAGAGTCAAAAGTGATAGCTTAAACGAAGTGAAAGCTGTGCCTTTAGACACGAGCAGGTAACAAAGGCTTATTAGCTGCAGAGAAAACTACGTCTTTTTTAGGCGTGGTTTTTATTTAATAATCTATTCTTTTGTATTTGAATCAGATCAATTCTTTCGTATTGACAAAATAACAGAAGGGGAACTATAATTAATCTGATACATAATAATATGAAGACAAAGATAAGGATATTCATAATGTGATTTATAGTAAGAAAGAGTATGGTTAATTGAGATTTTGATTGTTTATTTATGTTTAAAGTGATTTAGGAGATTGAAATGATGGCAAAAAGAATTTTATATGAAAAGGTTGAGCTTGATGATTCATTACCAATTAAACTTACACATTTTTATTCAAATTACGTAACTAAAGGCTTTAGTTATCATTGGCATAATAGTATTGAAATTATTCTACCAGTTATTGGCGGCGCAAATATATGGATAGAAGGTGAAGTATTTGATAATTATGGTGGAGAAATAAGCATCATAAATAGTCAATATATACATAAATCTCGAATGTTAGATGGCACATCAGAATATATGGGGTTTGCATTACAAATCAATTATAATTTTCTGAAGAAATGTTTCTCTGAAATTGATAATTATTATTTTAAGCAACCAAATAAGAAAACAGAAAGAAAATTAATAAAAATAATATATGATATTATAAATGAATATTCATCTCAAAAAGATTATAAAAATGTAAAAATATATTCTTTAATTTATGAATTAATCTATATTATGATTGATAAACTTTTGGTAAAGAGAGAGGGTACTGTAAAAATAAGGAATTCAAAAGATAATCAAAAGATTTTAAATATTACTAATTTTATTGATAAACATTATAATGATAATATATCTATTACTCAGATTGCTGAACATTTTAAGTGGTCATATGGGTACTTATCTAAGTACTTTAAAGAACATGTTGGAATAACTATAAAAGAATATACTGATAATGTAAGAATAACCCATGCTAAAAGAGATTTAATTTTTACAGATCAAACTATAACAGATATAGCATATCTTCATGGATTTTCTAATTTACAATCATTCACAACTGTATTTAAGAAAAAATATAATATGAATCCTAGTGAATATAAAAAAAAGATGAGAAATTCATGTTAATTAGATGATATTTTCAATATTTTAAATCATGTTTCTATTCTAAAATTATTTTAGGAGGGATGAAGATGAAAAAAAGAATGGCACTGTTTCTTAGTCTCATGATGGCATTGTCTATATTTGTTTCACCAGTCAAAGCGCTTGAAACAAATGATAATAAACTTCATGATAATGAAACATCTTTAATCAGTAAATCTAATGAAAGTACAAAATTAGATTCATATGCTGAAACAAACAAATTAAGAATCACTAGTATAGTAGCAGATTCTAGAGTTGCTGCTAATGATCGAGAAGTTTACGCATTTACTATAACTGTAAATGACGCATCTTTAATTAAAGGTTTAAAAGCAGAAGACTTTGATATTAAAGGGAATATATCCTCATCATTAGTGGATATGGAAACTGGACAACCTTGGAATGTTGAAACAAATTGTTACAAAGATGATGGCATTGAGTTATCTATCAAAGATAATGTTATTACAATGAAAGTTAAGCAATTTGCATATAGTAATGCTTGGGAAGTTGAATGCAAAACTATTCCAGAATTAACATTTACTTCAAAAAAGGTTACTCAATTAAATACAGATACTTTAGATAATGCAATTATTGGAAAGTTTACATATGCAGGAATAACTAGAGATTATGCATTATATCTTCCAGATGACGTGGATGGACCTGTTCCTTTAGTTATATGGAATCATGGTGGAGGAGAATATGCAATTGATATTGAAACTAATCTTATTAAAAATAGAGGATTGACTGCATGGCCTGAAGCAGGATATAAAACAGCTGTTTTAATGATACAAGTTTCTAATCAAAACTATTCATATGGCACTGCATTTTCACCAGAAAAACAAGAATTAATTGATAGAAATAATGCATTACAAGCTGCATTAGTTAAAAACTTAATAAAAAAAGGTATTGTTGATGAAAATAGAGTTTATGTGACTGGTGCTTCTAGCGGTGGTGGAGCAACTATGAGATTCTTGATGCAATATCCTGAATTATTTGCTGGAGCAATTGTTTGTTGTTCTATGGATCCAATTGTTTGGGTTCATTTCAATAAACAAGATTCTTATGAAACTATTGTAAGTAATTTTGAAAAAGCATTCCAAGATAAAGTTTATACATGGGATGAAGAAAAAGGTAAGATGGTTGAAAAGAAAGTTGACACACAAGTATTAACTGATGTACCAATTTATTTCACACATGCTCAAAACGATCCAACATGTAACGTTAATAGTTCTAAAGCAATGTATGAAGCTTTGGCTAATTTAGGAGATACAAATAATCAAATTGTTATTTGGTCAGATGAGGATATGGCAGAAGATGGTATTTCAAATTCATTCCCATCTAAAGATTATCCAGCTTTATTACATTGGTCTTGGGTAAGAGTGTTTAATCATAATGAAGAAGGAACACCTATGAATTGGTTATTTAAACAGGTAAAGAAAGAACAAGTTGATAAGGAACCAAAAGAACCAGTTGATAAGGAACCATTAGAAAAATTAGTGTCTACTGCTAAAGAAATAGACGTATCAAATTTAACAGCCGAAAGTAAAAAATTATATACAGATGCTGTTGCTGCAGCTGAAAAAGTGTTGAACAATGAAAACGCAACTGCAGAAGACGTACAAAACGTTTATAAAAAATTATCTACAGTTCTAGATAACTTAAAAGAAAAGACTGTTAATAATAGTGAACCTAAAGTAGATGTAAAAAAACCAACTGTAAACAAAGAAGAAAAAACATCATCAAAAGTTAAAACAAGTGATATGATGACTATTGCTCCATATGCAATAATAGCACTATTAAGTGGTGCAGTATTAGTATCATTAAAGTTAAAGAAAAAAGAAAGTGAATAGATTTCATAAAAAGAACAGACCAAAATATCAAGGTAATCTAAAATAACTTGTGGTTACTATAGATTCAAAGTCTATTGGCTCTGTGTCAAGAGTGGAGGATAAGAGAATAGCCATCTAAAATAATGGGTCTCTAAATTTTGATGGGGTTTTCAAAAATTGAACTCTAAAATTTAATGGGGAATAATGACACCCCAGATTGATTTGAAGTTGAAGAAAGGTATCTAAAATCCAATGGGGTTTGAGGTACCTTTTTAAGTGGAAAACAGCTAAGTTTAGCTAAAGTTATTTGTTTTTATTAACTCTTTTTTTAATAAGAATAGTATAAATAGAAGATCTTTAATGATATATAAAAGCATAATATCAACGAAATATAGAAATAAAATTATTAAGATATCACAATTCATAGATGCTAATTTATGTTTTGTGATAAATATAGTTTTTGTAAAAACATCATGTCATGAAAAGTTTGTTTTTTGTGAGGAGAAAACAAACGATAAGTGTTCCCTTATAAAATTTAGAGTATCAAAAAAGAAGCCTTCACTAAAATGTGGAGTCTTTACCCCGTGGAAATTTAACTATCTAAAATAATTCATCGTTAGGTGAATTATTTTTTACTAATCCTTTATTAAGATATAATGTTAAATATATATAAAATTCATACATTTTTGTGAATTTGTCTATTGTTTTCTTGGTCTTATATTATATAATATTCTATGTGAATAAAGAGTATGTGTTTTTTATACAAAAGGTGAAAAACCATTGTTATTTTCTTGTATTCGCGATATAATTTAAAAAATATTCTAAAGAGGAGAAAGTATGTTAAAGGATATTCTTTTCGCATTAGAATTGGGTATGAAAGTTGTTGGAGTGTTCATACTTATGACATATATTGGGATTAAATTAAATGAGTATTTTCATTGTCCAATAATCATAGTTGTTTGTATATTAATAGCTTTTATATATATCATGAAATTACTGCTAGGAGTGAGTAAACATGAATGAAAAAACTGTAATTAAACGTTCATATCAAATTTTTGCATTAGGTTGTATAGTGTTTATTATATTAGGAATATTTTTAAAAGATATTTCTTATTTACTTGGTTTTATTTTAGGATATTTATTAAATTTGGTTGTTTTTGCTCTAATTATTAAAATGTGTGATGAGATATTATCTTCTTCAACATCAACTATTTTTGTAATAATGACTTTTATATTAAAATTAATTGTTTATTCAATTGGATTTATAATCGCTGTGAAATCAAAATGGTTTCACATATTAGGGGTGTTTTTTGGTTATATGATGACTAAAATTTCAATTTATACAGAAGGTTATATAAATAAAGGAGGTGAGGTTAATGAAAATTAGCTTGCAGCCAGAATTGATATTTTCGTTAATTATTATGACAGCATTAGCTATATTCTTTGTTTATGCAGGAAAAAAGGTTATGGCTGCTAATCCTTTAGAAAGACCTAAAGGAGTTGTGCTGGTAGTAGAAACAGGGATAGAGACAGTCTATAATTATATGAAATCAATTATGCCAGAATCTTTTGAAAAAAATTACTATCCTTATTTTGCGATGCTATTTGTATATTTGATTTGTGCAAACTTGAGTGGTTTGATTGGTTTTGATTCACCAACATCAAATTATTCTATTACATTAGCTATTACATTGATTACTTTTGTACTTATTCAATGGAATGCATTAAAAAAGAAGGGTGGATTGACTTATATTAAGGAATTGATATGGCCACCAACTAACTTATTAAGTGCTGTCGCACCATTAATTTCATTATCAATGCGTTTGTTTGGTAATATTTTAAGTGGTACAATCTTAATGGGATTGGTTTATAGTTTTACTGGATGGTTATCTGGTTTGATTTCAGTGCCATTTAATATTTTTGGTCCTGTTATTGCACCAGTACTACATGCTTATTTTGATGTATTCTCAGGATGTATTCAAACTTTAGTATTTGTCACTTTATCTAGTATATTGATTGCGATAGAAGCAGAATAACTGGTTAAAGATATAAAAAAGAAAAAAATGGAGGTATAGAAAATGACAGATTTAGGTTTAATAGCAATTGCAGCTGGAATTGCAGTTGTTGCAGGTTTAGGAACAGGTATCGGTGAAGGTATTGCTGCCAGCAAGGCTGTTGAAGCAGTTGGTAGAAATCCAGAAGCTGAAGGAAAAATTCGTACTATGATGATTTTAGGTATTGCCTTATCAGAAACAGTAGCTATTTATGGGTTGTTAATTTCAATTATTTTAATCTTCGTATTTCCAATGTTATATTTATAAAATTAAGGTTGAGGAGGAATAAATATGATAGATGTAGATGTAGCAGGTAAATTGTTCCCCAATATAACAACTTTAATAGTTCAATTATTATCAACAGGAGTTTTGCTTTTCTTTTTTAAGAAATATTTATGGCTTCCAGTTCAAAAATATTTTCAAAAAAGAGCAGATTTTATAGAATCACAAATGAATGATGCTAGAGATATGAATCAAAAAGCAAAACAAAATATGTTAGAAAGTGAAGAAAAAGCACGAGAAACTGCAAAGGAATATCGTGATATTGTGGAAAAAGCAAAGATGGATGCTCTTGCTTCTAGAGATAAGATTATTGATGATGCTAAAAAAGAAGCAGCATCAAAGATTGAGCAAGCACATCGTGAAATAGAGGCTCAAAAAGTTCAAGCACAAGAAGAAATGAAGGAAGAAATGGTAAGTATTGCTATTGAAGTTGCAAGCAAGGTTATCAATAAAGAAATGAATAATGAAGAAAATAAAAAGATGGTTGAAGACTTTGTAGAAAAGGTGGTTAACTAATGGATATTATTTCTTCAAGATATGCAGAATCTTTATTTGAATTAGCTAAGGAAGAAGGAACTATTGCAAAATATCAAAAAGATATGTTAAAAGTTCAAGAAGTTTTTCAAATAGATTCTTCATTTGTTCAATTCTTTTCTCATGTTGCTATTAAAGATGAAGTTAAAATTAATCTTCTTGATAAGAGTTTTAAAGATCAGATTTCAGTTTATGTTCTTAACTTCTTAAAGTTATTAGTATCAAAAAGAAGAATGAAATATATACTTGAAATATGTAAGAATTTTCAATCTTTATCTAATGATTATTTTGGAATTAAAGTAGGTAAAATTTATAGTGCCTATGATATTGATAAGGAAGAACTTTTGAGGATTGAAAAGGCAATAAGCCAAAAAGAGAAAACAAAAGTTCAATTAAAGTTGGTTATTGATCAATCATTGATTGGTGGTATTAAGGTAGAAATAGAAAATCATATTTATGATAATAGTTTATCTTATAAATTAGAGTCACTTAGAAATGAACTTTTAAGAAAGTAGGTGAAGTTAGTGGATCTAAGACCAGATGAGATTAGTGCTTTAATTAAAGAACAAATTAAACACTATGATGATACAATTGAATCAAAAGATGTTGGTACTGTTATGACAGTAGGTGATGGTGTTTCTTTGGTTCATGGATTAGATAATGCAATGTTAGGTGAATTGTTATTATTCCCTAATGATGTTTATGGAATGGTTATGAATCTTGATGAGGATTCTGTAGGTGCAGTGCTTCTTGGTTCTGAAGGAACAATTAAAGAGGGCGATGAAGTTAAACGTACAGGTAGAATTATTGAGGTTCCAGTTGGTGATGAATTATTAGGAAGAGTTGTTAATCCTTTAGGGCAACCTATCGATGGACAAGGAGCAATTCATTCAAATAAGACACGTCCAATTGAAAGAGTTGCTAGTGGAGTTATGACAAGAAAGTCAGTAGATCAACCAGTACAAACTGGTATTACTTCAATTGATGCTATTATTCCAATTGGTAGAGGTCAACGTGAGTTGATTATCGGTGATAGACAAACAGGTAAAACCGCAATCGCAATTGATACTATTTTAAATCAAAAGGATCAAAATATGTATTGTATTTATGTTGCGATTGGACAAAAGAATTCAACTGTAGCTCAAATTGTTGAAAAGTTAAAACAAGGTGGAGCTATGGATTATACAGTTGTAGTGAGTGCGAGCGCTTCAGAACTAGCACCAGTACAATATATTGCTCCATATGCAGGATGTGCAATGGGAGAAGAATGGTTAGAACAAGGTAAGGATGTATTGATTGTTTATGATGATTTATCAAAACATGCAGTTGCTTATCGTACAGTTTCATTATTATTAAAGAGACCACCAGGACGTGAAGCTTATCCTGGAGATGTATTCTATTTACATTCTAGATTATTGGAAAGAGCATGTCGTTTAAATGAAGAACATGGTGGAGGTTCTATTACTGCACTTCCTATTATTGAAACACAAGCAGGAGATATTTCGGCTTATATTCCAACAAATGTTATTTCTATTACAGATGGACAGATTTTCTTGCAACAAGATTTATTTAATGCAGGATTTAGACCAGCTATTGATACTGGATTATCAGTAAGTCGTGTTGGTTCATCTGCTCAAATTAAAGCAATGAAACAAGTTTCAGGTTCATTAAAACTTGAATTAGCACAATTTGCAGAAATGCAAGCATTTGCCCAATTCGGTAGTGATTTGGATGCTGCAACTAAAGCAACATTAGATCATGGAGAAAAGGTAAGAGAAGTTTTAAAACAACCTCAATATTCTCCCAGAACTGTTGAAGAACAAGTTATTTCATTGTTTGCATTAAAATATGGAATGACTAGAAAGATAGCTGTTGATAAAGTTACAGAATTTATTACACAGTTATATGAAGATATTCAAATGAATCATCCTGAATATATTGAGGAGATTACAAGTCAAAAAGTTATTAGTAATGAATTAGAAAGTAATTTGAAAGAGACTATGAAAGCTTTTGTTGAACAATTTTTAAAAGTGAATGCTGAAGGGTAATTACTATGGCAGGAAACATGCAATCAATCAAGAGACGTATGAAGTCTATTGAGTCAACAAAAAAGATAACAAAAGCGATGCAGTTAGTTGCAACATCTAAACTGAGAAAAACAAGAAATCAATTAGATCAGTTAAAACCATATTATAGTGGTGTTCAAGAAACTGTAGCCTCAATTTTAAAAAGTAATGAAGGTAAAATTGATAATGCTTATTTGAAAGCTAATAAAGAAGGTCAAGATGTTTATATTGTTATTACATCTAGCTTAGGGTTATGTGGTGGATATAATGCAAATGTTTTTAAAAAAGTAGATGGATTAATTAACGAGGGTGATTTTATCTATACTATTGGTACTAAGGGAGCTGGCTTTTTTAATCATAGAAATATAGAATTTAATAATGAGTATTTAGATTTAAATTCTACATTAGATTTTAAAGATATTATAAGGTTAGTGGGCGAAATTACAAATAAGTATAGAAATAAAGAAATTAAGAGTATAAAAATTGTGTATACAGAGTTTGTTAATAATTTGACTTTTACTCCTCGAGTTGTCACTTTATTACCTGTTAATGTTGATGATTTTAAAGATATTGATATTACTAATAAATATACAATTTTTGAACCTAATGAAAATGAAGTTTTAAATAGTTTAATTCCAATGTATTTACAATCAGTTATTTATGGATATTTGGTTGAATCAGTAACAAGTGAAAATGCTTCAAGAAGAACATCTATGGAAAATGCAACTGATAATGCAGAAGAATTATTAGATAACTTATTATTAAAATACAATCAAGCTAGACAGACAGCAATTACTAATGAAGTTAGTGAAATTGTTGCTGGAGCAAATGCGCAATAAGGAGGTGCCTAAATGTTAGAAAACAAAGGAAAAATTGTACGTGCAGTAGGACCAGTTGTTGATATTGTATTTGATGATGAACATTTACCATCATTAAATAATGCTATTTTAATAGATAACAATGGTGTATCACTAACAGTTGAAGTTGCTCAACATATTGGTGATGATGTTGTACGTTGTATTGCGATGGGCTCAACTGATGGATTAGTTAGAGGAGCAGAAGCTATTGATACAGGGAAACCAATTGCAGTACCAGTAGGAAATGAAACATTAGGACGTATGTTTAATGTTTTAGGACAACCTATTGATGAAAAAGAAGAATTGCCTGATACAGTAAGTAAAATGCCAATTCATAGAAGTGCACCAACATATTCAGATCAAAGAACTGAAACAGAAATCTTAGAAACTGGTATTAAAGTTATAGACTTAATTTGTCCATATATCAAAGGTGGTAAGATTGGATTGTTTGGTGGAGCTGGAGTTGGTAAAACAGTATTAATTCAAGAATTAATTAACAATATTGCTACTGAACATGGAGGTTTATCAGTCTTTGCAGGAGTTGGTGAACGTTCGAGAGAAGGTAATGATTTATATTATGAAATGAAAGAAAGTGGAGTTTTAAATAAAACAACATTAGTATTTGGTCAAATGAATGAACCACCTGGATCTCGTTTAAGAGTTGGATTAACTGGTTTAACAATGGCTGAGTATTTTAGAGATGAGCAAGGACAAGATGTATTATTATTTATTGATAATATCTTCCGTTTTACTCAAGCTGGATCAGAAGTATCTGCCTTGTTAGGCCGTGTTCCTTCACAAGCTGGATATCAGCCAACATTAGCAACTGAGATGGGACAATTACAAGAACGTATTACTTCTACAAAAAAGGGATCAATTACATCGGTTCAAGCGGTATATGTGCCAGCAGATGACTTGACTGACCCTGCACCAGCAACTACCTTTGCTCATCTTGATGCAAAAGTAGTATTGGATCGTTCTATTGCAGCATTAGGGATTTATCCAGCTGTAGATCCATTGAACTCTTCTTCAAGAGCATTGGATCCATTAGTTGTTGGTAAAGAACATTATGAAGTTGCTCATGGAGTTCAACAAATTCTACAAAGATTCCAGGAATTGCAAGATATTATTGCTATCTTAGGTATGGATGAATTAAGTGAAGAAGATAAGATTACTGTAGCTAGAGCAAGACGTGTACGTAATTATTTATCTCAACCATTTACTGTTGCTTCTCAGTTTACTGGTATGGATGGAAAATATGTTAGAGTAGAAGATACTATTAGAGGATTTAAAGAAATTCTTGAGGGAAAATGGGATCATTTACCTGAACAAGCATTCCATAATGTTGGAACAATTGAAGAAGCTGTAGAAAAAGCAAAGACATTAGAAAATGAAGAACTTTAAATTAAAAATCGTAACTCCTAAAGGAATCTATAAAGAAACAGAAATAGAGATTCTTAATATTAGAACAACTGCTGGTCAAATGGGTATTCTTGCTTCTCATTTGCCTCTTGCTAGTGGACTAGAAATATCAGAAATGAATTATGTCGAAAATGGAGAAAGAAAACATTTTTCAATTGCTGGTGGGTTTGTTTATGTAGGAGAAAATGAAACAACTTTGATTGTTAATGCTATTGAATCTCCAGAAGAGATAGACTTAAGTAGGGCAGAAGAAGCGAAAAAACGTGCTGAAAAACGTTTATCTCAAAAATCAAATATTGATATAGCTAGAGCAGAAATTGCTTTAAAGAGAGCGTTAACAAGAATTAATGTTAAAGGAATGTAAGAGAAACGGAGTGTTTCTCTTTTTTGTCTAAAATCATCTATAAATTAGAAATAAAACGTTTAATTATATATTGGAAGTCATTAATTTAATAAGATGTACAATGATACAAATAATATACAAAAAATAAACATTTTATACATATTTCTTATATAATATAAATACATAAGGAATGGTGAGTATATGAAAAAATCAATTATTGTTTTAATAATTATAGGGTTAATAGGAATATTTATTTATAAAAGGCAAGATACATCAATACATCATTATAATACAAACGTAGTTGTATTAGATGCAGGACATGGAGAAAGTGATAATGGAGCAGTCAATGGGATTTATAAAGAAAAAGATATTAATTTAAATGCTGTTAAATTATTAGGAAATTATTTACAAAATCAAGGTGTAGAAGTTATTTATACAAGAGATAGTGATAAACGTTTAGATGATGAAGATAGAATGAATGATTTAAAGCTAAGAGCTAGGATGTCTAGAGAGAATGAGGCTAGATATTTTGTTTCGGTACATGTTAATGATACAAATAATAATAAGAAAGTTTCAGGTTTTGAAATATATACTAATCAAGATGAGTATGCAAATGAATTAGCATCTCATATTTGTTCAAATGTAAAGGATATGAATTATACACTTGATAGAGGAGTCAAAGATGGAACTGATTTGAGAGTATTAAGATTAAATGGTTCTCCTGCAATTTTAATTGAACTTGGTTATATTAAAGGTGAAGATTTAGATTATCTTACAGATAATCTAAGATTAAATAAAATGATGCAAACGATAGGTGATAGTATTATAGATCAAATGAAAATAAACCAGGATTAACCTGGTTTATTGCATTGAAAGGAGTGAAGAACATGTGTTTTCTAAACTCATCTTTGCATTTCTAATATTTTCATATTCAATATGAGAACATGTTTCAAAATTGATTTTTTTCATCATCTTTTTAAATGATGAAAGTTCAGATTTAATTTGAGATTTTAATGATTTGTCTAATTGTTTACGATTTTTGGCATAAGCTTCTTCAATTCTCATAATTAAATTTTCAGCATCATTTTTAAAAACAAGCTTATCTTTTATAATACTATCATTTCTTTCATATTCTTTTGCATCTCTAATTGCCTTTTCAATATCACTATCAGACATATATGATCCACTTTCAATAGTAATGCTTTGCATATTACCGCTTGCTAGATCTTTAGCACTTACACTAACAATGCCATTGACATCTATTTCAAAAGTCACTTCAATTTGAGGAACTCCTCTAAGAGCTCTTTTAATTTTCTTTAATTTAAATTTCCCTAAACTTTTATTATCCTTTGCAAGTGGACGTTCCCCTTGTAAAACATTAATTTCAACTTGAGTTTGGAAATTTGAAGAAGTTGTAAAAATTTGAGAATGACTAATTGGTATTGTACTATTTCTTTCGATTAATGGGGTTGCAATACCTCCAACAGTTTCAATGGATAAAGTAAGAGGTGTAACATCTAATAATAAAACATCATAATTTCCCATCGCACTTACATTACCTGATAATTTTCCAGCTTGAATAGCTGCTCCCATAGCAACACATTCATCAGGATTTAATGATTTACTAGGAGCAATGCCAGTAATCTCATAAATCTTTTGAGAAACTGCAGGAATTCTAGAAGAACCACCCACTAAAATAATCTTATTTAATTCTCCAGGCAATAACCTAGCATCATTTAAAGCATTTTGCATAGGTAAAACAGTACGTTCAATAAGAGAGGTTGTTAAACGATTAAACAAATCCCTTGTAATAGACATTTCTAAATTCTTAGGACCATTATTATCATAATAAATATAAGGAAGAGAAACAATTGTGCTAGTCATAGAAGATAATTCAATCTTAACTTTTTCAGCTTCTTCAAGAACACGAGATTTCGCAACCATATCATTAGACAAATCAATACCTTCACTCTTTTTAAACTCATCAATAATATAATTTGCGAGAGCTTGATTAAAATCATCTCCACCTAAGTGATTATCACCAGACGTAGATAAAACTTCGATCACACCATTTCCAATTTCTATGATAGATACATCAAAAGTTCCTCCACCTAAATCATAAACCATTATTTTTTGACCATAACTATTTTCTAAACCATAAGCTAAAGCTGCAGCAGTAGGTTCATTAATAATTCTAAGAACATCTAATCCTGCAATTTTACCAGCATCTTTAGTTGCTTGTCTTTGAGCATCATTAAAATATGCAGGTACAGTAATAACAGCTTGAGTAACTTCTTCATTTAAATAATTTTGAGCATCAATCTTTAATTTCTGTAAAATCATAGCCGATAACTCTTGAGGAGTATAGTTTTTGTTTCCAACCTTTTTATAATATTGACTACCCATTTTCCTTTTTATAGAAGAAATAGTGCAGTCAGGATTAGCTGTTATCTGTCTTTTGGCACTTTCACCAACAAGTCTTGTTCCATCCTTTCTAAACGCAATAACACTTGGAGTAGTTTTATTCCCTTGATCATTTGGAATAATAGTTACCTTTCCATTTTCAATAAAAGACATACAACTATTTGTTGTTCCTAAATCAATACCAATAATTTTACTCATCATATCCTCCTAATAACATCTACAACAACATGTAGTAATAATATTTAATAACAACATAGTATAACAACAATTCACCATTGAAGCATAAGGAGAACCATAATTCTGTTGACCAGTACGATAAGCTCCTTGACTTCCTTGTAGTTGTTGTAACAATAATAAATATTGTAAATTACCTGGTTCCATACTTGCAGCTGCTTTAGCATAATCTAAAGCAGTAATATTATTACCTATACCATCATGAGCAATAGCACTATAATAAAACCAAACAGACGTTTTATTTTTTATCTGATCCAAAATATGAATGGCATCTTGAAATCTACCTGCATTAATATATGCAGCAGCTTCATTTAAACTTGCCTGTTCATTATTAGAATATTGATGTCCTTGATCATTTGTATAATTACCATAAGTTTGATTAGTAAACCCTCGTTTACGATTATCCATAATTGTTTTATAGGCACTTTGAACCTGTTTAAACTTTTCTGTATATTCATCTTTATGGACATTATTAATATTAGCATCTGGATGATATTTCTTACTTAATGTACGATAAGCCTGTTTTACTTCATCATCACTGGCTGATGGTGAAATACCTAAAACTTGATAAGGATCCATTACTCATTCCCCTTTCTTTTCTTTTTGATGAGTTCAAATCGACTCCAAACCCCACTATATAAAATATTTCTTAAAATCTCACTATTTTCAATGATAGGTAAACATTCAAATGCGACTGTAGCCTTAGAAATCATCATTTCTAATATTTCAAAACATCTATCATCAAAATCATCCTCATTATATAAATGAATAAAAGGATTAAAACATTTCTTTTTTATATCCCTCTCAATATCATCATATGCATCCATAAAATAAATAAACTTCCCTAAATAAAAACCAAATTCATATAAATCATCATACCATATATCATTTTTATAAGTACTAATCTCTGCCATCATATATCCAGAATAATTCGCAATTTCATCAAGATTCAAATCTTTCTTCTCTTCACATATATGAATTTCATTTAAATATTTTTCAATTTTATTAACTTTATCTTCATATTGTGTCTTTATTTTATAAAAGTTTGAACTTAATATCTTCATAAAGAGTTGTTTATCTCTTTTCTTTTCATCTATCCAATCATCTTGGCATTTAAAATAAGTAAGGACAATAGTCATCTTTGCACAATAATCAATACATTCATTAAAATACTTTTCATATTGATGAACAGGATGTAATAAGCAACGACTTTTTTCTTTTTTTGTTTCAACCTCATACAAACTACTAAGCAAGATTGCTATAAAGGTTAGATCGTTATTAAGAGTTAGTCGAGTTATATTTCCAAACTGTTTTTTTAAAGTATGACATAATCCACAATAATATGCATGATAAATATCAAATTCTTTAAATTTCATTTCTGGTTTATTGATAGTTACATAACCAAACATAAAAAATTCCTTTCATATTTTAAATATGATGATATTATAGTTTTTAGATATAAACTATAAATGAACTGTTCATAAAAATTTCATAACATTTTAATATAATTATCAAGAAATAGGGAGATAAATATGAAGAAAAAGAAAAGACTAAAAGTTAATAGAGTTATTATTGCAATTATATTAGTATTAGCTATAGTTTTTGGATTATATCAAAGTTCAAAAGTTCTTATTAATTATATTGCTTCTTTTTTTATATCTGATTCTTTTATTAGTGAAGTTAATGGACCAACTAAGGGGACAGTTGTGTTAGATGCAGGACATGGTTTAAATGATGTAGGAGCACAAAATAATGGTATTTATGAAAAGGATATAAATTTAGATTATACAAGAGAAATAGGAAATTATTTAATGAAACATGGAGTCAATGTTATATATACTCGAAAAACAGATGCTAGGCTTGCAGATAATCAAAACGAAGATTTAAGAGAAAGATGTCAAGTAGGTAAGGGGAAAGCTGATTATTATATTTCAATTCATGTCAATTCAATAGAAGGAAACAAAGATGTAAAAGGATTTGAAATTTATTACTTGAATAATGATGAAAAGAGTTATAATCTAGCAAATCATGTTAATGAGGAGATGGAGAGTTTAAATTATACTCATAATAGAGGAGTATTAGAAGGTAAGTCTTTATATGTGATAAGGAATAATACTGTTACACCAATATTAATAGAATTAGGATATATTAAAGGCGACTTTGAATCTTTAACAGATCATTATCATAAAATAAAACTTTCTCAAAAGATTGCAGAGGGCATTATAAAAACAATAGATAACGAGGAATAAGTTTAGTATAAATAATTTATTAGTTAGAAATATATTTATAGATTATAAGCTATATAGCTTATAATCTATAAATATAAGTTGAATGACTTATAATTATTAAATATAAGTTATATAACTTATATTTATTGATTTTTATATTTAAAAGTATTATACTAAAATCAAATAAATGGAGGTGAAATAAATGTTTTTTTTCTTTTTTACTTCTAATCCTTACATCGCTATTATAGGTGATATAAAAAAATCAAAAAAAATAAAAGAAAGAGAAATATTTCAAAACCAACTAAATAGTATATTAAAAAAAGTAAATCAACTATATTCTAGTTCAATTTCTTCTAAATTCACAATTACTCTAGGAGACGAATTTCAGGGTTTATTACATTCAGGAGATAATGTAATGGAGATTATTCAATATATAAAAAAAGAAACGTATCCTATAGAAATAAGATTTGGAATTGGAATTGGGTCCATTAGTACAAATATTAATCCTGAAATTTCCATAGGGGCAGATGGACCAGGATATCATAGGGCAAGAGATTGTATAGAAGAGCTTAAAATGATGGAAAGAAGAAAACAAAGAGTGCTTAGTGATGTACAGATTAAAATTGACGAAGATAATTTTTTACAAGAATTGTCACTAAATTCGATTTTAAAACTAATGTATAGTATAGAAAGTAATTGGACTGAAAAACAAAAAGAAATTATAAACTATATTTTATTTAAAAAAAAGAGTCAAATTGAAGTAGCACAATACTTTAATGTAAGTCAATCTAATATACAACAAATTTTATCTAAAGCACATTATTATGCTTATAAAGATGCGATTGATTCAATAAATAAGATATTATGTGAGGTAAAATATAATGATAGTGTATAAAGAGATTCTAGTTGTATTATTATTAGCACATACTTTAGCTGATTTTTACTTCCAAACTGAAGCAATGGCAAAAAAGAAAGAAAAAGATTTTTTATATGTAATAATTCATAGTGTTGTATATGGATTGGTTTGTTCTTTTTACATTAAGCTTATTTTTCCAAATTTTGATGATTTATGTTTATGGGTATTAGTGGTTTCTCATTTTGCCATAGATGTCTTGAAATATTATATAAGCTCTAAGAATTTTATAAAAAAGTATGGAAAATATATATTTTTTGTTGATCAAGTTATCCATCTTACTATATTAGCTTTTGTTTCTTATTTAGAGATACAATCAGGAAAGATTTGCGATTATAATACAATGATTATAAATATATTAAATATTATAGAAATTCCAATCCAAACATTAAATACATTACTTTTACAATTATTGCTCATACACAAGCCTATAAACATTTTTATTGTTAAAATGATGGAGTCATACAAACCTGATGAAAAAAAAGAAGAAGGTACAATGAAGGTTGGAAGATTGATTGGTACAATAGAAAGAGTTATCATATTATTCTTTTTATTGATTCAGCAATATTCTTCTATTGGATTAGTATTAACAGCTAAATCGATTGCTCGATATAATAAAATATCCGAAAATCAAGAATTTGCTGAATATTATTTGTTAGGAACTTTATTGAGTACAATATGTGTTATAATTGTATCTTTGTTATAGAGTATTGAAAAGTATAAGAGATTACTATTTGAACAATTAGAATCAGCTTATCAATTTATATTAGAACATATTCATATTGAGTCTAAAATTGAAGGGTTAGTAAGAAAAGATATTTATGAAATTTCTCCAATGATTATAAGAGAAATACTTTTAAATGCATAATGTCATCGTTTGTATATTCAAAATTCTTCTATTCAAGTTTCAATATATGATAATAGATTAGAAGTTGTTTCACCAGGTTCATTATATGGAGGATTAACCATAGAAGAAGCACTTTCTGGTTATTCAGTCACAAGAAACGAAGGAATTGCAGAGATATTTTTGCAATCGATGCTAATTGAAAACTAGGGTACAGGGCTACAAAGAGTGATTCAAAAGTGTAAAGAGGACTCTTTAAGAGAACTTGAATTTAAGGTATCTGCTTCTGCGTTTTCTGTTATAATTTATCGAAAAATATATCATACTGAAATAGTGCCACAAATAAGTGATACAAATAAAAGAATGGTGGAAAAAATAATAGGCAAAATCTTATTATTCAAACATTGAAAGAAAATAGGTTTATATCTGTTGAAGAGATTTGTTTGAAACTAGGATTTTCAAAAAGAACTGTTTATAGAGATTTATCACAATTAAGTAAACAAGGAATTATTCATAAAGTATCAGAGAATAAAACTAAATATTGGATTGTAAATGAAAGGGATAAGTTCCCTTTTTGTTTGTGAAGGATAAAAATAATAAATATACCTTTTTATTTGATTAATATTTTTATATAATATAGTAGATATAAAAAGAGGGAAAGACGTATGAATATATTTGTTGCAATCATGCTTGTATTTGCATTAATAGGTTTTATAGACAAGTTGTTTAATTTGAAATGGGGATTATCTGAAACATTTGATAGAGGTTTTTTAACCATGGGTTCATTATCAATATCTATTGTAGGTATTTATTGTGTTGGATTGACTTTTATGAGCAATAATATTGAATTCTTTAAAAGTATCAATGATTACTTGTTTTTTGATTCATCTATCTTAATTGGTTCAGTATTATGTCCTGATATGGGAGGATATCCAATAGTTAGTCAAATAAGTCAAGATGCAAGCATGATATTATTTAGTGGTATATTATTAACATCATTGCTTGGACAAACTATTACCTTTCAATTACCTATCTTTTTAGCATTCGTAAAAGGACAAGAAGTAAGTACAATGATGAGAGGTTTTATTGTAGGTATTGTAGTTGTTCCTGTAGGATTATTATTATGCTATCCAATGATAGGGTTACCTCTAAATAGTTTTATTATTAATTTATTACCAATAGTTATATTATGTATAGTTATAGCTATTATGGTTATTAAGATCCCTCAAATTACAATTAAAATACTAAGTACTATTGCGAATGCTATAAAAGCATTAAGTTATATTTTATTTTTAATTGTAATAGTAGGATTATATATACCAGAACTACAATATGTAGAAACATCATTAGTAGAAGAATGTTGTTTAATGATTTTAAAAATGATTGTTATTATTTCAGGTTCGATGATTTTATCAGATTTAATATTAAAATACGGATCAGCTTATATTCAAAAAATAGCTGATAAATTAAAAGTGAATAAAGAGTCAATTATAGGATTTGTTTTAAACTGTGCATCATCACTTGCAATGTTACCTTTATATTCTAAGATGGATAAAAAAGGAAAATTATTAAATGCTGCATTTAGTGTAAGTGGAGCTTATCTTTTTGGTGGACAATTAGCCTTTGTATCAAATGTTGCGAATGATTCTATAATGACTTATGTATTTGCGAAATTATTATGTGGAATACTTAGTGTTATTTTAATGAGTTTTATATATGAAAGGACGAAAGAAAATGATTAAAAAATTTGATGTGAATATAACACCTTTTAAGTTAAAAAGAACCATACATTTATATTTACCAGATGATTATGAAGAAAGTCAGGAACATTATCCTGTTATCTATATGTATGATGGACATAATTTGTTTTTTGATAGTGATGCAACATATGGGAAATCATGGGGAATGAAAGATTTTTTAGATGGTTATGATAAAAAGTTTATTGTTATTGGTATGGAATGTAATCATGAGGGAAATGAAAGATTGAATGAATATTGTCCATATACTTTACCTCAGAGTTATTTAGGAGATATAGAAGGCAGAGGAGATATATTTATGCAATGGGTTGTTGATGAATTAAAACCTTATATTGATAAAAATTATCGTACAATACCTTTTAGAGAATGTACAATGATAGCAGGGAGTTCAATGGGAGGTTTGATGTCTATATATACTATTGTAAAACATAATGATATTTTTTCAAAAGCGGCTTGTCTTTCATCTGCAATAAGTATTTGTATGAATGAATTAAGAGATGAGATTTTAAAGAGATCATTGAATCCAGATACTAAGGTATATATTGATTTTGGAAGTGATGAATCTAGAAATAAAACAGCTTTAACATATTCAACAGCCAATAATTTAGAAATATCTCATTTATTAAATCAAAAGGATGTAAAAACATATCCATTTATTGTTATAAATGGAAAACATAATGAAGCAACTTGGGAGAAACAAATTCCAATATTTATGAATTATTTGTGGAAATAATGAGAGTATTTTTTCTATTTTTGAAACTTGATTGAAAATTTATATTCTTTTATTTATTATTAATATATATAGGAGGAAGAAATATGATACATAAAAAATTAAAACCATTCCCAAAAGATTTCCTTTGGGGAGCAAGTACAAGTGCTTATCAAGTAGAAGGTGCTAACTTAGAAGATGGAAAAGGACCATCTTGTCAAGATGTTAAGATTGTTCCAGAGGGAACATCTGATTTAACTGTATGTGCTGATCAATATCATAGATATAAAGAGGATATTGCATTAATGGCTGAAATGGGATTTAAAACATATCGTTTCTCAATTTCATGGTCAAGAATTTTACCAAAAGGAGTAGGAGAAGTTAATCCAAAAGGAATTGAATATTATAATAATGTTATTAATGAATGTTTAAAATATAATATTGAGCCATTAGTAACTATGTTCCATTTTGATATGCCTGCTGCATTAGATGAAAGAGGATCATGGGGAAATAGAGAATCAGTAGATTGGTTCTTAAATTTCGCAAAAGTTATGTTTGAAAACTTTGGTGATAGAGTTAAATATTGGTTAACAATTAATGAACAAAACATGTTAACATTAGTTGGACCAGTTATTGGAACTTTAATGATTCCTGAAGGTTGTACAAATGTTTTAAAAGAAACATATCAACAAAATCACCATATGTTAGTTGCTCAAGCAAAAGCTATGGCATTATGTCATGAAATGTTACCAGGGGCAAAAATTGGTCCAGCTCCAAATATTTCATTAGTTTATCCAGCAACTTGTAAACCAGAAGATGTACTCGCAGCTCAAAACTATAACGCAATTAGAAACTGGTTATATTTAGATATGGCAGTATTTGGTGTTTATAACAATTTAGTATGGGCTTATTTAGAAGAAAATGATGCTTGCCCTGAATTTGCAGAAGGTGATGCAGAAGCATTAAAGAATGGTCATCCTGACTTTATTGGATTTAACTATTATAATACTGCAACCGTTGAAGCAAGTGATGGAACTGAAGAAATGGATCCAGGTGCAGATCAACAATCAGCACGTGGTGAAGCTGGATTCTATAAAGGATTTAAGAATCCAAATTTACCAACTACTGAATTTGGTTGGGAAATTGATCCTATGGGATTTAGAGCAACTATTCGTGAAATGTATTCAAGATATAGATTACCAATGGTTGTTACTGAAAATGGACTTGGAGCTTATGATAAATTAACAGAAGATGGTAAAGTTCATGATCAATATAGAATTAAATATTTACAAGATCATCTTGAACAAGTTCAATTAGCTATTACTGATGGCGCTGAAATGATGGGATATTGCCCATGGTCAGCTATTGATTTGATTTCTACTCATGAAGGTATGGTAAAGAGATATGGATTTATCTATGTTGATAGAGAAGAGTTTGATTTAAAGACGTTAGATAGATATAGAAAAGATTCTTTCTATTGGTATAAGAAGGTTATCGCTACTAACGGAGCAGATTTAAGTGATTAACGAGGGTAACCTCGTTTTTCTTTTGATATAGTATGTATAAATAACAATTTTAAAAATTTAATTTGATCTCACTAAGTATCTTTAGACGAAAACAATATATTAAGTAATAGGAATCTTCATATATATGTAAATATAAATAATCAAAAACCGGACTTTCAAACTCAAAAAGCGGACTTTGGAAGCAGAAAACTGGACTTTGATAATAATATCTTAAATTTAAAAGATTGTTCATTTTCAAAAAAGACAATTTCATATATACAGAAATTATTTAAATATTATGGAAAAGATAAAACCTTTGGTAGAAACGAAGTTATAGAAATACTTGGACTAAAGAAAACAAGATCATCGGAATTGTTAAAAGAAATGTTAGAAGTAGGTATTATTAAAAAAGTAGAAGAAAGAAGTAAATATAAATTTTAAAACAATAAATGCTTGTTAGTTTTATGTTTATTCATATATAATAAATATGAAAGAAGGAATAAACATGGAACTACGTATACTTAGATATTTCTTAGCAGTCGCAAGAGAAGAAAATATTACAAGAGCTGCACATACTCTTAATATAACTCAACCAACATTATCAAGACAGCTTATGCAATTAGAAGATGAACTATCAGCTCAATTATTTTATCGTGAAAAAAATAAAATATTACTCACAGAAGAAGGAATGCTTTTAAGAAAAAGAGCAGAAGAACTTGTAGAATTAGCAGATAGAACAGAAAAAGAATTTAGTCAACAAGAAAAAGTCATAAGTGGAGAGATATATCTAGGAGCAGGAGAAGTTGCTTCTATGAAAGTACTTGCTGCTGAAATGAAGAAGTTTCATGATCAATATCCTCTTGTCAGGTTTCATATGCATAGTGGTACAGGTGATGATATCAAAGAAAAAATAGAAAGAGGTTTAATTGATATAGCTTTACTAGTTGAACCTATCAATATAGAAAAATTTGAATATATTCAACTTAAAGAAAAGTATAAATATGGAATTATAGTAAAAAAAGACAGTCCATTAGCCTTAAAAGAATATGTAACAAAAGAAGATTTAGTCAATGAATCGCTTATATTATCGAAAAGAACACCTGTACAAGATATGTTTCAACATTGGTTTGGAGAAATGTATGAAAAGATAAATATTATATCAACTTTTAATCTATTGTATAATGCTTCCATTATGGTAGAAGAAGGATTAGGAATAGCCTTAACAATAGAAAAAATAGCGTATAATTCCCAAGAATCAAATGTTAAATTTGTTCCTCTGTATCCCACGTTAGAAACAGGAACTGTATTAGCTTGGAAAAAACAACAAGTAAATACAATTACAAAAACAAAATTTATAGAACACTTAAAAAGTACTTTAAATGATTAATAAAGAAGAGTAACTTTTTTTGCTACTCTTCTAATAAAAATTGAATAATATTTTTATGGATAATTCCATTTTGACTCATATTTACTAAGTCACTACTTATAACGTATTTAGGGTAGTTATCATTGATTTTTTCAAGATTTCCAAATTCTCTAGCTCTATCATTTTCGTTAATAAGATAAGCAACTTGTATATATACTTTTTCTTTACCCTTATAACAGATAAAATCAATTTCTTTATTACCTAATTTACCAACATGTATTTCATATCCTCTTATCAACATTTCTAAAAAAACAATATTTTCATACAATTTATTTAAATCAATCTTTTCACTATTTTTTATACAATTACGTATACCAATATCAATACTATAATATTTCTCTTGTGTAGATAAAAGCTTTTTACCTGTAATATCATACCTATTTACACAAAAAATAATAAACGCCTCTTTACTATATTCTATATAATTGAGTAAAGTTGATATAGAAATTTTAGTACCTTGTGATTCTAATGTTTTTACAATTGATCTAGATGAAAATGGATTAGCAATATTATCTAGAATAAAACTAATTATTTTTCTTAATAAAGCAACATCTTTTATTTTATGCCTATTCATTATATCTTTAATTATAATTGTCTCATATAAATCTTTTAAAAAAGTATTTATTGAACTATCATCTTGAAAATAACATCTTTGAGGAAAACCTCCATAATTTAAATAATCACTAAATAATTGCTCGTTCGTAGTAAATTTATTTTGCTCAACAAATAATTTTTTCAACTCCTTAAAAGAAAATGGATATACAGGAATTTGGATATAACGTCCTGCAAGATAAGTTGCTAATTCTCCAGATAAAAGCTTAGAATTAGATCCAGTTATATAAATATCACAATCAAAATCAACTCTAAATGAGTTAATAATACGTTGCCAATTTTCTACTTCTTGAATTTCATCAATGAAAATATAAACTTTATTATCTAATCGTGAAACTTTTTCAATAATATAATCATATAATTTATTATTCTCTTTTAAATGATCATATCTTGCAGATTCAAAATTAATTGCGATTATATTTTCTTCCTTTATATTTTTGTTTTCCAATAAAAACTCTTGAATTTGTGATAAAAGAACCGTTTTACCACATCTTCTTATACCAGTAATCACTTTAATTAAGTCAATGTCAATAAAAGGAATTATTTTATTCAAATATATTTCACGTTTAATCATATAAATGGCCTCCTTTTTTATATTATACCACACAAAATTTAAAATATACATATTTTTGTTCGATACACTTATACAAAAATCACATTATTTAATGTTTTGTCTAATAAAACAGCAGTTTTTAATGCTTTTAAGGCATTAAATGATATTGAACATAAGTATTAAGAATAGTGCTATAATATAAACGAAAGAAAGAGGGATGAAATAATGTTTACAAATAAAGATTTAAAGAATATGATTATTCCTTTGTTTTTTGAGCAATTATTCGTTATGCTTGTAGGTATAGCAGATACCTTTGTTGTCAGTTATTGTGGAGAAGCAGCTGTTTCAGGAGTATCATTAGTGAATAGTTTTAATACAATTTTTATCTATTTATTTACAGCTTTAGCTTCGGGAGGAGCAGTTGTTATTAGTCAGTATATAGGAAATAAAGATCAAGAGAATAGTATAAAATCATCAAGTCAGTTATTAATGATTTCTTGTGTACTATCTATAGTACTCGCTTTATTAACTTTGATTTTTAATAAAACTATACTTGTATTATTATTTGGAAAAGTAGAACAATCTGTTATGGATGCTTGTTTAACATATTTAAGAATTTCAGCATACTCATACCCAGCGCTTGCTGTATATAATGCAGGAGCAGCTTTATATCGAAGTATGGCAAAAACAAGTACAACAATGTATATCTCTATTATTTCTAATGTTATTAATGTCGTAGGAAATATCATTGGGGTATTTGTGTTGGATGCAGGTGTAGCAGGGGTTGCTATTCCATCTCTAATTGCAAGAGTATTCTCTGCTATTGCAATCACATATCTATGCTTTAATCAAAAGCTTACAACATACTACAAAAAAGAAGAAGTATTATCATGGGATGCTAATATATTAAAGAAGGTATTAAACATAGCAGTTCCTAATGGAATTGAAAACGGAATATTTCAATTAATTAAAGTTGCATTAAGTAGTGTTGTTGCATTATTTGGAACGTATCAAATAGCTGCTAATGGGATAGCACAAAGTATTTGGTCTCTAGCAGCACTGATAAATTCAGCATTATCTCCAGTTTTCATTACAGTTATAGGTCAGTGTATGGGAGCAGGTGATATTGAAGGCGCTAAGTTTTATACAAATAAATTAATGAAATGGACAGTCACATTAGCTGTATCGTGGAATGCATTAGTTTTTATTGCAACACCATTATTTATGCAATTCTATAATGTATCATCGCAAACAAAGGAACTCGTGATTTGGTTAGTCCTTATCCATAATATATTTAATGGATTTGCCTTACCATTCTCTGGTGCTTTAAGTAGTGGACTTCGTGCAGCAGGAGATGTTAAATACACCATGATAGTTTCTATATTATCTACTGTTCTAGGAAGATTGATATTCTCAATTATTTTAGGAGTTTATCTAGATATGGGAGTCATCGGTATAGCAATCGCAATGTGTTTAGATTGGACAATAAGAGGAATTATTTTCTTCTTTAGATATAAATCTAACAAATGGACACAATTTAAAGTGATTTAAATAAAAAAGAAATCTAACAAGAAGCATAATAAGCTCATTTGAATTATTATGCTTTTTTAATTATAAAAGGAAATAAAAAATAACTACCTCACGCGTATTGGCGTACTGTGAGGTAGTTATCTACTAAAACAAACCCAAGGCATAACCGCTTTATCGGATATTCCTTTTTCATTTACATTATAGTTTGTGTATAGCTAAAAGTCAATAAAATAGTATTGGGCATCTTGTCCAAAAGTATTGATTATAAGATAATAAAATGCTAGTATGCAGGTGGACAGCCATATCGGTAGGTGGTTATGCTTTGGTCGATAGACCAGAGATCGGAAACTCTGTTGATATAGATAACTCGTAAGAGAAATTTATAAAGATGGAGGTGGTGGACATGAGCGACTTTGAAATGCTATCTTTAATGATAGGTATTCTATCAATCATTGTAAAACTACTCCTTGAGATTATCAAAGGAAACAAAAAATAACTACCTCTCATGTTTTGGAAGACGTTGAGGTAGTTATTACTCAATAAATCCAAGGCATAACCGCTTATCGGCTGTTCCTTTTTCATTTACATTATAGTTTGTGTATAATTAAATGTCAATATGCAAATCATTATTAGATAGTTGATATAGAGTGAATATTTATAAATATTGATATTCAATAAGCCAACTGATATAATGACACTTATCACATTGTTAATATTAAAATCATATTCATCGTTATAATAGAATAAGAAAGGAGAATATCTATGAACCATATTAAAACAAGGAGTCTTGTTCAAGGTGCTATGATAGCTGCAATGTTTGGAGCATTATCCTTATTTAATACTTATACAGGTGGGATTATTGATATATTTATTTGTTACTTTATGGTTGTGCCAGTAGCTTGGTATGGCTATCAATATAGTATAAAGGAAAATATTATAGTTACATTTGTATCGATGATTGTTATTTTTATGTTTGGAGTACCTACTTTTATTATTTCTTCTTTTTCTGCGTGTTTGATTGGATTGTTTTTAGGAGAAATGTTAAAAAGAGAAGCTAAGAAAGAAACGATATTATTAGGAACGCTTATCATATGTATATTCAATAATATATTGATATATCAAGTATTTAGTGGATTACTTGGAATGGATATCGTATCAGAAATAACTGAAATGTATAATGAAATGATGTCATTATATTCACTTCCAATATCATTAGAAACACTTATAAGTTTTATCCCTTTAATTATCCTATTAATGTCAGGATTAGAAATGTATGTCATATTATTAATCTGTCAATTAATATTTATGCGTTTAAAAATTAAATTCCCCGAGAATTTTCATATCGCAACATTACATTTTTCAAAAAAGAGTGGCTTATTTTTAGGAATGTGTTTAGTAATAAGTGGATCATTAAAGTATTTTCATATAGGGGATGTACTTGTTGATTATATATATTTATTATCATATATTGGATTTGTTTTAGAAGGTTTTGCTTTAGGAAACTTTTATGCAGTTGTAAAACAAAATAGATTTATAATTATTTTATTGTTTATTTTATTTTTTATTCCTTATGGAACTTTTATTTATTTAATATTAGGAATTGTAGATATATTTAGTGATTTAAGGAGAAAATTATTGTATAATGATAAAATGTAAGGAGGGATAGATTATGACTAAAAAGATTATGCAACTTAGAACTGTTATTTTAGCTTGTTTGATTATTGAAACAGTTGTTATATTAGGTTTGTATCTTATTATGAGTAAATCTATTCTTTTGACATTAAGCATTTATTCAATCATTAAAAATTTAATCATAGTTGTTTGGTTATTTTATTTATCTTATACAATTGAAGAGAATGCTATTAGTGTAAGTGATGTATTAAATAGTGATGCTAAAAATGCATTTTTATTTGGAGGACTTGGTTTAATACAGTATGATGAAAATAGAAATATTACATGGACAAGTGATTTGTTTACTGCTTTAGATATTAATATTGTTGGAATTAAATTATTAGAATGGCAACCTCATTTGATTTCTTTATTTGATGATGAAGATGTAAAGATTATTGATATCAAAGGAAGAAAATATGAGGCTTATAATAGTCAAGAATCAAAATTAATATATTTAAAAGATGTTACTCAATACTTATCATTACAACAAGATTATCAAGATCAACAAGTTGTTATGGCATATATTACAATTGATAATTATGAAGAAACATTAGAAAATGCAGATGAACCTAAAATGGCCTTAATACAATCAAAATCTAGACAAGTAATTATTGATTGGGCTTATTCTAACGGAATTATTATTAGAAGATTTAAATCGGGTGGATATTTAGCTTTTTTTAATGAAAGAACTTATAGAAAACAAGTTGAAAACAAATTTTCAATATTAGATACATTTAGAGATATGTCAGAAGAATTAGATGAAGTTATGACATTGAGTATTGGAATTGGTAGAGATTCTAGGGTATTAAGAGAATTGGATGAAATGGCAACTGCTGCTTTGAATTTAACTTATTCAAGGGGTGGGGATCAAGTTGCGATTAAATCAGGTAATGAAGAAAAAGTTGTATTCTTTGGTGGAAATACTGATGCTTTTGAAAAAAGTAGTAAGGTTAAAGCTAGGGTAGTTGCTCAATCTTTAGCTGGATTAATAAAACGTGCTGATAAAATCTTTGTTATGGGACATAAAAACTCTGATTTAGATTCTTTTGGGGCATCTCTTGGTGTTTCAAAGATTGCTCAGGCTTATGGAAAAAAAGCAAAGATTATTGTAGATTTTGATTCTATAGAATCAAAAACGAAAGATGTTGCTTTAATGGTCAAAGGAGATAGTAGATATGAGGGAATGATTGTTAGTAGCAATGAGGTTTTAGAATATGTGACTAAAAATACTTTATTGATTATTGTTGACAATCATAAACCAGGTCTTGTTATTTCTCAATTGTTATTAGAAAGAGTAAGAAATAAGGTAATTATTGATCATCATCGTAGAGGTGAAGAATTCATTGAAGCACCAGTATTAACTTATTTAGAGCCTGCTGCATCTAGTACAGTTGAATTATTGGTTGAATTATGTGAATATCAGAAAACACCAGTTAAATTTACTGAATTAGATGCAACGATTATGTATGCAGGAATGCTAGTTGATACCAATTCATTTAAACAAAGAGTTGGTGTGAGAACATTTGAATCTGCTGCAAAACTTAAGGATTGGCAGGCTGACGTATCGCGTGCTTATGAATTTTTAGAAGATAGTTATGAAGTTACATTATATAAAATGTTGTTAGCATCAAGTGCTTATCGTTATACTGATTCAATATTGATTAGTGTGGGTAGTGAAGAAGATGAGTATACAAGAGAAATGCTTGCGAAATCAAGCAATGCATTATTAGAAATTAGTGGTGTCAAGGCGGCATTTACAATCGGTAAAGTTAGTAGAGATGTAGTAGCAGTCAGTGCAAGAAGTTATAAGAAAATTAATGTTCAAGTTATTATGGAGAATATAGGAGGAGGAGGTCATTTTTCAATGGCTGCCTGTCAATTTGAAGATAAAACATTAGAAGAAGTTAGAGATATTGTGGAGGAAGCAATTTCTCAATATTTAAAAGATAGAGGTGAATAGAAATGAAAGTGATTTTATTACAAGATGTTAAAAAAGTAGGAAAGAAAGGAGAAATCGTAACTGTTTCAGATGGTTATGGTCAAAATTTTTTAATCAAGAAAAATTTAGCTATTCTTGCAACAACTCATGGAAAAGAAATAGTTGCTAAGAAAAAAGAAGAAGAAAGATTATTAGATATTGAAAATAGAAAGAAAGCAGAAGAATTAAAGAAAGTTATTGAAGAATTAACTTTAGAGTTTAAGATTTCTTCTGGGAAGAATGGTAGAACTTTTGGAAGTGTTTCAACCAAAAACATTGTTGAGGAATTAAATAAGACACATAATATTAAAGTTGATAAAAGAAAATTTATTGATGCAAGACCAATTCAAGCTTTAGGATACACTAAATTAAAAATTGAATTGTATAAAGGAGTTATTGCGACAGTAAATGTACATGTAGGTGAAAAATAGGAGGGATGGAGAATGCCAAGAGAGTATCCTCATGATATTGAAGCAGAAAGATCTTTATTAGGATCTATGCTAATTTCTAAAGAGGCATGTAATGAGGTTATTAATATTGCGTCCCCATATGATTTCTATATTGATAGCCATCGGATTATTTTTGAAACTATGCAAGCTATAGATACTCAAAGAAAACCAGTAGATGTAACTACAGTTACCTCTCATTTATTAGATACTAAACAACTAGATAAAATTGGTGGAGTTGAGTATTTATTACAGTTAAGCGAATCTGTACCAACAACAGCTCATTGTCAATATTATTTGAATATACTAAATGAAAAATCATTGTTAAGAAGACTTATTACTAAAGCTACTGATATTATTGATAAAGCATATGGTGAAATTGATGATATGAATGATTTTATTAATAATTCAGAAAAAGATTTCTTAAATGTTACTCGAGATAGAAATGCTGGAGAGTTTAAAGGTGTACAAGAAATTGTTCAAAACATAACAGATAGACTTGTTATGCTTCAACAATCTGGTGGAAATATTTCAGGTGTTAAAACAAAATATTATGATTTAGATAAAATGACATCAGGTCTTCAAAAAGGTGATTTGATTATTCTTGCAGCTAGACCATCTGTAGGAAAAACGGCTTTTGCTCTTAATATTGGATTTAATGTTTCTGAAAAAGCAGATGAAGCAGTTGCGATATTTTCACTAGAAATGCCTGCTGAACAATTAATACAACGTATTATTTGTTCAGCTGGAAGCATTAATTCTGAATCTATAAGAAATGGGAGTGTTTTAAAAGATAACAGTGATCGTTATTATGCAGCAGCGGATAAAGTTTCTAAATGTAATTTATACATAGATGATACATCAGGAATTAAAGTGGGAGAAATAGCTGCAAAATGTAGACGATTAAAACAAGAACATGGATTAAAACTTGTTATTATTGACTATTTACAGTTGATTACTGGTTCATCAAATGGAAGAGAGAGTAGACAACAAGAAGTTTCTGATATTTCAAGGCAGTTAAAAGGAATTGCAAGAGAGTTGAAAGTACCAGTTATAGCATTAAGTCAGTTATCTCGTTCTGTAGAAAAACGTGATAATAAAAGACCAGTATTATCTGATTTAAGAGAATCTGGGGCTATTGAACAAGATGCTGATATTGTTGCTTTTATTCATCGTGAAGATTATCAAAATCCAGATAAGGAAAAAGAAACACAAGGCGCTACTGATATCATTTTAGCAAAACATCGTAATGGTGCAACAGGAGATGTACGATTAGTATTTTTAAAGAACTTTAGTAAATTTGCAAATCCTGCAAGAGCTGGACAGGAAAATCCACAAGGTGTTAAAGATGTTAGAACCTAAAGATATTTATGATATATTAGATAGTGAAAATATATCTTATGAAGTTATCCTTCATGAAGCTATCTATACAATAGATAATAATGCAGATTTTAAAAACAAAGAAAAATGTGTAAAAAACTTATTTTTAAGAGATGATAAAAAAAGAAATTATTATTTATTAGTTGTTGAACCTACAAAATCAGTTAATTTAAAAGAATTACAAGTATTAATTCATTCAAGAAGATTATCTTTCGCAAATGAAAATGACTTGTATGATTATTTAGGATTAATAAAGGGATCGGTTACACCATTAGGTATATTAAACAATGTTGATAAAAATATTGAATTAATATTTGATACAGATATTAATGGTATAGTTGGTGTTCATCCTTTAGTAAATGATGCTTCAGTATTTTTAGAGGTTGAAGACTTGAAAAGTTTAATAAGAAAGTATGATTATAAAATCAAAGAGATAAAGATACCATAAGGTATCTCAGATTGTTGACAAATTAAATGAAAATATCAAATTCAAGTAAAAAGGATTGATG
>CAJTTM010000025.1 GCA_910579135.1 uncultured Erysipelotrichales bacterium | reverse complement strand
TATTTACTTTTTCTTCCCATTATAAAAACCTCCTGTATCAGCGTTTAATTATTTACGCTGTCTACTGGGAGGTTATCATATCATGATAGCATTGTCTTTTTTGTTTAAATGCTTTTTCAAATATTTATTTCGTTACAGCTTCTTTTGATTTTACAAGATTTTTCTTTCTCAATAAATACAATGCTAATAATGAAATGAATCCAATTCCACTGTATCTCACTATTTCTTGTTCATCTAATGTTTTTACTTTTTCTTTTGAAACATCATTTGATAAACTTGAATTTTCTTTTAGAATATCATTTGATGGATTTGTATTTTCTTTTAAGGTATCTGATTTTTCTACCATATCTCCTATAACGTCAGTTTCTAATTTATCGTTTGGTTTCTTTGTTGAGTAACTAGCATGGTATTGATTGATCCATTTAAGACTATTTTCATCAGATATAACCTTAGATACCATATTGCCAGCTCCATCATTTGTAACTTTAATTCGGACAATCTTTTCATGAGTATCATATGTCATACCAACTATTGTCCCTGTTTGTTCAGTCAATTTATATTCAAATATCTTTTCGTTTTGTCCATCCATGTTTGATATATCAAATTTTAATGTTCCAAAATTGATACTTGCTCTGTTTTTATTAGTTGGACTAATATTTACCTGACTAACAATATTCCCTAAATTATCAACTGGTTTTGGTGCATTAGCGATTGGTGTAATGTTGAAGGTAAACGTATCTCCATTTACAAAGTTACGTCCCGTCAATATTTTAGTACCCATAAGATTTAAAGAAGTTGAGGCGTAATATTCATTAGTGAAAATGAAATTTCGCATAGCTGCATTAGCACCATGCTCATCATGACTGATTGCGACTTTAATTTCTTCTTGATTACCTTCATTTACAAGTTCTGCTTTCATGTCAACAGTATGAATATGATTATCAAAGACTATGCCTTTGTATACCCATTTTCCGTTGTTGTTTTTTACAGCACCGTCTAATGGAGTGCCATCATATTTACCAGTATTAGTTGGTTGCCATTCTGTAATTATATAACGATATTCAATTCCAACATGATTTCTTGTAAAGGTATTGCCTGGTATAATAATTCCTCCAGTTGCTAAGTTTTTAAATGTGCAAACACCATCAAAACTATTGGCAGGCATTGGTTGTGTAGGATCTTTTTTGTAATTTCCATCTGCCGTTTTTTTGCCAACAGCTTCTAAAATAAATTTAAATTGCTCTTTTCCATAGTCAGATAATTTTTTGTTTTTTAGAACTTTTGTACCTGTTAGAGATACAGTTTGTTCAAGTGGTGTATAAGTGTTAGTAAAATTACAATATTGCTGCTTAGGAAATTGAGATCCGTTGTATAATTCTGTCCAAGTACCAACTTCTTGTCGTAGTGATTTTTCAATCTTAATATTTTTGATTTCAAGTTGGTTGGTTTGAACATTGGTATTTACTTTGATTGTCAAACGGTAACCAGTTGTATCATAGGTTATTCCTGGTATGATTTCTGTGCCAGCTTCTTGAGGATGCTGTTCAGAAATGACATAGATGTACGTTCCTGATTGTTCGAATGTAAATGTTCCAAACTCAATATTTGCAGTATTTCCAGATGTTGGTTTAATCTCGCATATTGTTTTATCTGGTAGATTTTGCCATGCAGGTGCATTAGCACTGTTTCTGATTTCAAACTTAAAATAGTCTCCTTGTTTGAAATGTCGTCCGTTTAAAGTTTTGATACCATTGATACCAAGCTCAGTGCTTGAGGCTTCTACTTTGATTTCTTCATAATTTCCGTATGTTCGTTTTCCTTGGGCAAATACATTACCTTTGAAAACGACCAAACATGTTAAACATAACATCATTAGCATGATGATATAATAAATAAATTTCTTCTTTTCATTATGATATGTTTTCATAAAATTCCCCCTTGTTTATATGTGTAGAAGTTTGAGTTAAGTTTTTTAATAATGAGAATTAGTTTTCATTGTTAAAAAGTTCTTTGCAACTTCACATTTTATTTAAGATAATCATTTCATTTTGAATAAAGATTTTATTTTATTAATGTTTTATATTTTGATTTTAGCATCTTTTATACTCAAATGAGTTTAATAGCAGCATATCTATGCTTAATATTTATTTCTATCTCCTTTTAAATTTTCGTTTACTTTTTTGGCAATCTCACCCATATGCGCTTTTAGATAAGGACCTGGACATTCTGTGTCTTTTTTAAACATATTGTGAGTTGTCAAATTTCCAATTTCATTGCCTGTATAGATTAGCTTTTCAATACGATTACGTTTACAGATATCTGTACAAAGATTTATGAGAGTTTCATATGCTTCATTACTGATACCCCAGTCATCACCTATGGTTTTATTAGCTACTTCAATAGTAATTGCCATATCATCGTTTTCTTTTTTAGAACTTGCCCATGATCTATGTGCTTCTTCTACATATAATGCAACATTACCTTAATTGTCAATAGCGTAATTACTAGATGCCTTTCGATCCTTTTTCGCAAAAGATTCACCAAGATGCTTTAATGTAAGATTTGCTCCCATATGATGAATAGTGATTTTCTTGATTTTTGATTTTCTGGAAAAATCAGCGTTAGGACTCAAGTGCACATAAGATGTCAAAGGACTGTTTCTTTTAATAACTTCAGCCATTTCTATTTCTGAAAGTTGTTTTCCTACATAGGGAGGAAGATTACGTTTTGCTTGCCATGTACTTATAAAAACTAAGATGGATAACACCAAAAAAATAATGAGTAGCCAAGTAGATATAAATCTGTCAGTTATTTTCATATAATTCTTTTCTGTATTCATGTATTTATCACTCCTTTTATGATAGGCATTGAAACAGATTACATGTAAATAATACCGCAAAGAATCCAAAAATACACCTTATCAAAACTTCGTTTAAAAAATGTGATTTTTTCTCATCTTTTCCTCCAATCAACATTACAAAAGGAACGGTTGCCATGTAAAAGAAACTTGTATCCATCATGTTATGAGTTAACGTTGCAAAAAACATTCCTCTTTGTGGAGAATCTTCTTTTTTGAGTGAATGACGAATGATAATAACAATAAGCATTGTAATAGCAATCAATCCTAATTCTACGCCTACATGGATAAAGGCATTATGAATATGCCATGTATTAAAATAGATGTCAGCATCATATAAATTGAGCGTTCGCCATTGATATGGTCCAACACCAAGAAAAGGCTTTGTTCCAAAATAGCTTAAGCCATTTTTTATCATTGCAAGACGTTCTGTAAATGTTGCTATTGCATTGGGTCTTAGGTAAAGTAAGATACCGATGCTACCTATACCAACAGCACAAATCAAAATGCTGATCCATTTTTTATCTTTAAAACATAATTTCATTGTATCTTGATGGAAAGAAACAATCAAAATGTAAATACAAAGTAATATACAAAGCCAAGGAGAAACAGCTAAGACTCCAGCAATGTATAGAAGTATACCACAGCCACCAGCAAAGATGATTTCTGCCATTCTACTAATAAAAGAGGAAAGTCCTTCTTTACTATAGATGTGCATAATAATGACTCCAATACCTAGAGCACCAAAAGAACCAAATGATAAAGTAAGTGTCAAAGCAACAAGGTCTATAAACACTAAACTTTGTAAACAACTTTTTATTTTTGAATTTTCTTCTGTTATATTTAAAAGACAGCTTTGTAGAGCAAACCAACCAAGTACAAACATAGAACCCATAGCATTAGGATTGCCCATAATACCTGATAATCTTGAAGCAGAATTTGAAAATACAGCCATAACAAATTCTCCAATTCCTATATAAGCCATTATTCCTATCCAAAAAACACATAATTTTTTGAGCAGTATATGTTCTTTTGTATTCAAATATGCTACTAGCAGATAGATGATTGGAAAAATTGATTGTGTAGAGGCAAGACCGCTTACCATATTTCCATAAGTTCTATATCCTGATAAAAAGTTTATTCCTGTATAAATCAGTAGGGGTATTAAAACCCATAAATCTACTTTTACAGAGGATTGCATAAGTCCAACCATACAAAGTAGTACTCCCATACAAGATATAACAAGAGCATTTCCTGCACCAATTAGAGTAAAAATAAAGAATGCAAGAAATAACATTATAACAAGATAAGAATTTTCACTAAAGCTTATTAAATTTAATTTGCTTTTTTTATTCATTGTATCATTGTATTCCTCCCTAATTCAGTATATCTTTCTGTTCATTAAAACCTAAAAAAGATGTAATGATGCCTCTGCATTTTAGGTTCTTAATTTCATACAAAAAAGGGCAAATTCAATCTGTTTAAGCGTAGTGACTTTTGGACATAATTGTTAACCCTTTTTTTCTGTATTTTTAAAGATTTCTCTTTTATTGAACAGATTAAAAAATATTCTACTTTATTTTATGAAAATGTCAATATATAGTTTACAAAGATATTAATCATATATATTGTAAAATGAAATATCTAAATATATAATATCTTGTTTTTTTTTATAAAGAATTCATGTATAATGAAAAGGAAAGGGGTAGAGACATGATGAAGAAACTTATAATGTGTTTAATATGTATGCTGCTGATTATGTCAGGTTGTTCATCATCACAGTCATATCCAAGTGATTATCCATCTTCACCTGCTGTAAAGATGGATGAGGTACTAGATATTGATGTACCTCAAACAGATATAAAAGAGAATGATTTATATATTGTTGATTATTCCAAGAGAAATAATGGATATATAACTGTTAGAAAGAAAAATAATAATGAAAAGTTAAAAATACAAATTATTAAAGATGAATTTGCTTACACATATGATGTTGATAGTAATGAATTTGTTGGTTTACCCCTTCAAATGCAAGATGGGGAATATACGATAAGGGTTGCAAGGAATGTTGTTCAAAAGGACTATGCGATTATAGATAGTTTTAGTATTAATGTGACTTTAGAAAGTGAATTGGAACCATATCTTTACCCTAATAAGATCATTAATTATAAAAAAGATAGTCAGGTTGTGAAAACCTCCATGGATGTTTGTAAGAATTTAGATAATGATTTACAACGAATAGAAAAATGTTACACCTGGGTTATTAATAATATGGAATATGATGAAAATAAAGTCAGTGAAGCAAATTCTAAATATTTAATTCCTGATTTAGATGAGGTTCTAGAAGAGAAAAAAGGAATATGTTTTGATTATGCCTCATTGCTTTGTGCTATGTTGAGGGTTCAAAATATTCCAACCCGTGTTGTTTGTGGAAATACAGATATTGATTACCATGCCTGGATAGAGGTGTATTTAGAAGGCAAGGGTTGGGTTAATCCAGATATCTTTATTGATGAGAAAATATGGTCTAGAATGGATCCTACATTTGCAGATAGTAAATATGATTATGATGGAACATATGAAGCAATATATTATTATTAAAGGAGAAAAGTATGAAAAAGTTAAATTTACAAGAAAGTTATATGGTTTGTTCGCAGTTATCTATGATTTTATCCTCAGGTTTTCAAATTGATGTTGGTTTGAAAATGATTGAAGAAGAGATAGATGATGCTAATATTAAGGAGGTTATTCATACTGTATGTGAAGAGTTTGATAAAACAATGAATTTCCCACAAGCAGTAAAAAATTCCCAAGCTTTTGATCATTATATGGAACATATGGTCTTAGTAGGAGAAGAGAGTGGGCATTTAGATGATGTTATGAGTTCTCTTACAAATTATTATCAGAAAATGAATGATATTGAACATCAATATCAAAGTGCTTTAACATATCCTGCAATATTAATGTTAATGATGGTTGTAGTTGTAGGAGTTATTGCTTTTAAGGTTCTTCCTTTATTTGAAAGTGTTTTAAATAGTTTGGGGAGTGATTTAACTGGATTTGCAAGAGCATTTATGTCTTTTGGTCAAATATTTTCTCTTATTAGTTTCATCATATTAGCAATCGTTGCAGTAGGTATTATTATTATTGCTTTTATACATAAGTTTCAACCAGAAAAACAGATCTATGATCGTTTTATTAAAAGGGTTATCATGAGTAATAAGGTTAATCATTCAATGAGTCAAGCCCAATTAACATATGCTTTATCTTTATTCTTATCAAGTGGTTATGCTTTAGATGAAGCAATGCAATATTTACCAGATTTTATTGATGATAAAATATTAAAAGCAAAATTATTAAAGTGTAAAGAATATATGGATGATGGTGAAAATTTCGAAGATGCTGTCAAGTTAAGTAAACTTTATGAAGGAATGTATTTAAATATGATTCATGTTGGTTTTAAGATGGGACAGTCAGATGTCGTTATGAAACGTTTGGCTGAAACATATGATCAAGAAGTTTATCTTTCTATCTCTAAGTTTTTGAATATCATTGAGCCATCTATTGTTGTTGTGTTAAGTGTAATTGTAGGAGTTGTGTTATTGTCTGTATTGATGCCATTAGTGAGTATAATGTCATCTCTATGAGAACAATCTTAAAACTTTTATTTCCACTCCTATTTATCATATGTTTGGTATATGGGCTCAATAACACACAGCAATATTCAACACAACAAGATAAAAATCGTTTAGAAGAGACAACATTAAGATTATGTTTAAAGTATTATAGTATTGAAGGAAGATATCCTGATACTATTGATGAATTAGTTAGTCAATATGGACTAAAGTATGATAAGCAACAATATATTATTAACTATTATAAAGAGGCTGATAATATGTTGCCTTCTATTAAGGTTTATAGAAAGGAGAAACAATATGAATAATCATAAGAGTTCACATCTTGTTTTTTCTTTATCATTATTATTAATTTTTGTTATTGGTTCTTTCTTTGTGTTGATTTTTGAAACTAAGGGATATTCAAAAATTCAAGGAACAATTGTGGAACAAGAAGGATTGTATACTCCTATTTCATATTTGAATACAAAATGTCGAAAGAATCCTAATATTAGTATTAAAACAATAGATAAAACAAAATGTATTGTTTTAGAACAAACTGCAATGAAGACATATATCTATTATCAAAATGGATATTTAAAAGAGTTATATGCAAGTGATGGATATGAAGTTGATTTGTTTCAAGGAAATAAATTGTTTGCTTTAGATAATTTTAAAATATCTTTAGAAGGGGATTTGTTAGAAATACATATTCAAAAAGATAAAGTTGATAAAAAGGTATATGTTCATCTTGATAAAGAGGTGGTTCTATGAATAAGGGAAGAAGCCAAACATTTACTTTTATGATGGAAATGATTATCGTGATTTTCTTTTTTGCATTGTCTTCAATGATATGTGTATCTTTTTTATCAAGTTCTAAACATAAAATGGATGATGGTAAATATTTACAAGCATCTATGAATGAGGCAAATAATATGATTGTTATTATGCAACACGAAAAGGATAAGTCTATTGAGGAATTATTTGATGTAAAAAAAGAGAAAGATTATTATGTTTATAAAGGTATGCAGATTAGGATTGAGAATAATCAATATGTAAAAAAAGGAACAATTAAGATTAGTGATGAAATCATTATTCCATTTGTAATAGGTGAAAAAGATGAAGGATAAGAAATTTAATGTTCAATTAGGAATAGGAGCACCATCTATTTTTATGATATTTGTGATTATGGTTATGTGTACTATTGCGATACTAGCCTATATGGATTCTGCTTCTTATTATGATTCGAGTCTTCAACAAATTAATAGTGTAAAAGAGTATTATAATGCTCAAAGTGAAGGGCTTGAGATTTATCATTATATTAAAAAGGAATATAATGGAAATAATCTTAATCTTTTATTAAAAAAGAGAAATTTGAAATATCAATTGAAAAATGATGTGCTTATTTATCAATATGATATGAATGATAAACAATGTGTTATATTTAATGTGAATATGAAAGATTTTACTTATTCATATAAACAAATTGCAAAGGAGGATTAAAATGAATATAAGACAAGTATTAGAAGATGTAGTAAATATAGGGGCGTCTGATATATTTATTATTGCAGGATTTCCTTGTGCATATAAGAAAAATAATAAGATTATTAAGTATAATGATGAAAAGTTGTTAGCTGAAGATACTCGACAAATCATTAAGGATATTTATGATTTAGCGATTGATGAATCTTTTGAGGAGTTTGAAAAAAAAGGAGACGATGATTTTTCTTTTTCTCTTTCTCATGTAGGAAGATTTAGAGTTAATGCTTATAAACAAAGAAACTCTATTGCAGCCGTTCTTAGAATTGTAAGTTTTGAATTACCAGATTATCAAAAGATGAGAATTCCTGAGTCAATTATGAACTTATGTTCTAAAAATAAGGGTATGATACTTGTAACAGGACCTGCTGGTAGTGGGAAGTCAACAACTCTTGCATGCATTATTGATAAAATCAATAAGAGTAGAAATACTCATATCATAACGATTGAAGATCCAATAGAATATCTTCATTCTCATCAAATGAGTATTGTTTCTCAAAGAGAGGTTGAACATGATACTAAGACTTATAACTGTGCTTTAAGAGCTGCCTTAAGAGAAGCTCCAGAGGTTATTTTACTTGGTGAGATGAGAGATTTAGAAACAATAGAAACTGCTGTAACTGCAGCTGAAACAGGACATTTGTTATTTTCAACTTTACATACGATTGGTGCAGTAAATACAGTTGATAGAATTATTGATGTATTTCCTCCAAATCAACAAGAACAAATTCGTTTTCAATTATCTATGGTTTTATCTGCGGTTATTTCTCAACAGTTAGTTCCAGGGACAAATGGAAAAATGATTCCAGTATTTGAGATTATGTTTGTCAATCAAGCAATTAGAACTCTTATTAGAGATGGAAAGACTCATCAAATAGAGAATGTTATTCTATCTAATAGAAATGAGGGTATGATTACGAATGATGAATTTTTATTAGATTTATATAATAAGGGAGAAATTGATAAGGAAACAGCTATTTCTCATTCAACTAATCAAGCAATAATTATTAAAAAATTAAAATAAAGAAATAAAGAATCCAACTCATTTTATGATTAGTTGGATTTTTATATGTTATTTTTTAAACCAATATATAATTCCGTTTTGTTGATATTCTCCTGTTAATGGATTGATAGGAACAGCTTGTAAATGATTGTTTAAGGTATACCAACTTTCCTTTTTTTGAAGATAATTTGCCATTGTTTGAAAAATAGCTTTAGGTATTCTTGTTTTGGTTGTACCTGTAAGTTCTCTATTATCATCATAACCTACCCATCCTGCAATTACATAATTAGGATTATATCCAATACATAATGAATCGTAAGGGCTTGTTCCAGTTTTGGCTGCAAAAGTATTTTTAGTTTTATAATTCATCATTGTAGGAGAAGCATATGATTTTAATTTTTCGTTGAAAGTTGATGTAAGAAGCTGACTTAATATTAAACATGAATCTTGTGATAGTTTTTGTTGTTTGAGATCAGTTCTTTGATAAAGGAGTTTTCCTTCGTTGTTTGTTATCTTTTCAATAGTATGTAATTCATTATATATTCCCATATTTGCAAATGTTGTATAGATTGAAGACATTTGATAAATATTAGAATTAAATGCTCCTAAAGCAAGGGAAGGTTGAGGAGATACATGAGTTATATTAAATTTAGATAAAAGATTAACTAATGTTTGTTCTCCTAAAAATAAATGAGTTTTGACTGCAAATATATTATCGCTTGTTGCGATAGCTTGAGCAAGTGTAACTTCACCATTCGCATATCTATTATTAAAGTTAGTAGGGGTATAAGTTCCTCCGTTATCTAATTGAAATGTTGTTTTCTCACTATTAAATTTAGTATTTGCTTTAAAACCATTCTCTATTGCTTGATAATATAATAATGGTTTTATTGTTGATGCAACTTGTCTTTTGGCTTTGGTAGCACGATTGAATTGAGAATCATTATAATTTTTACCACCTATTAATGCAATGATAGAAGCATTGTGAGTTGAAGTAATCATTTGAGCAATTTCTAAATCTTTTATATCTTTCAATTCTTTTTGGATACATTGATTTAGTTTATTTTGTACATTTTGATCAAAAGAAGTATATACATTTAATCCTTGATTAATATAACTTTCTTGATAGAATCCAAGTTCTCTAAGTTCATCTATCACTGTATCTTTATAATATTGATATGATGAAGAAGTAGAAGAAGATGGGTTAGGATTAAGGTTAAAAGCTGTTTGTAATGTTTTTTCTTTTGTTTGTTTAGAAATATATCCATTATCAACTAATCTATTTAAAACAACTTCTTGCCTCTTTTTTGCTTGTGCTTTATTAATAAAAGGTGAGTAATATGAAGGTCCATTAATGACACCAGCTAACAATGAAGCTTCATTAAGATCAAGCTTGCTTGGTTCTTTATTAAAATAGTAAGAAGAAGCATTTTTAATGCCATATATACCATGACCAAAATAAACGGTATTGATATAACCAGTAAGGATTTCATCCTTGCTATAATGACTTTCTAATCTAATAGCAAGTAGTGCTTCTTTTATCTTTCTGGTCCATGTCTTTTCATTGGTTAAATATAATAATCTAGCATATTGTTGAGTAATGGTACTAGCGCCCTCACTTTTATCTTTTGATAGCATATTTACTTTTATGGCTCTCATAATACCAATTGGATCAAAACCTCGATGCTGATAAAAACGATGATCTTCTACTGCTACTAAACTAGCAATAAAATGTTTTGAAACATCTTTTAGAGCAACATCATTACTTTGAGCATTAGAAGAATAAAAATTAGTTCCATGATTATCATACAATTTAATATAATGTCCTTGTCCTATATCTGGTTTTTTATAAACATAACTTACACTATATATGATAACAACGATAGACAAGCATACAATAAAAAATCTTCTTGTCCATAGAATAGTCTTTTTTAACATAACTTTCACCTCAAGTCCTATTTTTACCGAAAGTATGTTATAATATACCTTGGTGATAAAAATGATTCAAAAGAAAATAGTATATAAAAGTGTTTTTCAAAGTGAAGAATCTAAAGATATTGTTAAACTAGAAGGAATAGGCAATGTTATTTATAATGATATGATTAGAATTTCTTTTCAAGATAAGGGAAGTGTTATAGAGATTCGTTATAGTGATGAAAAGCTTGTTTTAAAGAATAATGAATCAGTACTTCATTTTAAGAGAAATAAAATGGTTTTAAATCGTTATCAAATGATGTATGGAGAAGTTTTTTTTAAGACAAAATTATTACAATTAAAATATAGTGATGATTTTGTAGGGATAAAATATGAATTATATGATGATAATGGTTTGATTTCTACTGTTTATATAACAATAAATATGATTTCTTTATAAAAAAATATTGACTATAAAAAGATTTATGATATTGTAATAAAAGACGAATTAAAGGAGGATAATTATGGCTGTTAATAAAATCGAGATCGCTTTAAAAAATGCTTTAAGAAAAGCAGTTGTTGATTTGAAGTATGTAGACGATATGGACTTAGACAAAATAGTCATTGAAATTCCTAAAGATAAGGATCATGGAGATTATTCAACAAATCTAGCAATGCAACTTACAAGAGTTTTAAGACGTAATCCTAGAGAAATTGCGAATGAAATTGTAGATGCTTTAGATAAAGATGCAGCTCAAATTGAAAAGGTTGAAATTGCAGGACCTGGATTTATTAATTTATTTTTAAAGAAGACTGCAATGACTTCTGTTATTAATGAAGTATTAGAAGAAAATGAACATTATGGATGTAGTCAATATGGTAATGGAATAAAATATAATGTAGAATTTGTTTCTGCAAATCCAACTGGTGATTTACATTTAGGTCATGCAAAAGGTGCAGCAGTTGGTGATTGTATTTGCCGTATCATGAGTGCTGCTGGATATGATGTGACAAGGGAATATTATATCAATGATGCAGGGAATCAAATGAAAAATTTAGCTGTATCATTATATTATAGATATTTAGAGTTGTTTAATATTAAAAAGGAACTCCCAGAAGATGGTTATCATGGAAAAGATATTATTGATATCGCAAAGAATTTAAAAGAAGAAGTTGGAGATAAATATGTGGATTGTGATGAACAAGAAGCATTAAGTTATTTTAGAAAACAAGGATGTAATCATGAACTTCAAAAAATTAAAGATATTTTAAATGAATATAGGGTATCGTATGATGTGTGGTTTAGTGAAACAAGTTTGTATGAAGAAGATAAAGTTGTTCCAACAATTCAAAAATTAAAAGATAAAGGTTATACTTATGAAAAAGATAATGCTTTGTGGTTTAAATCTACAGAGTTTGATGATGATAAGGATAGAGTTTTAATTAAAAGTGATGGGAGTTATACATATTTAACACCTGATATTGCATATCATTTAAATAAACTCGATCGCGGTTATGAGTATTTAGTTGATTTACTTGGAGCTGATCATCATGGGTATATTAATCGTATGAAAGCTGCTATTCAAGCTCTTGGTTATAATGCTGATCAATTGAATATTGACATTATGCAGATGGTAAGAATGGTAGAAAATGGTGAAGTTGTAAAAATGAGCAAACGTACTGGTAATGCAGTAACGATCAAAGATTTAATTGAAGATATTGGAGTTGATGCTGCTCGTTATTTCTTTGTATCTAAAGCTGCAAGTTCTCCTTTTGATTTTGATTTAGGATTAGCAAAATCAAAATCAAATGAAAATCCAGTGTATTATGCTCAATATGCTCATGCAAGAATGTGTTCAATATTGGCGCAGGCAAAGAAGACAGATATTTTGGTTTCTAATCATTTTGAATTATTGAATAATCCAAAAGAAATTGAACTTGTTAAACATATTAATGAGTTTAGAAATGAAATTATTGAGAGTGCAAAAGCAAGAGCTCCTCATAAGATTGCAAATTATATTCAAAAATTAGCTCAATTATTCCATTCTTTCTATAATGATTGTTATGTTATAGATAAAGAAAATATAGAATTGTCTGCTCAAAGATTAGCGCTTGTAAAAGCAACTCAAATTACTTTAAAGAATGCTTTGAATTTAATTGGTGTAAGTGCACCAGAAAAAATGTAAGGAGGATAATATGATAGATTATAAACAAAGTTCAATGGTTGATATTGCATTTGATTTAATGAAGAAGAAAAAGAAACCTGTAGATTTTTATAAATTATGGCAGGAAGTTTCTGAAATTAAAGGTTTTGATGAAGAACAAAAGTTAGAAAATGAATCATTATTTTATACCAATATTACTTTAGATGGAAGATTAATTACAGTTGGTGAAAATCGTTGGGATTTAAGAAGTCGTCATAAATTTGAAGAAGTTCATATAGATATGAATGATATCTATAATGAAGAGGAAGAAGTCGAAGAAGAAGACGAAGATGATGGATCGATTGAGGATGATTATAACTAGATTTGAATTAGAGTTAGCTTAGAAAGTTAACTCTTTTTTTCTATATAAAAAATAACATGATCATGACTTCATGTTATTCTTTATCATTTTTAAGTATTTCGTCAATTAATCCATATTCTAAAGCATCATAAGCATTTAAGAAGTGATCTCTATCTGTATCTTTTCTAATCTTCTTTAATGATTGTTGTGTTAAATCAGCTAAGATTCTGTTGAGTTTATCTTTTTGTTTAATGATATGTTTGGTTGTGATTTCCATATCACTTGCTTGACCACTTATACCACCTAATGGTTGATGTATCATGATTTCACTATTTTCTAATGCGTAGCGTTTTCCTTTTTTTCCAGCTGCAAGTAAAAATGCTGCCATACTTGCAGATAATCCTAAACTGATTGTAGAAACATCACATTTAATATAATTCATAGTATCAAAGATTGCTAGACCAGCACTTACGCTTCCTCCAGGTGAATTGATATACATATAAATATCAGCATTTTCATCTAAAGATTCTAAGTAGAGTAATTGAGCTACTATGCTGCTAGACATATCATCATTAATTTCACCACATAACATTATAATGCGATCTTCTAATAATCTTGAATATAGATCGTAAGCATATTCTTTTGATTGTTTTCTTTGTATAACTGTAGGTATTAGATTCATGTTTTTAACCTCCATAATTCATTATAGAAAAATTTGGAAAGATTTATTCATAAAATAACCTTAATCTAAAAAAACTTTTCAAAAAATGAAATAAGTTATTTTTTTATCTACAAGCTAAATCATTTGTTGATTTATTTATGGAATTGGACTATAATATAGACAGAAATTATTTAAGGAGGATGTCAAAGAAATGGCAGTAAAAGTAGCAATTAATGGATTTGGACGTATTGGACGTCTTGCATTCAGACAAATGTTTGGTGCTGAAGGGTATGAAGTTGTTGCAATCAACGATTTAACTAACCCAAAAATGTTAGCACACTTATTAAAATATGATTCAGCACAAGGTAGATATGCTAAAGCTGATACAGTAGTAGCAGGAGAAGATTCAATTACTGTAGATGGTAAAGAAATCAAAATCTACGCTAAAGCTAATGCAGCTGAATTACCTTGGGGAGAAATCGGAGTAGACGTAGTATTAGAATGTACTGGTTTCTATACTTCTAAAGCTAAATCTCAAGCTCATATTGATGCAGGTGCTAAAAAAGTTGTTATCTCAGCTCCAGCTGGAAATGACTTACCAACAGTAGTATTTGGAGTAAACGAAGGAGTTTTAACACCAGAAGATACAATTATCTCTGCAGCTTCTTGTACAACTAACTGCTTAGCTCCAATGGCTAACGCTTTAAACAAATTAGCAGCAATCAAATCTGGTATCATGTTAACAGTACATGCTTACACAGGTGACCAAATGGTATTAGATGGACCTCATAGAAAAGGTGACTTAAGAAGAGCTCGTGCAGCAGCAGTTAATATCGTACCTAACTCAACTGGTGCAGCTAAAGCAATTGGATTAGTTATTCCTGAATTAAATGGAAAATTAATCGGTTCAGCTCAACGTGTACCTGTTCCTACAGGATCTACAACTATCTTAACTTCAGTTGTTGAAGGTGAAGTAACTGTTGAACAAGTTAATGCAGCTATGAAAGCAGCAACTACTCCATCATTCGGATATACTGAAGAACCATTAGTATCTTCTGATATTATTGGAATTACTTATGGATCATTATTTGATGCAACTCAAACTATGGTTAAACCATTAGATAACGGAACTACTGAAGTTCAAACAGTTGCTTGGTATGATAATGAAAATTCATACACTTCTAACATGGTTAGAACAATCAAATATTTTGCTGAATTAAAATAATTTAATGATGCTGTAATAAAGACTCTTCGGAGTCTTTTTTTAATATGTCTTAACTTGTGTTTTTGTATTCTTTGCGTTATAATTGTTTCAGCGAGGTGACGTTATGAAGTTACAAGAATCAGGAGAAAACTATTTAGAAACAATATTGATATTAGAAAATAAAAATGGGTATGTTAGATCTATAGATATTGCAAATACTTTGAATTTTTCAAAACCAAGTGTTTCTAGAGCTGTTAAGGTTTTAAAAGAAAATAATTATATTATTGTAAATAAAGATGGACATATTGTTTTTACAGATGAAGGTAGAAAGAAGGCTGAATCTGTTTATGAACGTCACGTGACTTTAACTAAGTTTCTTATTCAATTAGGTGTTGATTCTAAGCAAGCTGAGGAAGACGCTTGTAGGATTGAACACATTATTAGTGAAGAAACTCATCAATGTATAAAAAAGGCTATGAAATAACAATCGTCAAAGATTGTTATTTTTAAATTTAGTCATTAAAAATCATACTAATACTTATATTTGTGTTGATTTCGATGTTTTATAGTGATATAATGAGGTCATCAAAATTTTAAGCTTTATCATAATAGTCTTTTTTATAATAGTTATGGTTATAATATGAAAAGTGTATGAAAATATGTGAATGTTGTTATATTTATAATATAAGGTTATTTATTTGTTTTTTGTTGGTAATATATGGTAGAATATAAAGACGAGGTGGATTATGAATAATTTGGAGCGAAAGAAAAAGTATAAATTAAAAGGAAAGATATTTGTTGTTATTAGTTGTGTTATTTGTTTGGTGATTGGTATAGGTGTTGGAAGTGTTATACCTAGAAAACAGAAGTCTAATAATACTAATAAAGATAATATTTTATTGATAAATGAAATAATGGATATTATAAATACATCTTGGCTTGACCCTAATGATGATGAAAAAGATAAGAATTTATCACAACAAATGTTTAAGGGATTAGTATCGTCTTTAAATGATCCTTATACTTCTTATATGACTATGGATGAGGCTGAAGATTACTATCAGTCAATTGATGGTGATGTTGTTGGTATTGGAGTTACTTTTTTAGGTATAGAAGAAGGTGGCTTGATAACTGATGTATTTACAGGTGCACCAGCTAAAAATGCAGGTATAAAGTCTGGTGATATTATTGTTAAGATAGATGGTGTGTCTGTTGCTGGAAAAACAGCTACTGATATAAGAAAGTTAGTTACGGGTGAATCTGGAAGTGAAGTTAATATTACTGTTTTAAGAGATAAAAAGAATTTAGATTTTAAAATCATCAGAAAAGATGTGGAAACTGATGTGGATTATCGTATAAAAAATAATTATGGCTATATTAAATTGACTACTTTTGGTAGTAATACAGCTGAACATGTTGAGAGTGTTTTTAAGGAGTTGAAGGCACAAAATATTGATAATCTTATTTTTGATCTTAGAGGAAATGGCGGAGGTTATACTAAAGCTGTTGAAGGAATTTTAAGTTTACTTGTACCAGATAATCAAGTGATTTATAAATTACAATCTAAAAATGATACTGAAGTTATTAAATCTAGTGGAAAGAATAAATACGATTTTAAAAATGGTTTTGTTTTGATGGACAATAATAGTGCTTCATGTTCTGAAATATTAATTGGAGGGTTAACAGAAATATTAGGTTATAAAACTATTGGCACACAAAGTTTTGGTAAAGGGATTGCTCAAAGCCGTGCGACTTTAAGTGATGGAAATGATTTAAAATATACTTTTGCGAAATGGTTAACACCATCTGGAATATGTATACATGGTAAGGGGTTTACTCCAGATTATAAAGTTAAAGAAGATGATATTAGCGATTATGTATATGAAAAATTTGAGAAAACTTATAAATATAATAGTGTAAGTACAAATGTTATATATATGCAAAGAATGTTAAAGAGATTAGGTTATAAGGTTGATAGAGTAGATGGATATTTTTCTAAGGCAACAGAGAGTGCTTTAAAACAGTTTCAACATTCTATTGGATTAAAAGAAGATGGTGTATATACTTATTCTTTAGCAAAGAAACTATATTCTTCGACAGTGGTTAAAGTTTTACAAAGTGGGAAAGATAAAGGATTAGATAAAGTTGAAGAATTATTGAAATAGGAGGGAAATATGGAAAGATTTAAACTTGTATCTGAATATTCTCCTATGGGGGATCAACCTTCAGCAATCAAACAACTTGTTGAAGGTATAAATCAAGGTAAAAAGGAACAAGTTTTACTTGGTGGGACTGGAACAGGTAAAACTTTTACTGTTGCGAATGTTATTGCGAAAGTTAATAAACCAACCTTAGTTTTAGCTCATAATAAGACACTTGCAGGACAGTTATATTCAGAGTTGAAAGAGTTTTTTCCTGAAAATAGAGTAGAGTATTTTGTATCTAACTTTGATTTTTATCAGCCAGAGGCTTATATACCCAAAAGTGATACTTACATTGATAAAAATGCTCAAACAAATTATGAAATAGAAATGTTACGTTCTTCAGCAATGAATTCTTTATTAGAAAGACGTGATACGATTGTTGTTGCGTCTGTTGCTTCTATTTATGGGTTAAGTAATCCTAATCAATATAAGGAAATGATTTTTTCAATTAGAGTTAATCAGATTATTGATCGTAAAGAATTATTAACGTATTTAGTGGATAGACAATATAATAGAAATGATATAGAACAATCTAAAGGAACTTTTAGGGTTCGTGGAGATGTTATTGAAATTGTGCCAGGACATACAGAGAGTTATGTGATTCGTATTGAATTATTTGGTGATGAAGTAGATCGGATTTGCGAAGTGGATCCTTTAACTGGTAAGGTTTTAGGTAGTTATAATCATTATACAATATATCCTGCATACGGGTATGTTACAAAAAGAGAACAAATGTTGAAGGCCTGTGAAACTATTAGTGCAGAGTTAAAAGAGCGTTTGGCTTTTTTTGATGAGACTCATAAACCATTAGAATATGAAAGGTTAGATCAAAGAACTCGACATGATGTTGAGATGTTAAGAGAAGTAGGAATGTGTCCTGGAATAGAAAATTATTCAAGACATATTGATGGAAGACGAGAAGGGCAAAGGCCTTATACATTGATTGATTATTTCCCTAGTGATTTTTTAATTGTTGTTGATGAAAGTCATGTCATGCTTCCTCAAGTAAGAGGTATGTTTAATGGGGATAGAAGCCGAAAGGAAACATTAGTAGAGTATGGTTTTAGATTGCCGAGTGCTCTTGATAATAGACCATTGAGATTTGAGGAGTTTGAAAAGATTATTAATCAGGCTATTTATGTTTCTGCAACTCCAGGGGATTATGAACTTGAAAAGACAAAAGGAGTAGTTGCACAACAGATTATTAGACCTACTGGATTATTAGACCCTCTAATTGAGGTAAGGCCAACAGAAAATCAAATTGATGATTTGATTAGTGAAATACAAGAAAGAATTGAAAAGAATGAGAGAGTATTGATTACGACCCTTACAAAAAGAATGGCAGAGGATTTAAGTGCTTTTTTAAAGGAAGTAGGATTAAAGGTTGCCTATTTACATTCTGATACGAAAACCCTAGAAAGAACTGAGATATTAAGAGAGTTAAGATTGGGTAAGTATGATGTGCTTGTCGGTATTAACCTTTTAAGAGAAGGGTTAGATTTACCTGAAGTATCTTTGGTTTGTATTTTGGATGCAGATAAAGAAGGCTTTTTACGTAGTGAACGTTCTTTAATTCAAACTATAGGTAGAGCGGCGAGAAATTCAAATGGTAAGGTTATCATGTATGGTGATAATATGACTGATTCAATGAAAAATGCGATTGAAGAAACTGCACGTAGAAGAAAGATTCAAGAAGCCTATAATGAAGAACATGATATTACTCCTACAACAATTAAAAAGGAAATTAGAGAGGCAATACATGGTCAAGAAACTATAGATAATGTAAGTCAAACTCTTAAAAAGGGTAAAAAAGTTGGTAAGAAAGCTAAGAAGGCTTTGATTTCTGATTTGGAGAAACAAATGAAAGATGCTGCTAAGGTTTTAGATTTTGAACGTGCTATGGAATTAAGAGATATGATCATGGAGTTAAAAGATGAAAAATAGGATAGTTGTTTCATCTTTAGCACATCAAATTTTTGAAGATATCTATCAATCAGGTGGATATGTCTATATTGTTGGAGGTACAGTTAGGGATTATCTTTTAAAGGAGAAGGATAGTCATGATATAGATGTTGAAGTTTATCATATGGAATATCAAGATCTAAAAAAGATTTTGGAAAAGTATGGGCATGTGAATACTTATGGTCAATCTTTTGCGATTATGAGTTTAGATAATTTGAGTGGATATGATTTTGCTTTACCTAGAAGAGAGTTTAAAACGGGTGTTAAACATCAGGATTTTGATATTATTGTTGATAAAGATTTGCCTATTGAAAAGGCAATATTAAGAAGAGATATTACGATTAATGCATTGATGTATGATTATCATAAGGGTCAAATCATTGATTTGTGTAATGGTATAGAGGATTTGAAAAATGGAATTATTCGAATGGTTAATCCTCAAACATTTCAAGAAGATCCATTGCGTGTATTAAGAGTTGCTAGTTTTGTTTCTCGTTTTGAAATGGAAGTAGAGATTCAAACAAAACAGTTTTGTAAGAGAATGGTAGACGATGGACTATTGACTCATTTAAGTATCGAGAGAATTTATGAGGAGTATAAAAAGATATTGATGTCCAATCATCCCTCTTTGGGATTAGAATTTATTAAAGAAATAGGGGCTTTGCCTTCGTATTTACAAAATTTAGTAGGATGTTTTCAACGTTTAGATTATCATCCTGAGGGAGATGTTTGGAATCATACTATGTTGGTTGTGGATATAGCCGCTTTATGTAAACAATATACAGATTATCCAGAAGCGTTTATGTGGTCTGCGTTATTGCATGATATTGGAAAACCATTAGTTACAACTCCTACGGGAAGTGCACCAGCACATAATGAGTCTGGTGTAGAGGTTTTTAAGAATGTTAAAATTATTTTTTCTCATAAATTAAGAGAATATGTAAAGACTATGATTATGTATCATATGCATTTAATGAATATGGCTAGAAATAATACAAGAGATATTAAGTATTTGAGATTGTTGAAACAAATTGAGGGTAAAGTAAGTTTATCTGATTTGATGTTTATTAGCGAATGTGATAAATTAGGTAGAGGTCGAGTAACAAGTGCTCAATATAATCAGTTTTTAGAGTATATGAATGATAAAATTGAGCGTCTAGGAGATAAGGCTCAAAAGCCTATTATTGATGGAAGGGATCTTATTGAATATGGTTTTTTGAATCGTGCTTTGTATAGGCGATTGTTAGATAGGGCTTATGATTTACAATTGCAGGGGTTTACAAAGGATAAGATTTTAAGAGTGTTAAAGAAAGAGGAATTAAGGGATGATAAAAGATAAAATTGTTGTTAAGGGAGCAAGGGTTAATAATTTAAAAAATGTAGATATTGAAATACCACGTGATAAGTTAGTTATTATGACAGGTTTATCTGGTTCTGGAAAAACTTCGCTTGCTTTTGATACAATTTATGCAGAAGGGCAAAGGCGATATGTGGAATCGTTAAGTGCTTATGCCCGAATGTTTTTAGGAGGGGTTGAAAAACCCGATGTAGATAGTATCGAAGGTTTATCACCTTCAATTGCAATTGATCAGAAAACAACTTCGAATAATCCACGTTCTACAGTGGGGACTGTTACAGAAATTTATGATTATTTAAGGTTGTTATATGCAAGGGTTGGTCATGCGTATTGTCCAGAACATCATGTTATGATTGAATCTCAAACAATAAAACAAATGGTGGATACAGTAGATAAGTTTGAGGATAGAACCAAGCTTCAAGTTTTAGCAAGAATGTGTAAAAATCAAAAGGGTACACATAAAGATTTATTTCAAAAGCTATTATCTGATGGATTTGTAAGAGTCAAAGTAGATGGTGAAATGAGATTGCTGGATGAGGAAATTATTTTAGAGAAAAATAAAAAGCATAATATTGATGTTATAGTTGATAGGATTGTAAAAAAAGAAGGATATCGTTCACGTTTAGCTGATTCTTTAGAAATTGCTTTGAAATTAACTGATGGAGAGGCTATTGTTGAAAATTTGGATGCGAAGACTGAAACTTTATTTTCTCAACATTTAGCTTGTCCTCATTGTGGATTTAGCGTTCCTAAATTAGAACCGCGTTTATTTTCGTTTAATAATCCTTTAGGGGCTTGTCCTGATTGTAAGGGTATTGGTGTTAAAAATGCAGTTGATGATGATTTGTTGATTCCTGATTGGGATTTATCTATTAATGAGGGTGGTATTCGTTATTTTAAGACTGCTGTTGGTACAGAGCGTATTGAATGGCAAAGATTTCTAGCTTTATGTAATGAATATCATATTGATTTGGATAAACCTTTAAAAGATTTTTCGAAAAAAGAATTAAAATATATTTTAATAGGATCTGATAAACCAATTACTTATACAATTGAATCAAGTTCAGGAAATGTAAATAAAACAACTAAATATATTGAAGGAATCAAGACGCTTATTGCACGTCGATATGAAGAGACAAGTTCTAAATGGTCAAAAGAATGGTATGCTTCGTTTATGACTGAACATACTTGTCCAACTTGTCATGGAAATCGTTTGAATGATCAAGTGTTAAGTGTAAGAGTGAATGGTTTAAATATTACAGAGTTTACTGATATGTCTATTGATCAGGCATTAGTTTTTATAAATGAATTAAAATTAACTCCTACTGAGGAAAATATTTCAAGATTAATTGTTAAAGAAATCAGAGATCGATTAACTTTCTTGAGTGATGTTGGTTTAGGCTATTTAACGTTATCAAGAAGAGCTGGAGGACTTTCTGGTGGTGAAGCACAACGTATTCGTTTGGCGACTCAAATAGGTTCACGTTTAACAGGAGTGTTATATGTTTTAGATGAACCATCTATTGGTTTGCATCAAAGAGATAATGAAAAGCTTATTAATACCTTATGTAATATGAGGGATTTAGGAAATAGTGTCATTGTTGTTGAACATGATGAAGATACTATGAGAGCTTCTGATTTTATTGTTGATATTGGGCCTGGTGCTGGTGTTCATGGTGGACAAGTTGTTGCGAGTGGAACTCCTGAGGAAATTATGAAGGATTCAAATAGCATTACTGGAAAATATTTATCTGGTGAGTATACTATTCCAGTTCCAAAGAAGAGAAGAAAGGGAAATGGATTGTATTTAGAGGTTAAGGGAGCTAGAGAACATAATTTAAAGAATATTAATGTTAAATTCCCACTTGGTAAGTTCATATGTGTAACTGGTGTATCTGGAAGTGGTAAATCAACTTTAGTGAATGAGATATTATGTAAGGCAGTAAGAGCAAGGGTTTACCAATCTAAAGAAAAACCAGGTTTACATAAAGAGATTAAGGGATTAGAAAATATAGATAAAGTTATTGAAGTATCGCAAGATCCTATTGGAAGAACACCACGTTCAAATCCAGTAACGTATACAGGTGTTTTTGATGATATTCGTGACTTGTTTGCGAAAACACAAGAAGCTAAAATGCGTGGGTATGATAAGGGAAGATTCTCTTTTAATGTAAAAGGTGGTCGTTGTGAGGCTTGCCAAGGTGATGGTGTAAAACGTATAAGTATGCATTTTTTACCAGATGTTTATGTACCATGTGAAGAATGTGGAGGAAAACGTTATAACGAGGAAACATTACAAGTGACTTATAAAGATAAGAATATTTATGATATATTAGAAATGACAATTGAAAAATCAATTTCTTTCTTTGAGAATTTACCACGTATTCATTCTAAATTAAAAACATTAGCAGATGTTGGTTTAGGCTATATAAAATTAGGACAGAGTGCAACAACATTATCAGGTGGAGAAGCTCAACGTGTTAAATTAGCAAGTGAGTTACAGAAGAAAGCGACTGGTAAAACTGTCTACATTTTGGATGAGCCTACAACTGGATTACATAGTCATGATGTTGCTAGACTTATTGAGGTTTTAAATCGTATTGTTGATCAAGGTGATACAGTGATTGTTATTGAACATAATTTGGATGTTATTAAAGTTGCTGATCATATTATTGATTTGGGATTGGAAGGTGGAGATAATGGTGGTACAATAGTTGTATCAGGTACACCTGAAAAAGTATCTAAAAATGAGATAAGTCATACAGGACGTTTCTTGAGAAAGGTTCTAGAATAGGAGGTAGTGATGGCTAAATCAATAAAAGTAAAAGATTTATTAAAACCTTCTTTATTTACTCAAATAACTGGAGATGAAGAATCTTTAGAAAGAGAGATATATGTTGCAGAAATAAATCGACCAGGATTTGAACTGGCGGGATTTTTTAAACATAGTGATTTTAGAAGAGTTATATTGCTTGGGGAAAAAGAAACTGCATTTATTGGAGAAATGAATAGGGAATCACAATTGGCATGTTTTTCTAAGTTGGTTAATGATGAAACACCATGTATCATTATTGCGAAAGGATATCCTTGTCCAGATATTTTAAAGAATATTGCGACTAAAAGACACTTTCCAATATTTCTAACAAATCAAGCGACTGGACGTGTTTCAATAGATTTAACGAGTGCTTTAGATGAGGCACTTGCAGCAGAAACATTAATGCATGGAGTGTTTTTAAGTATTTATGGAAAAGGTGTTATTATTAGAGGTGATAGTGGTATTGGGAAATCCGAAATTGCCTTAGAATTAATTAAAAGAGGACATCTATTGATTGCGGATGATGCAGTTGAGTTATATCATTTAGGGCAACATATTGTTGGTAAAGCTCCAGAAGTATTAAAGAATTTATTAGAAATTAGGGGCATTGGAGTTATAGATGCGTCTAAAATGTTTGGGGTTGGATCAGTTCTTCCTAGAGATAATGTTGATTTGATTATTCAGTTAGAAAGATGGCTTCCTTCAAGAGAATATACACGAATTGGTGTTGAAGAAGATGATGTTTATGAAGATATACTTTCTATTCAAATTCCTAAAGTTGTAGTGCCAGTTACGGGTGGTAGAAATATGTCTGTCATTATTGAAGCTGCAGTTATGAATATGCAATTAAAGGAATCTGGTTTTGACTCAAGTAAAGAGTTTGTGAATAGAATTTTAGAAAATATAAAGAGGAGTAATAAACAATGAGTTTTTTTAGTGATTTTTCTACTTTTGTAGAGATTGGACCATTACATATACAATGGTATGCTATTGTTATATTGCTTGGTGCAGGTATTGCGTATTTATTAGGACAATATCATTTTAAAAAATTAGGATATGCTAAAGAAATTTTATCTGATTATTTTTATGGTTTGTTATTCTGTGGGATTATAGGTGCTAGAATTTGGTATGTTATCTTTATGTGGAATGAAATGTATTTCAATAATCCAATGGAAATATTTGCGGTATGGCATGGCGGTTTAGCGATACAAGGTGGTATTTTTGCGGGATTAGTATATAGTTATTATTTCTTTAAAAAGCATGATATTCCTTTTCTGGTAGCAGGTGATGCCATCATGCCAGGAGTTTTGATTGCTCAAGCGTGTGGTAGATGGGGAAATTTTTTCAATCATGAAGCTTTTGGTGGTGAATGTACACTTTCGTTTTTAGAGTCTTTGCATTTGCCTCGCTTTATTATTGATAATATGTATATTCAAGGTGTATATCATCATCCAACCTTTTTATATGAATCTATTGGAAATGTTATAGCTTTTATGATTATTGTTTTGATTATAAAAAGATTCCAGAAACATGTGGGAGTACAATTTTTTAGTTATTTTGTGTTTTATGGGATTGTTAGAGTCTTTGTTGAAGGAATGAGAACTGATAGTTTGATGCTTGGACCTTTAAGAATCGCTCAAATTATTTCAATCGTATTCATAATTGTTGGTATTGTAGGTATTGTTTATCAATATTTTAAAGGTGATAAAATTCAAGGCTTGGAGATATAAAAATGAAAGTGAATTTTAAAGTGACAAAAAAAGTAAGTCATGATAAACTTGATGTTTATCTTGATTTTACTGAAATGAAAGAAGAGTTTATGATTATCGCTCTTTGTAGTGTTATGGGGTATTTACAACAAAGCAAAGTTGATGCAAAGATGAAGGATGACCTTATATATGTTAATAATGAATTGGCGGTTAATTTGTTATTGGAACAACAAAGGATAAGTATTTCTGTTTCTCTTGATAAATTAGGTGTTAAGATTAATGGGATGTTAGCATTTGTTGGGATTCAAACGTATCTAAAAATTTATTTTAATTTATATGAAAATAATGAATATTATAAAATTGAAGAATTTCATAAAAAAATAGGAACACTATCATAATGTGCTCCTATTTTTAATTAATCCATCTGCAAATGCTAGAGGGAATCCAAATAAAATTCCAGTGTTAGGATTATTGATACCGCCTAATGCTTCGTCAACTGTTCTTCTAACGATATCTACTTGGCTATCATTTACAACAAAGAAAATTGTTTTGCTTTCTGGTCTAGGATCTTCTAAAAAAAGTCTAAGTGAACCAAGAATATATCCATCGCTACTGTCTTCTAGTTTTTTGACCATTCCAGTTGATTCTATAATTGTGCCTCCAGTTATTCCAGCTTTTTTTAGTTTTGCTAGAACATCATCTAGGCATTCTATTTTATTTAAAACTAAAAATATTACATGCATAATTGTCACCTCTTAATAATATTATAAATAAATTAAAAATAAAGGCAATATAAAAATGGAAGGGTATAGCTTGTTTTTCGATTTTGTTGTATAATAATAAAAAGGTTTAAGGTTTGAGGTGAATTTATGAATTATCAATTTTCTAAGAGGATGTCTACTATTAAAGCATCAGCTATTAGGGAAATCTTAAAGGCGACATCTGACCCAACAATAATAAGCTTTGCAGGTGGAAATCCCTCTGCTGAGGCATTTCCACTAGATGCTATAAGAAAGATTTCTAATCAACTTTTAGAAAAAGAACCTATTAATTTATTACAATATGGAATTAGTGAAGGAGACAATGAACTTATTAGTGAAGCAGAACTTTTCTTAAATAGAAGTGAGAGTATTATTAAAGAAAATGATAAATTATTAATAACTTCTGGTTCTCAACAAATAATGGAATTTACTGTAAAGTGCTTTTGTAATGATGGAGACATTGTATTAACAGAGAATCCTAGTTTTATAGGTGCAATTAATGCTTTTAAATCTCAAGGCGCAAAAGTAAAAGGTATAGGATTTAAAAATGGACAATTAGACGTTAGTGAATTAGAACGTGTTTTGTCAAAGAAGATAAAACCAAAGTTCCTATATGTTATTCCAAATTTCCAAAATCCTATGGGTACAGTAATGTCTTTAAAGGTTCGAAAAGAAATTTTAGCGCTTGCGAAAAAATATGGAGTTATAATTTTGGAAGATAATCCTTATGGTGATTTGAGGTTTGAAGGGAATATAATTCCTTCAATAAAGTCATTAGATAAAGATGGTATTGTGATATATGCTGCAAGTTTATCAAAGATTATTGCTCCTGGCATGCGAATAGCATGTTGTGTTGCAGATAAAGCTATTATTGAAAGGTTTGTGGTTGCAAAACAAGTGAGTGATATTCATTCTAATTTGTGGTCTCAAAAGGTTATTGCAAAGTTTTTGCAGGAATATGATATGGATAACCATTTGTTTCAATTAAGTCAGATTTATCAACGTAAATGTCAATTGATGTATAATCAAATGAAAAAACACTTTCATCCAGATATTATTTTTAACAAACCATCAGGTGGAATGTTTATTTGGGTAACATTTCCAAAGTCTGTTGATATTGAAGATTTTATAAAAAAAGCGTTAGATTTAAAGGTTGCAGTTGTTCCTGGTAAGGTCTTTTTGGTTGATGATAAAGAAGAATGTCATAGTATAAGATTAAACTTTTCTACACCTACTGATGAGCAAATTATCAAGGGGATTTCTATACTTGGAAAACTAACATATAATTTGGTATGAAATTCACATAAAAATCATATTTTTATAGTAAAATGATAAGGAAAGGAGAGATTTTTATGCCTTATATATCTTTTAAAACAACAAAAGTATTAACTCTTCAACAAGAATTAGATTTAAAAAAGATGGCAGGAACTGCTATCACATTATTGCCCAATAAAACAGAGGACTATTTAATGATTCATATAGAAGATAATCAATTAATGTATTTTAGAGGTAAAGAAGAGGATTGTTTGATGGTTACTTGTAAAGTTTATGGGCATACAGAAGAGTCTCATAAAGCAAAATTTGTAAAAGAGTTAATAAAAGAAACAGAAAAGATTACTAAGATTCCAGCGAGTCATATTTATTTGACTTTTGGTGAATATGATCATTGGGGTATGAATGGTGAGTGGATTTAGAGTATTTTCATAATACTCTTTTTTTATAGATGAAAATAATAATTAAAATTGAGTATTTTCAAAGGATGTTCTTCTTGCAATACATAGCGTTACAAAAAAAGAAAAAAAGTATTGCGTTCTTAAAATTATTGTGTTATTATGTTTAAGCACTAGGAAATGCTTGAATAGCTCAGTGGTAGAGCAATCGGCTGTTAACCGATCGGTCGTAGGTTCGAATCCTACTTCAAGCGCCATTATTTTGGCCTGTTGGAGAAACGGTTAACTCACATGCCTTTCACGCATGCATTCACGGGTTCGAATCCCGTACAGGTCACCATTTTTTTGTGGAGGTTTAGCTCAGTTGGGAGAGCATCTGCCTTACAAGCAGAGGGTCAGCGGTTCGAGCCCGTTAACCTCCACCATTTTTTTAATAGTTAAAGCCGACTTAGCTCAATTGGTAGAGCAACTGACTTGTAATCAGTAGGTTGAGGGTTCGATTCCTTTAGTCGGCACCATATAAATGATCCGCTAGCTCAGTCGGTAGAGCATCTGACTTTTAATCAGAGGGTCAGGCGTTCGAATCGCCTGCGGATCACCAAAATCCGGATGTGGTGAAATTGGCAGACACGCTAGACTTAGGATCTAGTGCCTCGTGCGTGGGGGTTCGAGTCCCTTCATCCGGACCATATTTGAAACAAACTTGGTTTATACCAGGTTTTTATTTATATAAAATGATTATTTTAGATGGTATGTATATTTTTTAGAGAAATTTGCTTTTTTAAGTAAAAAAAGATTGACAATATCATACTGTTCCTTTATAATTCATTTCGATGCTCGATGTTGAGCATATTTATAATGGATTTTTTTGAAACACCCGGTATTGTGTGTTTGTGAAAGAAAGGAGAAAAGAAATGCCTACAATTAATCAATTAGTTAGAAAAGGACGTAGTGAAAAGACTTCTAAATCTAAGTCACCAGCGTTAAATAGAGGATATAACTCTTTGTTAAAAAAACCAACTAACATTAGTTCACCTCAAAAACGTGGTGTTTGTACACGTGTTGCTACTATGACACCAAAGAAACCAAACTCAGCATTACGTAAGTATGCCCGTGTTCGTTTATCAAATGGTATGGAAGTAACAGCATATATTCCAGGAATTGGACATAATCTACAAGAACATAGTGTTGTTTTAATTCGTGGAGGACGTGTTAAGGATTTACCAGGGGTTCGTTATCATATTATTCGTGGTACTATGGACTGTGCTGGTGTAAAAGATCGTATGCAAGGACGCTCTCGTTATGGGGCTAAAAAACCTAAAAAATAAAAGATAGGAGGAAAAACTAATGCCTAGAAAAGGACAAGTTGCAAAAAGAGATGTATTACCTGATCCAATTTACAATTCAAAGGTAATCACAAAATTAATTAACAACATCATGCTTGATGGGAAAAAAGGTGTTGCTCAAAATATCCTTTATGAAGCATTCAAAAAGGTTGAAGAAAAAGCTGGAAAACCTGCAATGGAAGTTTTCGATGCTGCTATCAACAATATAATGCCTGTACTTGAATTAAAAGTAAGACGTATTGGTGGAGCTAACTATCAAGTACCAGTTGAAGTTTCTCCAGAAAGAAGAATGACTTTAGCTTTAAGATGGTTAACTAATTATTCTCGTTTAAGAAATGAAAAGACAATGGTCGATCGTTTAGCAAATGAAATTATTGATGCATCTAACGGAACTGGTGCCTCTGTAAAGAAAAAAGAAGATACTCATAAAATGGCAGAAGCTAATAAAGCATTTGCACATTTCCGTTGGTAATAGAAGTGATTTAGAGGAAAGGAGAAAAATATGGCTCGTGAATTTTCTTTAGAAAATACTCGTAATATAGGTATCATGGCTCATATCGATGCTGGTAAAACAACAACAACTGAGCGTGTATTATATTACACAGGTAGAATTCATAAAATTGGTGAAACACATGATGGTGCTTCACAAATGGACTGGATGGAGCAAGAACAAGAGCGTGGTATCACAATTACATCTGCTGCTACTACTGCTCATTGGAATGGATATAGAGTTAATATCATTGACACTCCAGGCCATGTAGACTTTACTGTCGAAGTAGAACGTTCATTACGTGTACTTGATGGTGCTGTTACAGTATTAGATGCAAAAGCTGGTGTAGAACCTCAAACAGAAACAGTTTGGCGTCAAGCTACAACTTATGGGGTTCCTAGAATTGTATTCTGTAACAAAATGGATGCAACAGGTGCTGACTTTATTATGTCTGTTGAATCTATTGGTAAAAGATTAGGTGCTAATGCAGTTGCTATTCAATTACCTATTGGGGCTGAAGATACTTTCGAAGGTCTTATTGATTTAATTAAAATGCAAGCTGTGTATTTTGAAGGGGCAAAAGGGGAAACTGTTGTATACAAAGAAATCCCTGAAAACTTAAAAGCACAAGCTGAAGAATATCGTGAAAAAATGATTGAATCAGCTGTATCATTTGATGACGATTTAATGATGAAATATTTAGAAGGAGAAGAACTTACTGAAGAAGAAATTAAAGCTGCTATCCGTAAAGGAACGTTAGCTGTTGAATTGTTCCCAGTATTATGTGGTTCTGCATATAAAGACAAGGGTGTTCAACCAATGTTAGATGCAGTTATTGATTTCTTACCTGCACCTACTGATGTACCATCAATTAATGGTGAAGATGAAGAAGGTAATGAAATTGTAAGACATGCTAGCGATGATGAACCATTCTCTGCATTGGCATTCAAAATCATGGCTGACCCATTCGTTGGTAAGTTAACATTCTTCCGTGTATATTCAGGAACAATTGCATCTGGTTCTTATGTATTAAACTCTACAAAGAACAAAAAAGAACGTTTAGGTCGTATCTTACAGATGCATGCTAATACTCGTAAAGAAATTAGCGAAGTATATGCAGGAGATATCGCTGCTGCTGTAGGATTCAAAAATACAACAACTGGTGATAGTATTTGTGATGAAAAGAACTTTATTATCCTTGAAAAAATGGAATTCCCAGAACCAGTTATTGAATTAGCAATTGAACCTAAAACAAAACAAGATCAAGACAAATTAGGAAATGGTCTTGCAAGATTAGCTGAAGAAGATCCAACATTTAGAGTAACAACTAACCCAGAAACTGGTGATACAATTATCGCAGGTGTTGGGGAATTACACTTAGACGTTATCGTTGACCGTTTAAGAAGAGAATTTAAAGTTGAAGCAAATGTTGGTGCACCACAAGTTGCTTATAGAGAAACAATTAGACAAGCTGCTGATTGTGAAGGTAAATTCGTAAGACAATCTGGTGGACGTGGACAATATGGACATGTATGGATTAAATTTGAACCTAATGAAGGTAAAGGATTTGAATTCGTAGATGCAGTTGTTGGTGGTACAGTACCTAGAGAATACATTGGATCTGTTAAGTCAGGGTTAGAAGATGCATTACAAAATGGTATGATTGCTGGGTATCCAGTATTAGATATTAAAGCAACATTATTTGATGGTTCTTACCATGATGTCGATTCATCAGAAATGGCTTATAAGGTAGCTGCAAGTTTGGCTTTAAAAGCAGCTGGAAAGAAATGTGATCCAGTTATTTTGGAACCAATCATGGCTGTAGAAGTCGTTGCACCTGCTGAATATTTAGGAAGTATCATGGGAGATATTTCGTCAAGACGTGGTATGATTGATGGACAAGAAGAAAGAGGAAATGCAATCGTTGTTCAAGCAAGTGTACCATTATCAGAAATGTTTGGTTATGTTACTGATTTAAGATCATTTACACAAGGACGTGGAAATTATACTATGCAATTTGATCGTTATGAACCAGTACCAAAATCAATTAAAGAAGAAATTATTAAGAAAAATAGTTCTAATAACTAATTCTAATGAAATATATTGCAATTTTTTAATAAATCTATTAGAATGTAGTTGTTAAAAATAAATTAAATTTAAATAGGAGGTAGCTTATAATGGCTAAAGAAAAATTTGACCGCTCAAAAGCGCATGTTAATATCGGAACAATTGGTCACGTTGACCATGGTAAAACAACATTAACTGCAGCAATCACAACTGTACTTTCTCAAAAAGGACAAGCTGCTGCTATGGATTATGCTGCAATCGATGCTGCTCCAGAAGAAAAAGAACGTGGAATTACTATCAACACTGCACACGTAGAATATCAAACTGATACTCGTCACTATGCACATGTTGACTGTCCAGGTCATGCTGACTACATCAAAAACATGATCACTGGTGCTGCACAAATGGATGGTGCTATCTTAGTAGTTGCTGCTACTGATGGACCAATGCCACAAACAAGAGAACATATCTTATTATCTCGTCAAGTTGGTGTACCATACATCATCGTATTCTTAAATAAATGTGATATGGTTGATGACGATGAATTATTAGACTTAGTTGAAATGGAAGTAAGAGAATTATTAGATGAATATGAATTCCCTGGAGATGATACTCCAATTATTCGTGGATCTGCATTAAAAGCATTAGAAGGAGATCCAAAATGGACTCCAGCTATTGATGAATTAATGGAAGCTGTTGATTCTTATATTCCTACACCAGTTCGTGATACAGATAAACCATTCTTAATGCCTGTTGAAGATGTATTCACAATCACTGGACGTGGAACAGTTGCTACTGGACGTGTTGAAAGAGGTCAATTAAAATTAAATGATCCAATCGAAATCGTTGGTATTAAAGATACTCAAAGCACTGTTGCTACTGGAATCGAAATGTTCCGTAAATTATTAGACTATGCTGAATCAGGAGATAACGTTGGTGTCTTATTAAGAGGTATCAACCGTGATCAAATTCAACGTGGACAAGTATTATCTAAACCAGGATCAGTACATCCACATAAAAAATTCAAATCTCAAGTATACGTATTATCAAAAGACGAAGGTGGACGTCATACACCATTCTTCGCTCATTATAGACCACAATTCTACTTCAGAACTACAGATATTACAGGAAGTATTGAATTACCAGATGGTGTAGAAATGGTAATGCCAGGAGATAACGTTGAATTAACTGTTGAATTAATTAACCCTATCGCTATCGAAAAAGGAACTAAGTTCTCTATTCGTGAAGGTGGTAGAACAGTAGGTTCAGGAAATATTTCTGAAATTATTGAATAATTAAAATGAAAAGATATCCTAGGATATCTTTTTCTTTTCAACAAAAGAGGTGATTATATGAAAAAAATGTTCTTCTTTGATATAGACGGAACATTGATTGATTGTAAAAATGGGATTGATTATATTCCTGAAACGACAATAAATTCATTAAATAAATTAAAAGAGAATGGAGATATGGTTTTTTTATCAACAGGCAGATGTAGATGTTTTATATTGGATGATGTCATTTCTTATCCGTTTGATGGTATTGTTAGTTGTAATGGGGCATATGTTGAATATAAGGGGAAAGAAGTTTATAAAAAGGTTATCGATTCAAAAGCTATCAAGTTAACACATGATTTAGCAAAAAAATACAATTGGTTATATTATTTTGAGAATAGCGATAAAATCTATGCTTTGGACAAAGAAGATAAAAAGCATATTAATTTTAGAGATAACTGGAAAATGAAACCAGAAACAATATATGATGATTTTGATTTTAAAAATGTTGAAACATATATAGGTATGGTTGTACTTAATAATGAAAGTGAAATAGAAATATTACAAGAAACACTTTCTCCGTATTTTTATATACAACGTCATCAACATGGTTTATCATTTGATTTAACAATAAAAGGCGAGTCAAAAGGACAAGGCATAAGAAAGATGATAGAGTATCTTGGTTTAGATATGAAAGATACGATTGCTTTTGGAGATGGTAGAAATGACTTGGAAATGTTAGAAAGTGTACATTTAGGGATAGCTATGGGAAATGCAGCTAGTGAAACCAAAGAGGTAAGTGATTATATTACTGTTGATGTACAACATGATGGTATTACATATGCTTTAAAAGAATTTTCATTTATTAAAAATGATTAAAGCAAATTTCTTTTTTATAATATTGAAATCGCTTGCGATATTTGTTAAAATAGAAATACAGAGTATTCTGAATATATTATTATAAAAGGAGATATAAAAAATGGATGAACAAGAACAAGTAGTAATTAATCTTATCGTAAATAGTGGTAGTGCAAGAAGCTCAGCTATTGAAGCTATTCAATATGCTAAAGCTGGAGATTTAGCTAAAGCTGAAGAATCAATTCAACAAGCCAAAGAAACAGTAAATGATGCACATCATGCACAAACAGAATTAATTCAAGCTGAAATTAGAGGAGAAAAAGCTCCATTAAACTTATTAATGGTTCATGCTCAAGATCATTTAATGACTTCATTATTATGCATTGATTTAGCTCAAGAATTCGTAGATGTTTATAACAAGATTAAATAATTGATAAGATGATTAAGGGGTTCCTATGAAAGGGACCTTTTTTTATATTTAAACTAATCACAATAAAAAAATAAAAAAAAGTAAAAAAAAGGC
>CAJTTM010000024.1 GCA_910579135.1 uncultured Erysipelotrichales bacterium | reverse complement strand
AAGCAAAGAAACAAATTGAAATTGCAATAGAGATGAAAAAGGATGAAAGATTTAGTAATGAAGATATACAAAGATTTACTGGTTTATCCATTGAACAATTGGCATTATTTTAAAAGGGATGATCATCCCTTTTTATTATGGAATTATAATTACTTTTAATTTATAAATCATATTTTTTTATATTGACTGAATCTCTTAATTTTAGTAATATTTTTTTACAAAGTTTTTGGGGGAGAGAAGTATGGCAAGAGAAAAATTTTCATCACGTTTAGGATTTATTTTAATTTCGGCAGGATGTGCAATAGGATTAGGAAATGTATGGAGATTTCCATATGTTGTAGGACAATATGGTGGGGCTTTATTTGTTTTTATATATTTGTTTTTCTTAGTTATTTTAGGTGCACCAATTATGACGATGGAATTTGCAGTTGGGCGTGCAAGTCAAAAAAGTTGTGTAAAAGCTTTTGAAACTTTAGATCCTCAAAAGAGAACATGGAAAAACATTGGTTACTTTCAAGCTACTGGGAATTACATGTTGATGATGTTTTATACAACTGTAGGAGGTTGGATGATTTCTTATTTCTTTAAAATGTTAAAGGGTGATTTTCAAGGAATCACACCAGTTCAAGTTAATGATATTTTTAATCAATCTTTACAAGATCCATTCTTACAAGTGTTTTGGATGGTAGTTGTTATTATGGTCGCATTTTTTATATGTTCGTTAGGATTACAAAATGGAGTTGAAAAGATAACAAAATTAATGATGTCATCCTTATTTGTTATTCTTATTATACTTGTTATTAGAGCTATAACTTTACCACATGCTATGGATGGATTGTCGTTTTATCTTGTTCCACATTTTGATGTCATAGAAAAATATGGTTTATTAGAAATTATTTTTGCAGCAATGGGTCAAGCCTTTTTTACATTGAGTTTAGGAATTGGAGCTATAGCGATATTTGGAAGTTATATAGATAAAGAAAGACGATTATTTGGAGAAACAATAAGTGTTTGTGTTTTAGATACTTTTGTGGCTATCATGTCAGGGTTAATTGTATTTCCAGCTTGTTTTGCTTTTGGCGTGAATCCTGAAAGTGGACCTGGTCTTGTTTTTATTACTTTGCCTAGTATTTTTAATGAAATGTGGTTAGGTCAATTTTGGGGATGTTTATTCTTTATATTTATGAGTTTTGCTGCTTTATCAACGATTATTGCTGTTTTTGAAAATATTATTTCTTTTGGAATGGATTTATTTCATTGGTCAAGGAAAAAGTCAGTAATTATTCATTTGATTTTACTTCTTGTTTTATCATTACCTTGTGCGTTAGGATTTAATATATTAAGCTTTTTACAACCACTAGGTGCAGGAACAACTATTCAAGATTTAGAAGATTTTCTTGTTACATATAATTTTTTACCTTTAGGTTCGTTGGCTTATCTTATTTTTTGTACTTCCCGTTATGGATGGGGATTTAAAAAATTTCTTAATGAAGTCAATACTGGAAAAGGTATCTCTTTTCCAAAATGGACGTATCATTATTTAAAATATATTTTACCACTTATTATTATATTTATTTTTATACAAGGGTATTGGAGTTTCTTTTTCTCATAAAATATAAATAAGTGTTGAACTAAAAGTTCAAAGAAAAGGTTCATATTATGTTTTTATATGAACCTTTTTTGCATAATAGATGTAAATCCTTTCAAAAAAAATTAGGACATGTTATAAATAGTACAGGAGGTAGAAATCATGAAAGCAGAAGATGTATTACAATTAGAAAAGGAATTATCTTTTGAAACTTTTGATAATGAAGATGTGTATAATATTGCAGGAAATATTGTTAAAAGGATAAAAGATGAAAAAATTAAAAATATTAGAATGAGAGTAATATTAAATAATGAGCTTGTCTATCAATATTTGATGAATGGAAAAAAGGGAGAATATTGGTTAAATAGAAAACAAAATACTATCGAAAAATATGGTCATAGTGGATATTATATGTTTTTAGAAAATGAAGAAAATGGAACATATAAGGAAATAGAAGAAGATGAAAATTATGTTTTATGTGGTGGGGCTTTTCCAATTATAGTTAAGGGTAAAATGATAGGGTGTTTTATTGTATCAGGATTAGCTCATGAAGAGGATCATCAATTGATTGTTGATGCATTGAAAGAATATAAAGAAAGGATAGAAAAATAAAAATGAAATTGGGAATTTTAGGAACTGGAATGATTGTTAAGGATTTAATGAAGACTTATGATGAATTTGATGTTGAAGAAACATATGTTTTAGGAACAGAAAATACAAAAGAAGAAACTGAGAAGTTAATTGATACTTATTGTTTAACAGGAACATATTATGATTATGATGAGATGTTAAAAAGTGATATTGATATTATTTATTGTGCTTTACCTAATCATTTACATTATAGTTTCTCTAAAAAAGCATTAGAAGCAGGTAAACATGTTATTATTGAAAAACCTGTAACTGCAAATGCTAAGGAATTAGAGGATTTAATTGAGATTGCTAATCAAAATCATTTAATGATTTTTGAAGCAATGAATATTCATTATTTACCAGCTTATGCTTCTTTAAAAGAAGATATCAACAAATTAGGGAAAATTAAAATTGTATCATTTAATTATTCTCAATATTCATCAAGATATAATGCTTTTAAAGAGGGAAATATTTTACCGGCTTTTGACTTTCATAAAGCAGGAGGAGCATTAATGGATTTAAATGTTTATAACATTCATGCTTTAATGGGATTGTTTGGAAAACCACTGGATAATAGATATATGGCTAATATTGAAAAAAATATTGATACAAGTGGAATGATGATGTTTGATTATGGACACTTTAAAGCTATAACAATAGGTGCTAAAGATTGTAAAGCTCCTGTAATGAACACAATTCAAGGAGATAAGGCAGCTATTGTTGTAAATACATCTTTAAATCAATTAAAAGAATATACAGTGTATTATAATGATGGAAAATCTGAAGTGAAATCCTTTGAAGATAAACATCGTTTAAGTTATGAATTTAAAGAATTTATAAGAATGATTAAAGAAAAAGATTTTAAAAAGCAACAAGAGATGTTAAATCTTTCTTTAGAAATAGCTAAAGTTATGGTTAAAGGAAGAAAACAAGAAGGGATTGTATTTGATAATGATAGATAATAAATTAGTATTAGGATATATTGGAAATGGAAAAAGTGCCAATAGATACCATCTGCCATTTGTTATGCAAAGAAAAGATAAATTTATAGTGAAAACAATTTACGACCCTTATATGCGTCATGATATATGGGAAAAATTAGATGGTGTCAATTATACAGAAAATGCAGATGATATTTATAAGGATCCAGAAATTGATATGGTCATTGTTTGTACTGGACATCATTATCATTATGAATATACAAAAAGAGCATTAGAAGAAGGAAAACATTGTATGTGTGAAAAACCTTTTATGGAAACATCTGCACAAGCTAAAGAATTATTTGAACTTGCAGATAAAAAAGGTTTATATTGTTCAGCATATCAAAATAGAAGATATGATAGTGACTTTTTAACTGTACAAAAAGTCATTGAATCTGGCAAATTAGGAGATTTAGTTGAATTAGAAATGCATTTTGATTATTATCGTCCTGAAATTCCAGAAAGTATTGAACATTTTGATCCAGCAATGTCTTATTTATATGGACATGGATGTCATACATTAGATCAAGTCATTTCTTATTTTGGAAAACCTGATTCTATTCATTATGATGTCAGACAGTTATTAGGTGAAGGAAGAATGAACGATTACTTTGATTTAGACTTATATTATGGAACTTTAAAAGTTTCAGTAAAATCTTCATATTTTAGAGTTAAATCAAGACCTTCATTTATTGTTTATGGTAAAAAGGGAGTCTTTGAAAAGTATTATAAAGATAGACAAGAAGAACATTTAAAATTATTTCATATGCCAACAAATGATGACTTTGGAAAGGATTTACCTGAACATTATGGTATATTGACATATTATGATGATGAAGGTCAATATCATGAAGAAAAAGTTCCAAGTGTTGATGGAGATTATGCACGTGTGTATGATGGTGTTTATGATTGTATTGTGAATGGTCAAGAACAAGTGATCAAACATTGGCAAACCCTATTACAAATGGAAATGTTAGAAACAGGTGTTAAAGGGTTAAAATAGATGAGAGAAGTTCAATTTGAACTTCTTTTTTTCAAGTTAAAAAATACAAAATTCAAGTAAATTGACATTGAAATTCAAGCCCTCCTTTAAGATAATAAAGTTATAAAATAATAGATAGGAGATAATAATGATGAGAGAAGATTTTTTATGGGGTGGAGCAGTAACAGCTCATCAAAGTGAAGGTGGTTATAATGAAGGTGGGAAATTACCAGCTGTGTGTGATTTAACAGTAAGTGGTGAATTTTCGGATTTTAAGGATGGTATTGATACTTTTCATAGATATCAAGAAGATTTTCTTTTGTATAAAGAATTAGGTTTTAATGCTTATCGTTTTTCTATAGATTGGTCACGTATGATGAGTGATGAAAATACTTATAATGAAGCAGGTTTTGAATTTTATGATCGATTTATTGATGGTTTATTGGAGAATGGTATGGAACCTATTCCAACTTTATATCATTTTGAAATGCCTGTATATTTACATGAGAAATATAATGGTTTTGCTAGTAGAGAAGTTGTTAATATATTTGTAGACTTATGTAAAAGGATTATTGATAGATATAGTCATAAAGTTAAAAAATGGATTATCTTTAATGAACAAAATGGTATTTTACAAAAAGGTCCTAAAATGTTTTTTGGAGGAATATGCCCAGAAGGATTTGATCCACAAACATTTGATAATCAAATTATGCATAATACTTTAATTGCTCATAGTTTGATTAATGAATATATTCATTTAAAAGAAGGATATGTTTTAGGAATGGCAACAATTGTACAAAGCTATCCAGAAACTTGTCATCCTTTAGATACTCTAGAGAGTATGAAAGCACAGAGTGAAGCGTTTGTTTTTTTAGATGTTTTTGCAAGAGGTCATTATAATTCATATTATTATGCAAATATGAAAAATGAAGGAACAATGCCTGAAATATTAGAAGGTGATTTTGATATTTTGAAAAAAGGAAAGACTGATGCTTTATCTATTAGTTATTATATGTCAACAATTTCTCATTATGGAGAAGAAAGTTTAACTAATGTTAAAGATGTTGTAATTAAAAAGAATCCATATTTAGAAATGTCTGAGTTTGGATGGACAGTTGATCCAATTGGTTTAAGAATTACATTAAGACAATTATATGATCGTTATGAAATGCCAATATATATAGTAGAGAATGGTTTTGGCTATGATGATCAAATGAAGAATGATATAATAGAAGATGATTATCGAATTGATTATATGAGAAAACATCTAGAAGAAATGAAATTAGCAATCAAAGAAGGAGTGGATTGTAGAGGATATCTTATGTGGGGGCCTATTGATATTTTAAGTAGTAGAGCTCAAATGAAAAAACGTTATGGTTTAGTTTATGTAAATCGTGATAATAAAGATTTAAAAGATATGCGTAGAATTAAAAAGAAATCATTTGATTGGTTTAAACAAGTTATTCAAACAAACGGTGAACAATTATAAAAAGAAAGTAGGTCAATCTATGAAAGTCACAATGAAAGATATAGCAAAACGTTTAGGGATATCAATAAATGCTGTATCCATAGCTTTAAATGATAAAGTTGGTGTAAGTGAAGAGATGCGTATAGAAATTTTACGTACTGCTGATGAAATGGGTTATATTAATCAAAAAAGAAAATATCTTTCTGTATTTTCTAAAACAAATATATGTGTTTTAATGCAAAGTTATTATGCAGATACAGGACATTTTTATTCCATTGTTCTTCGTTCTATTGTAGAACAGGCTAAGGTTTTTGGTTTCTTTTCAATACTTAATTATTTTGATGATCAAAAATTACAACTACCTGAATGTATAGTAGAAAGAAAGGTATCTGGTATGATCATTGTGGGGAAGATTTCTGATGATAATTTGATGCTACTTAAAAAGACTGGAATTCCTGTTGTTCTAGTGGACTTTACATCTTTATATACACCTTGTGATTGTGTTTTAACTCATAATAGACAAGGTGGATATATGATGACAAATCATGTGATTAGTAAAGGTTATAAAAAAATTGGCTTTTTTGGAGATTTGAGTTATTCTTTAAGTTTTGAAGATCGTTATATGGGATATCGTCAAGCTTTAATGAATAGTGGTATAGTAAATAATGAGGGTTTGATAGAATATATAGATAGATATTCTTTTACTAAAGGGATTGAAAATTATGTTTTAAATAATGATATTCAAGGAATTGTGAATATTTTAAAATCAAAAGAATTACCAGAGGTACTGGTATGTGCTAATGATTCTAATGCGTTTATAGTAATACTTGCTTTAAATCAACTAGGAATGAAAATACCAGAAGATATAGGTGTAGTTGGTTTTGATGATACACCATTATGTACAAAATCAATACCTAAAATTACAAGTATACAAGTTCAAAAAGAATTAATGGGACAAGTTGCAGTTTCAAAACTTGTTGATTTGATTCATCGTAAAGAGAGTGTAACAACAACTCAATTATTAAGTGTTAAAATTATTGAAAGAAATTCTTTAAAATAAGCTTTTTTTTCAAGAAAATATGTAAGCGAATTCATTTTTCAAGTAAATTCATGTTGAAATTCAAGTGTTTATAAAAGAAAATAAGAGTATAAACAAGGAAGGAGTATGGAGTAATGAGGAAAATATTAAAAATAGCTATCGTTATGGCAATGGTTTTTACTCTTATGAATGTGCAAAGTCATCGTGTATATGCATCCGCACAAGATGATATTGTAACGATTAAAGAAAGACTTAAAGATTATTTTTTACAATTAGATACAATTGATGATGGATCTAAAGTAGAAACATGCTATGTAAGTCAAGCTGATCAATATTTAAAAATGCTTAGTGATGAAGGAGCATTCCCAGATGTTAATTATAAGTCAACAGCTAATGCTGCAAATGGGAAAGCATGGGATCCTTATTTAGCATTAGATAGAATGCAAGCAATTGCGATTGCTTATCATAAGGAAGGAAATAGTCTTTATCATAAAGAAGAAGCAAAACAAGGTTTAGAGAAAGCATTAAAGTATTGGGTCACTCAAGGCTCAAGAAATAATTTACCTGCAGGACCTTATTCAACAAACTGGTGGGAAAACCAAGTTGGTGTACAACTTCGTTTTTCAAGAATTGGTTTGTTTACAGAAGATATTATAGATAATGAATCTTTTCAAATCATTTTAGAAAAATTAATTGAAAAGACACCTGTAAAGTATGGTTCAGGGCAAAATAACTTATGGTTTGATCAAAATCATGTTTATTATGCTTTACTAACAGGAGATGAAAGTAAGTTAACTGATATGGTTGATAATTATCTTAATTATTGTTTAGACGCACAATTAGATAATACAACAAAAGAAGCTGTACAAGTTGACAATAGTTTCTATATGCATGGGAGACAGTTCTATTCTAATGGGTATGGTATGTCTATGTTTAGAGATATGAGTTTCTGGATTTATATGTTAAGAGGAACACAGTTTGCGATTGGTGAAGAAGTTGTTGAAAGAATGGCAAACTATATGCTTAATGGAACAAGTTGGACAATTCGTGGAGATTTGATGGAATTATACTTAGGATATCGTCCATATAAATTTGATGTAGGATATAAAAATTATGCTGCAGAATATATTGAACCATTAAAAAGAATGATTGTTTCAGATCCTGAACATGCGGCTGGATATCAAGCTGTATTGAACAGTATTGAAAATGATACAAATAATGGTAAAAATGGTAACTATTATATGTGGCGTTCTACATATGCTTCTCATATGAGAGATGGTTATGGTGTTAATATCAAAATGGATTCTAAGGATGTCATTGGTGGAGAATGGCGTGGAAGTTGGACTGGTGAAAATAAAGGTCAATTAGTTTATTGGACTTCTTCGGCAGTTTCAACAGTTACTGTTGATGGTGATGAATATACTCAAGTTTATCCAGTATTTGACTGGGCACATTGTCCTGGATCTACAACAGCTGCACGTCTAGTGCAAGATTATTCTAATGCTGGTAGATTTACAAATGGAACAAATCATACAATCGGTGTAACTAATGGTAAGTATGGAAACACTGCATATGATATGAGTAAAAAGGGAACTCAAGCAAAGAAAGGGTATTTCTTCTTTGATGATGAATTTGTTGCATTAGGTAATGGTATTACTTCAACTGAAACAGTTGATATTCATACAACACTTAATCAAAATACAGCTCAAAATCCATCAGTTAATGGTGTGAAAGTAGAGAATGGAACAGTTAATAAAGAATACACAACAAGAAGTCTTTATAATGGAAAAATTGGATATGTTTTCTTAGAAGATACAAAAGTTGTTGTTTCAAATGATGGTCAGAAAGATTCACCAAGTTTATGGGGACAAGAACAAATTGATAATGCTCCAAATGTATTTAAAGCATATATCAATCATGGTACAAAACCATCAAATGCAACATATGCATATATTGTTGTACCAAACAAAACAGAAGCACAAGTGGAATCATATAAAAACAATATTCCAGTGACTGTAGTTGCGAATAATGCAAATGTTCAAGCAGTAAGACATGATGGATTAAAACAAACACAAATCAATTTCTATAAAGCAGGAACATTAGAATATAAAGATGGTTATAAAGTAACAGTAGATCAACCATGTAGTTTAATGATTGATGAATCAGGTTCTACTAGAAAAATAACTGTAGCAGTAAGTGATGCAGATGCTGATAAAACTATCAATGTTAATTTGGAATATGCAAGTGCAAAAACAAAAACAACATTTGTTTCAAACGCTGCACCTTATGCAGGACAATCAATGACATTATCTGAAGGTGAGGATGATAGATATCAAGCAAGTAGTTATACTACAAATCATGGACCAAAGAATGCAATTGATAAGAATCTTGAAACTTATTGGGAAAGTCAAACAAATAATGAAGAATGGATTTCATTATTTACTGGATCAAATAGGTATCTTAAAAATATGACAATTGCATGGGGAAACAACTATGCAAAAGAATATGATGTTTATACATCCCAAGATGGAAAAAATTATGAATTAGTTGGTAGTGTGACTGATGGAAAAGGTAATGAAGAAGTAGTACCAATTAATAGAATATGTAATTATGTAAAAATTGTAGGAAAATCAAGTAGCGGTAATAATTATCAAATTAAAGAAGTGACTGTTAATGAAGGAAAATTACTTTCATTAAATAAACCTACAGAAACAAGTTCAGTATCTACAAATGCACCTACATTTGTTGGAGCGTTTGCTGTTGATGGTGATTTAGAAACAAGATGGGCTTCATTAAGAGGTGTAGATGATAACTGGATTACTATCGATTTACAAAAGACTGCACTAATTGATGCTATGTCAATTCAATGGGAAGCTGCATGTTCAGATAATTATCAAATTGAAATTTCTGATGATAATAAAAATTGGACAACAGTGAAAGCATCATTATCAACAGATGAAAGTTTAAGTGATCAAATTATATTTGATGAAGCAGTTTCAGCACGTTATGTAAAAGTGCATTCATTAAAATCGAGAGTTTTAGATAAACACTATGGTGTTAATATTTATGAAATTAAGGTTTATGGTAACTATGTTAAAGAACCATTAGAAAATATTGCAAAGAGCAAACCAGTAGAAGTAAGCTCTGTATCAACACAAGCACCAACATTTATTGGAGCCTTAGCTGTTGATGGAGAAAAAAGTACAAGATGGGCATCACTTCGTGAATCAAATGATGAATGGATTACAGTTGACTTGACTGTTCCTTCAGAAATAGAAGAAATGGCTATTTATTGGGAAGGGGCATGTTCAGATAATTATGAAATTCTAATATCTGATGATAATGAAAATTGGACAACTGTAAAATCATCACTAAAAACAAATGGAAGTTTAACAGATAAAATTGTATTTGATGAACCAATAACAGCACGTTATGTAAAAGTGCATTCATTAAAATCAAAAAGTCCTAAATATGGTGTAAGTATTTATGAATTAGAGATTTATGGAAGATATCTAGAAGAACCTCCAGTAAATATTGCATTAAATAAATCTTCAGTTGCTAGTTCAGAATTTGTTGATACAAAAGATGGAAATAAAGTTTATGATTCATCATTAGCATTTGATGGAAGTACAGGTAAGATTGATGGAAAACAATCAAGATGGGTATCAAATCGTGAAACAAAAAATGAATGGATATATGTGGATTTAGAAGATTTCTATACACTTGATAAGGTCGTATTAAACTTTGAAGGTGCTGGTGCTAAAGAATATAAGATTCAAATTTCAGATGATGCAATAAATTGGACGGATATTACACATGTTACTGATGGAAAAGGTGGACTTGTTAATTTTGAATATGATGGAAGTCAATCAGGACGTTATGTAAGAATGTATGGTGTAGAACCTAATAGTAAGTATGGTTTCTCATTATGGGAATTTGAAGTTTATGGAAAGTTACAAGAACCTGAAAATATCGCATTAAATAAACCGTCTAAAGCAAGCAGTGTTTATAAGAATTATGGATCAAAGTTTGCTTTTGATGGAATAGTAGGAAAAACAGATGAGATTGATCAATCTAGATGGGTATCTTTAAGAAGAAAAGAAAATTCTTCTGAATATAGTGATCATCAATGGATTTATGTGGATTTGCAAGATTATTATTCAATTGATAAAATTGTATTGAATTGGGAAGGTGCTTGTGGAAAGGATTATAAGTTACAAGTATCAGACGATGGAGAAACTTGGACAGATTTAACTCATGTTACTGATGGAAAGGCAGGTATTATTGAGTTTGAATATGATGGTAGTCAAACAGGTAGATACGTAAGAATGGAAGGTATTCAACCTTCTGGACAATACGGTTATTCATTATATGAATTTGAAGTTTATGGTAGAAATGTACCTGTCAACAAAGATAAACTTCAAGAGTTATATAACCAATTTAAAGATGAAAAAGTAGAAGATTATACACCAAATAGTTATGTATTATTAGATGATGCGTTAAAGAATGCAAAAACTTTACTTGATAGTAGTAAAGCAGGAGTATTAGCTGTAAAGCAAGCTGAAATTGATTTGCAAAATGCTTATGATCAATTAGTAAAAAGAGCAGATAAAACTGAATTAAAGAAAGCTATTGATGATGCAGAAGCAAAAATAGATGAAAATAAATATACTCCTCATAGTATTGAGACTTTAAAAGAAGTTCTTAAAAATACTGTTACACCTGTATATGAAGATGATAATGCAACTGATAAAGATGTTGAAAATGCTACAAAAGCATTACAAGAAGTCTTGAATGCTTTAGTAGAAAAGGCTGATAAGAGTGAATTAGAAACTGTTATTAAAAACGCTGAAGCCATTGATAAAGCTTTATATACTCCTAAGAGCATAGATGAGTTTACAAAAATTAGTGATATTGATGGAGCTAAAGAATTATTAATAAATGATGATGCAACTGAAGAAGACGTTACAAATGCTATTAATAAGATATTAGATGCATATACTCAGTTAGTATTAAAAGCAGATAAGTCTACTTTAAATAGTACAATTAAAAATGCTCAAAAAGTAAATAGAGAACTATATACTAAGGATACTTTAAAAGCATTAGATGAAGCTGTTAAAGCAGCATTAGATGTATCTAAAGATGATAATGCTTCTATAGCTGATGTAGAAAAAGCAGAGTTACTAGTTAATAATGCGTTAAAAGATTTAAAATTAGTTGATACTCAAGCATTAGTTAATTTAATTAATGAAGTAAAAGCAATTAATAAAGATTTATATACAAAAGATAGTGTTTCTAATTTAAAAGCCAAATTAGAACAAGCTCAAAAAGCTATGGTTTCTTCTGATCAAGATAAGATTGATAAAGCTTATAATGAATTAAAGAAAGCTAAGGATGAATTGGTTATTAAACCAGTTGAGGAAAAACCAACTCAACCTGAAGTAAAACCAGAACACCCCGATAACAATCAAGATATTTCAACAGATGTTGAACCAGAAGATACAAAAGAAGAAGTATTAGGTGATAAGATTAATATTAAAGATAAAGAAGAAAAAAAATCTAAATCAGTTAAAACAAACGATTCAACAATGTTGGTACCATATATGATTTTATTAATATGTGCAGCAGGAGTATATATTGCAATTAAAAAAGAAAATTTATAATCATATGGTATAGAAGACATCCTATCTAGGGTGTCTTTTTTGATATTTATAAAATATTATTTATTTAATAAATTGATTTAGAATTTTTTTGGAATTTTAAATTTTTTAAGATTAATGATAATTTTTGTTCTTAAAATAACATTAAATATTAAGTGTTTTTTTGATAAATCCTAAAAAAGTATCAAAAAATAAAATAAAAGGTTAAAATTGGTTTATTTTTTATTTGTGTAACTTAAATGAATTTTTGTTTGTTGTAATTGAGAGTGTTTCGTTTTATTCTTGTTTTAGGAAGAGGAAATAAATGAAACAAAATCAAATTTAAATAAAGTATTAATTTAATGACAGATAAGAGGAACTCTTTTAAAGTTTTGGCCAATGATTGAATATTATTTTGAGATTAGTTTTTATCTTCTTAAATACAGAATAAAGGAGGATTGATAAAATTTAATAAGCAAGGATGCTTATTATTTAGTAATTAAATACACTTTAATATTAAAAGGAAGGAAAGGAAAAAATATGAGTAAAAAAACAAAAATTATCAAAAGCATTATTAGCATTAATGATGACAACATCTGTAGTTAATTATGCACAATTACCAGTATTTGCTGCTGAAAATACTGGAAATCAAAACTTAACAAGAGCAATTTCATTTGATGGAAAGGCAACATTAACTGTTGGTGATCAATCTTATGATATTTCTGAATTTACTGGTACAGATACAGTAGTTAAAATCAAAAAAGATGTTAAAACAATAACTTTTCATGTAGAAGGTAATGATATAGGAAGAACTGCACTACTTCAAATGGGATCTGGAGCTACTAAATTAAATCTTCATAAAGAGAATAATAAAGGTCTTGATTTAGATATAGAATGTCCTGTTGAGGATTTAAATCTTGATGGTACAACTAAATATCGATTTACTCTAAGTACATGGATGAATGATATTATTGTTCAAAAGCAGATGAAATTTGAGGTAGATGATACTCCTGTTGATCAAGCACCAGTTATTGAAGTGCCAAATGCTAAAAATGATAGAATCACTATTGAACAAGGAAGTTATTTTGATATTAGAGATTTCAAGAATGAAATTGTAGTCACAGATGATAATACCCCAGAAACAGAATTAAGAAATTTCACAAATTTCCAAGTTACTGGTAATGTAAGTACAACAACTGTAGGTAATGAATATCCAATTACAATTACAGTTAAAGACAATGCAGGAAATGTCACAACAAAAATAATTACTGCAGAAATTGTACCTGCTAGAGTACCTGTTAAGATGACAGTAACTGTTGATGGTAAGACTTTTGATGTTTTAAAAGATTTAAATACAACAGATAAACCATTAGTTGTTGATCCAAATGTAGAAGAATTAGTATTCCATGTAGATGGAAGTATCTTAGTGAGATCAGAACTTACTGGATCTGTTAATAATAAAGGTTTTACTGTAAGACAAGAAAACAATGGTAAAGATTCAGTAGACTTAGTATTAACTAAGGATAAAATTAATGAAACAACATATAGAATTACCCCTTTCAATAGACCGGGATTTATGGTTAGTGATTATAGATGTACTTTCAAGATTAAATTTGCTGAACCAGATCAAGCACCAGTTATTGAAGTACCAAGTGCTAAAGATGATAGAATCACTGTTGAACAGGGAAGTAATTTTGATACTAGAGATTTTAGAAAAGAAATTGTAGTTACAGATGATAATACTCCAACATCAGAAATTAAAATACAAGTTTCAGCTAATGTAAGAACATCAACATTAGGTGAATATCAAATTACAATTACAGTTACAGATAATGTAGGAAATGTAACAACTAAAGTTATTACAGCAGAAGTTGTACCAGCAAGAGTACCAGTTAAAGCAACAGTTGTTGCAAATGGAGAAACTGTAGATATATTAAATGATGTTAATACAGAAGATAAATTATTGGTTGTTAATCCAGATGATGAAGAATTAGTATTCCATGTAGATGGAAGTACATTGATTTATTCAACAATTCATATTACAGATGGTTATAAAACAGTTAAAACTATTAGAGTAGATAATGAAGGTAAAGATTCAGTAGATATTGTAGTACCTAAAGAATTAATTAATGAAAATTATTCATATGAAATCGCAACTTTTGCTAGAAGTGGAATAGCTAATAACATTAATTTTTTCAAAATTAAACTCAATGAACAAACTCCTGTAACACCAGTAGATCCTGTTGATCCAGATACTCCTGTTACTCCAGTAAATCCAGATACACCAGTTGTACCTGAAACTCCAGTGACTCCTGTTGTACCAGAAACACCAGTAACTCCAACAAATCCAGATGATGAACTTAATGGTGATGTATTAGGTGATAAAGTTATTGGTGATAATGATAACAATAACAATAATGCAAACAACAGTAATGATATCAATGTAGATAAAGAAGATGAATCTTTAGATAGTAATGTATTAGGTGATAAGATTAATAATAAATCTCAACCTAAATCTAAACATGTACAAACATCTGATAATCAAGATGCATTAGGATTCATGGTTGCAGGAATTGTAGCAATTATTGGATTATCAGTTCTTATCAAAAGAAAAAAATATAATTAAAAATAAAAAAGTTTTTAAAGGGTAACAAAGAGGTTCAAGAAATTGATCCTCTTTTAAGCTATTGCTATTACATGTAGTTATAGCAGAATGATAAGTTCGTATTGTACATTTTCTCTTTGAGTATATATAATGATGATAAAAGAGGTGTTAAGATGTATCTTATAGATAAATTAAAGATGATTAATAGTTCTAGTAAAAATAAATCTGTTGAATTTATTTTGTCAAATTATTTATTAACTCATTTATCATCTTTAGAAAAATTAAGTTTAAAGAAAATTGCAGCAGAAACAGGCTTGTCTAGATCATCAATTATAAGATTTTGTCAATCTGCTGGTTATGAAGGATTTACAGTGTTTATTGATAACTTATCTGTTGAAAAAGATGAACTTAATAATATATTAGGATTATTTCATCAATTTGATTTAGAATTTTATGAGAAAATTAGAGAGAGTTTTTTTAAACAATGTGAAGAAAGTATAAAGGTATCTTATCATGATTTCTTAGGAGCCTTAAAATAAGGACATAGAATATTGTTTTATGGTCAAAGCAAATATATTTCTTGTTTTTATTATTTATCTTCATATTTATATATGCAAAAAAAAGAAGTCATCAATAATATGTGTTGGAATATAGAAAATCAAAGAGATTTATTTCACCAACTGAATGAAGATGATTTAATCATTATTATAGAGCCATACATGACATGGAGGGCATATAAAGAGTTATTAACAATAACACCTGAAGCTTTACATCATTTAAATATGTCTAGTGCAAGAAAAGTCTATATAGGACAAGAGATGAATGAAAACATAGATATTTCTATCTCTTTACCATATACATATTATGAAAACTTATATAAAGATTTATTAATGCAATTAGATATGAAAATAACTATGGATTTACAAAGGGAGGAGAAATAAATGAATACAATTATTTCTATGTTGTTACTTTTTGTATATAACTCTTTAAATAAGGATGTTTATTATGATATTGCTGTTTATATTTTAGATCATTTAGATGAAATGGAATCAATTTCAATTGAAAATATAGCACATAATTGTCATACTTCAACAATTACTATTAAGAAATTTTATAATTTACTTGGTATAGAAAGTTTTAAAAAATTTAAAACTTTACTTAATGATACTAGAGTAGGGAGATTAGAACAGATTAAATTTAGATATAGTCAAATAAATGAAGAAGAGATATTCGAACAAGTTAAAATTCTTTCTCATAATAAACTTTTAAGAAAAGAAATTTTTATGAGTGATATTGAAAAAGTTGTTGATTTTATTTATGATGCTAAAAGAACATATATAAATGGTGCTATATTTCCATTAGCATTAACTCTAAATTTTGTAGAAGATATGAAGATTTTTGGCAAACCATTTTATATTGAACAATTAAATTATAAGTATAATATGAATGATTATAATGAAGATGATTTGTTGTTTATTATAACAATTACTGGTAGATATTTAATGCAGAATAAACAATCTTTTCTAAAGATGTATGAATCATCTGCTAAGAAAGTGATTTTAACTCAAAATAGTATATTTCAAACTTTTTATGTTTTTGATTGTATGATTCCTTTATATGGAAGTGATGATTCAGAGACTGAAAATTTAATTGTTATTGAAATCTTAAACTTGATTAAGTATAGATATTTTATGAAATATATTAATAAAGGTGAAAAAGTATAATTAATAATATTGATTGAATTATCTAGCACATGATAAAAAAAATTTTAGCGTTTTATAGGAAATAATATTATATATTTATTCAACATAGAAAATGAGAGAGTGTTTTGGATTATGTAATGATCATGGCAAAGTATTGAGTGGATAAAATAAATTGTTTGATGAAAAAAGACAATACTAAATAGTGTTTTTCTATTTATTGTATTGTCTTTTGCTTTTGACTTAATGATTAATCCATATCAGGTACTTTGTAATATTTTAAGATATATGTTTCTCCACCAGAGATTTTTGCTTCATCAAAGCTATTTTTTTCTAATTGCTTTCCATCCTTATCACATATTAACCAAGTGCAACCATCTTTTTCAACGTTTGCAACATGACCATCAATATCTTCTATAAAGAATGCTCCATATGTTTCTTCGCTAATAAGTTTTGCTTCATATAAAGCATCTCTAAGACTAGAATCTTTAGTGACTTTAATGTCATAAGGTACTTCCTTACCATCTCTTAATACTAAAATAATTTTTGCATCTACTTTATCGCTGTTTGTTTCAGATGAACTACAACCAACAAGACCGATAAGACCGATGACTAATACGAAAGCTAAAGCTAATTTTTTGAATCTTTTCATAACTGTTCTCCCTCTTTTTCCTAAATTTGATTCTTTTTACATTTTCATTATAAATAGAAACAAAATATGTGTCAATAAAAAATTATTAACACATTGTTAAAAAATAAGATAATTTATTGACTTTATAAATACAAAATAATAAAATATAGTAAATAATTGATAAAAAATTAACATTATGTTAAAAAGGAGAGAATGATATGAATGAAAAATTAAGTAAATACGGAAGTTTGATTTATTTCTTGAAAAATATCCTATCAGAAGCTAATGAAATTTTATTATTTGATGTTACAAAAAATGATTTGCCATTATTAGCTTATGAAAATAAAATTTCAGGATCTTTAAAAGGAACAGAGAATGTTACACGTAAACTTGTATATAATGCTCTAAAAAATGATGAGATTAAAGAAAATGAAATGTTGCTGAATAGAATGTTAAGTACTGATACTGGAAAAATAATGAAATCGTCTATCTTTTTCTTAAAAAATAATGATCAAGAAATTGAATGTGCATTATCTGTTAATATGAAGTGTGATGTTTATTTGGAAGCACAATCTTTAATTTCTAATCTATTACAATTTAATACTACTGAAATAGTAGAAACACCAAAAGAACCATACTTAGAATATAAAGAACCATCATTAGATACAATTACCTCAGTTATTCAAGCAGAGGGTATCGAAATTGAAAGAATCACACCTGATGAAAGACTTGATATTATTTGCAAGTTATATGATTTAGGAATTTTTGAAATAAAAGGTGCTGTTTCAAGAGCAGCACAAGAATTAAATGTATCTGAACAAAGTATTTATCGTTATATAACACGAATTAAAAAAGCACGTGTATAACAAAGGGAGAGAAAAGTAAAATGAATGACAATCAGGAAATGATTATTGATGATTATGCAAAAGTAAATAATAAGGGAATATGGAAGAAATTTATAAATTTATGTATCTTAGCTAGAATACCAATATTCTTTCTTCTTTTTTATATTTTAATTTCTGTTGGATACTCATTAATTGCAGTAAAGATACCACAAATTAATGGTAATTTCTTTGCGGGAGATGCTAGTGTTGAAAGTGTATCCATGTTTATTGGTGTTGAACTGCTTGCAACCGCTCTTTCACAATTTATACTTTATATTAATCATTTATTAAGAGGTAGGATTGATCGTAATCTAAGAAATGCCTTATGGGGAAAGATTTTAAAGTTAAAACCTAGATATTTTGATCGCGTTTCTTCTAATACATTGCTTTCACGTATTACTTTAGATGCAGAGGGATTAAATGAGTTTATTATTGATGTTATTTTAGAATTAGGGTTTCAAATCAATCTTCTAGTGCTAACAATTAATGAAATGAGCAAAATAAGCTCAGATGCAGGTATTACATTAATGGGATTTTTACCTATTACTTTTATATTTTCATTTGTTGTTGGACGTATAAATCTAAAATTTCAAAATATAAGTAAATATAAGTTGGCTGATTTTACAAATTATTTAAGTGAACTTGTTTCATGTTTACCATTATTAAAAGCATTTAATAAACAAGCTTATGAAAATAAAAGAGGACGTATCATTATTGATGATTATTATAAAGCAAGTAAAAATCTAGTTATATTAGATATTTTAAAACAAGTAATAGGTTCAATTGTTTTATCTGGACCTGAAATATGTATTATTTTAATGGGAATTAAAATGTTAGGAAATGGGACTTTTGGAGCCGAAGGATGGTATACATTTTATTTATATGCAGGTACTTATATAGGTTTTTGCAATACATTAGGAAATTTATGGGAAAGCTCAAAGGCTGTACAAGGTAAATTATATAAGATTTCTGATGTTTTAGATGAAAGGGAAGAGTCTGTGGATAGATATGTAAAAGAGATAGTAGAATCTGGAGATATTATTTTTGATCATGTTACTTTTGCATATAACACAGAGCCGGTACTAAAAGATGTTTCTTTTACATTATCTAAAAATAAAACAACAGTTATCATTGGTCATAGTGGTAGTGGTAAATCAACAATTCTTAAATTATTGGAAAGGATATATGCACCTACAAATGGACGTATATTAATGTCGGGACATGAGATTAAGGATTATAATATAAAGGAATATCGAGATAAAATTGCTTTTGTTTTACAGAATGCTCCATTAATGTCAGGGTCGATTAGAGATAGTATTCTCTATGGAATTAAAAGAGAAGTAAGTGATGAAGAAGTTATGAAGGTATGCAAGCTTGTTCATATTGACCAGTTTATCACTATGAACAAAGAAGGGCTGGATTATCAAATTGGACAATTTGGATCTAAATTATCTGGTGGTCAAAAACAAAAAATAGCTATTACAAGAGCTATCTTATCTGATGCAGAAATTCTTGTATTAGATGAACCAACTGCAAGTTTAGATATCATCTCTTCTAATGAAATTAATCATACATTAGAAAAATTAAAGGGAAAAAGAACAATTATTGTTGTCACTCATGAAGCGAAAACGGTTAATCTTGCTGATCATATTATTGCAGTCAGTCAAGAACATGAAGTTATAGAGGGAAATGCTGAAGAGTTGAAAATCACATCTGATTTTTATAGAAGTTTAATGAATGAGGGGGATATATAATATGTTTAATAAAAAGAATAATAAGATTAAAAATTCCTCTATATCATTTAAACAAATGATTAAATTTTATAAAAATATAAAAATACCATGGATATTAGTTATTCTTACTGTTGTATTAACAATGGTGTTAAAAGAAGCAGAACTAATGGTAGTCCCTTATACATCAAAAATCATGACAGGTGCAATTAGTGAGAATGGTTTTCTTGTCAGTTTTATGGTTGTTACTATTGCAGCTGCAGTAGCTGAGGCTTTACAAGGAGGAATTAATGAAATTGCAGCACTTGCAATGTCTAGAAATGTGCGCCGTTCAGTTTGGGGGAAATTGCTAACATTACCAATGTCTTTTTTTGACAAAGAAGATACTCAGGGACTTGTTTCTCGTGTAACAGAAGATACAACAGGTGCTTATGGTGCAATAGCTGCATTGATTCAAGTCTTTTCAGTTGGTTATGGCCTATATTCTTCATTTCATAAAATGTATATTACATATAAAAGTTTAGCACTTATTATGTTATCAGCGGTTCCTGTTGTTTTCTTAACTTCATGGCTTGTTGGAAAAATGCAATATAAAGTGATTTATATTACAAATAATGCAATTTCTAAAATTACTAACTTCTTTGGTGAAAGATTACCAAATGTTATGTATATTAAGTCTACTAATATGGAAGATGAGGAATATCAAAAAGGGGTCGAAGCTAATAACGAAAGATATAAATCATTGGTTAAACAAGAAAGGATTTCTATTTTTATGGCACCTATCTCTACTTTTGCTCAATATTTAAATCAAATTATTCTATTACTTGTTGCAACAGCATTAGTAAGAAGTGGGACGATGAAGATGTTTCAATTAGTCAACTTATATAATTATTTCTTGTTATTTATGTCTAATGCAATGATGGTAACAAGCGTATGGCAGGCGATTAAGAGATCTCAAGGTTCTTTATCAACGATTGGAAGAATTATGGATGGCGAAGATGAAGAATTAGAAAGAGGATTAGATATACCATCAGATATTCAAGATATTTGTTTTGAAGATGTTTCTTTCTCTTATGATGATCAAACACAAGTATTAAATAATATTTCATTTACAATTCCTTCATGTAAAGTTACTGCAATCGTTGGAGAAAATGGTTGCGGGAAGTCAACGATTCTTAAGTTATTAGAAAGGTTTAACGAAGTTCAAAGAGGAACAATTAGAATTGGAGATAATAAACTTACAGATTTCAATGTTACGAAATGGAGAGATTCAATAGGATATTTATTTCAAGGAAATCAAATGATCAAAGGAAGTATTGCAGATAATATTAGATATGGTGTAGGTAGAGAGGTTAGTGATGAAGAAATCATAGAAGCTGCTAAACAAGCCAATGCATATGATTTTATAATGAATAAAGAAGATGGATTTGATACACAAATCAGTAATTTTGATTCAAAATGTTCAGGTGGAGAATTGCAAAGAATTGCGATTGCTAGAATAATATTAAAGAATCCTAATTATTTAATTATGGACGAAGCTACAAGTGGTATTGATACTGTTTGTGAACAGGAAGTTTTAAAAAGTATTTATCAATTAATGGAAAACAAGACAGTTATTATGGTAACTCATGATTTGAATTTAATAAAGAAAGCAGATCATGTTGTTGTTTTAAATAAAGGAATTATTGAGTCAAGTGGTAAGTATGATCAAGTTTTAAAAGAAAGTTTATTGATTCAACAGTTCGTAGAGGTATAGGAGGTTTATATGAATCGTTTTAAATCGAGAGTTATTAAAGTCTTTGACTATAAAAAAGTAGGCTTAAATAAAGTGATTAAAGGATTTCAATTAAGTAAAGAGGATTTAGAAAATGAACTATTAAAGATTCAAAAACAAAATGCATCTATAAAAGATGTGAATACTATTAAAAAAGATGATTTTGTTATATTGAATTGTAGTTCAAATAATCCAAGATTTAATAAAATAAATATAAATGTAAAAATAGGTTTAGGATTATTTAATAAAGAATTAGAATCAAAGCTTGTAGGTAGTCATCTTCATGAATGTAAAGAATTTATAATTCAGAATGATCAAGTTCGTGTAACAATTGAATCTATTAAAAGAAAAGAGTTACCTGAGTTAACTAATCAAAATATAAGTTCATTTCATATTGAAGGTGTAAATACATTAGAACAATTAAAAGAAAAAATCTACACAAAAAAGTGTAATGAATTTATAGAAGATATGACAGAAAGTGTAGCCTTATATATTAGTGATGAAGTAACTTCTAGAAGTGAATTTGAATTGGATGAAGAAGAAATAGAAATGCAAAAACAAGAAGGTATAAAGATGGCAAAAGATATGATTGTTTCTAATGGTTATGATCCTGAAACAATTAATGAGAAAACAATGTTAGAAATATCTGGAAGAACAAAAGAAGAGCATTTTAAATTTGTATCAGATATCTTTGTATCGTCATTTAAATCAGCACTTATTGGTTTTAAACAAATGAAAGATGATGATTATCAATTACCAGAAGATGGATATGATCAGGCAATAGCTTTATATATAGAAGGTATTGGTGGAACGAAGGAGGAAGCAAAAAAGGAATTACCTTATGAAAAATATCTGCTTCAACAAGCAGGAGAATATAACTTTAATCAAATAGAATCTTATGTAAAAAAATATTTGAAGGAATTAATCTTAGAAAATAAATTGTTTTAAGAAAGAGAGAAAAGATATGGAATTTAAATCTAAAATAAAGAAATATGTAAGTTTTAAAAATGTCGATTTAAGTGAATATGCTAAGCATTTAGATGTGAGTAAAGATATTATTAACAATCAAGTGACTAAGTTTTTAACACAATATGCATCAATAAAAGAAGTAGACTATATTCAAAAAAGAGATTTGGTAGAATTAGCTTGTGTCAGTCAATTACCACGATATAACAAAGAACATATGAGACTAAGAGTTGGTCTTAATTTAATGGGTAAAGATTTTGAACAACAATTAATAGGATTAAATAAAAATGAAACAGTTACTCTAACAATTAATAATGAAGATGTTAAAGTGACTATCTTAAATATTCAAAGAGATGTTTTACCTGAATTAAATGATACATTTGTTGAGTCTTGTCATATAGAAGATGTTTCAACTGTTTATGAATTAGAGAATAAATGTTTATCATTAATCTATACTGATGAATTAGAAGAGGAAGTAGACGAAGCCCAAAGCTATTTAGGCGGTGTTATTATGGATCAATGTGAGTTTGAATTAGATCAAGATGAAGTGAATATTTCATATAATGCTTATAAAGAATCATTTAAAGATAAAGAAGAGTTATCAAAAGAATTCATCACTTCAATTACAATTTCTAGTTTAAAAGCTGCATTGCTCGGAGAATACTGTTTAAGAGAAAGAAATCAACTGATTACACATGAAGATTACTTGTCTCACATACAAAAAATGGCTGTTGCTAAAAACTGTAGTGAAGAAAAAGCAATGGAAGAAGAAAGTGAGATATCATATTTAATTGATCAATATGCAGATTATTATATGACTAGACTTGAAAATTATACTTTAACAAAATTAATAGAATTAGGGAGAGATAAATAAAATGAATATTAAATATGCAACTTATGAAAATTATAATGAATTAATTAAAGAAGGTTTTTCTATTGTAGACTTTTTTACTAATACATGTGGACCATGTAAAGTATTTGCTAAAATATTAGAAGAATTATCATTAGAGTTACCTTTTATTAATATTATCAAAGTCAATTTAAGTGATTATCCAGCTTTTGGAAAAGAATTAAATATTGATGCTGTTCCTACAGTGTTGTTTATTAAAGACGGAAAAGAAGTAGAGCGTGTTGTTGGATTAATGAGTGCTGATGAAGTCACTGAAAAGATTGGGCAGTATTATTATGAATAATGATAAAGGGGAACTATAAAATGATTTATGATGTCGCAATTATAGGAACAGGACCAGCTGGTTTATCTGCTGCAATGAATGTAAAAATTCTTGGAAAAAGTTATGTATGGTTTGGAAGTCAAAATTTAAGTGATAAAGTATCTAAAGCAGAGTTGATAAGTAATTATCCTGGAGTAGGAAAAATTACAGGTAAAGATTTGAATGAAGCTTTTAAAAGGCATAAAGATGAATTGGGATTAGAAATTATTGAACAAATGGTTAATCAAATTATGCCTATGGGTAAAACATATGCAATTATGGCAGGAAGTGAATATTTTGAAGCCAAATCTATTATTTTAACAACAGGTATTGCTACAATTGGAACACTTCCAAATGAAACATCATTGGTAGGTAAAGGGATTAGTTATTGTGCAACGTGTGATGGTGAAATTTATAAAGATCGAACAATTGCGATTATTTGTAATGCTAAACGCTTTGAACATGAAGTGAAGTACTTGGCAGATCTTGCAAAAATTGTATATTATGATCCTATTTATAAAGATGTTACTATTACTCATGATAATATTGAAAGATTAAATAGTCGAATTGTGAAGATTGAAGAAGAAAATTCTAGAGTAAAAGGAATTACTTTAAGGAGCGGAGAGAGTTATCAAGTAGATGGAATTTTTTGTTTGAGAGATGGAATTTCTTTAGGAACATTACTTCCTCAATTAGAATTAGAAAATAACCATATTAAAGTTAATCGTCAAATGGAAACAAGTTTAAAGGGTATATTTGCAGCTGGTGATTGTACAGGTAGACCTTACCAATATACTAAAGCTGTAGGTGAAGGAAATATTGCTGCACATAGTGCTGTAGAATATTTATCTTCATTAGATTAGGTATGTTATGTTAAAAGTAAATAAAAAAATATATGGTTTTGAAGTCAAAAGAGTAAGAGAAAATAATGAAGTTAATGGCAGATTATGGGAACTTACTCATATTCAAACTGGAGCTTCATTAATATGGTTAGAAAATAATGAAAAGAATAAACTATTTTCCATTACTTTTAAAACAATTCCTAGCGATAACACTGGGGTCTTTCATATCTTAGAACATTCAGTATTAGGTGGATCAAAGTCTTTTCCTGTTAAGGAGCCATTTGTAGAATTACTAAAGAGTTCTATGAATACTTTTTTGAATGCTATGACATTTCCAGATAAAACAGTATTCCCTGTTTCTAGTAAAAACGAAAAAGATTTTTTGAATCTTACAAAAGTATATTTAGATGCTGTTTTTTCTCCTACAATTTATACAAATCCTAATGTCTTTTATCAGGAGGGATGGCATTATGAAATTTTTGATCATGAAGATATACCTACATACAAAGGTATAGTCTTTAATGAAATGAAAGGTGTTTATTCTTCACCAGAGAGTATATTATCACAAAACTTAATGAAACTTATGTTTCCTAATAATTGTTATGGATATTCTGCAGGAGGAATACCTCAAAATATTCCTGAATTAACATATCAAAATTTTTTAGAAACACATAAAAAGTATTATCATCCAACTAATGCAAGAATTTATTTAGATGGAGATCTTGATATAGAAAAAGTGTTAAAGATGATTGATGAAGATTATTTATGTCATTATAATCATTCTGATGATTCTTATGTTATTAATGCTCAAACGATTAAACCTGTAAAGGAAACAATTGATTATTATGAGGTTGATGAGATTGATGAAAGTCAAGCTTATATGGGTATAGGTAAGATTATTTCAGATCAAAATGATTCTCAATTATGTTTAGGCTATATGGTTTTATGCCATTATTTATGTGCAACAAATGAATCTCCTTTAAAGAAGGCACTTCTTTCTAATGGCTATGCTCAAGATGTACAAATGATGGTTGAAGATACAACATTACAACCATTTCTTATGATGATTATAAAAAATATCAATTATAAAGATAAAGATGAAATTAATAAAACTATTACTAATACTATTTTGGATTTAATTCATGAAGGATTAGACTATGAAAAAATTAATGCTATTATTGATTCTATAGAATATAGTTTAAAAGAATTATCAGAACCAAAAGGATTAGAAAGAAATATTAATGTTTTAAAGACATGGCTTTTTGATAATGATCCAATGTTAGGATTATTACATGATCAAGATATACAATTTTTACGTCAATCAATGAATACTCATTTTTATATTAATTTATTAAGGAATCTTACTTTTGATGATGAAACAACAATAAAACATTATTTACTGCCTTCATTAACTAAAGGTAGAGAGTTAATAGAAGCAGAAAAGATACAATTAATTCATGCAAAGGAATCTTGGGACAAATTAAAAACCCAAGAAATGATTGATTTAAATTATCAATTAGTGAATTGGCAGAATAAATTAGATACATTAGAAGAATTAAATACATTACCAAAATTATCTTTATCAGATGTAGATGAAATTCCTGATATTGAAGAAATAAAAGTTGTTGAAGAAAAAGGTGTGACTATTTTAAAACATCAATGTGAAGAGAAAAATATTGTTCATTATTATTTATACTTTTCATTAGCAACTTTCTCTATTGATGATTTTCAAGCATTATCATTTCTAACAAATTTATTAGGTGTAATACCTACTCAAACAAGATCGTTATTAGATTTAGAAAAAGAGTTTGGAAGTACATTTGGGTTTATTGATTATGATATTCAATGTTTTGATTCAAAAGATAAAGATATATCTTTACCTTATTTTGTTGTTTCGTTTAGTTCGTTAGTAGCAAAAGAGAAAAAGGCATTCGATTTAATTGCTGATATTTTAAGCCATACTTTATATAAAGAAGATATTGCTAAAGAGTTAATATTAGATATTTTACATCAGGGAAAAGCTGGTATGTATGAAAGCATTATTGCTTCAGGTAATCAGTTTGCAATTAAACGTGCTTTATCTTATGGATCAGGAACTGATTATATTAATGAATTAACAACAGGTATTCAGTTTTATAATTATTTAAAAGATTTTGAAAATCATTTTGATGAAAGAATTGATGATTTTATTGCTATCTGTGAAAAGGCACAAAGAATATTATTTGATAAAAGTCATTTAGTTGTAAGTGTTACAAAGCATAATGATGATTCTAGTTATTTAGGACTTATAGATAAACTAACAAAAACAAATCAGCCAAAACAAACAAGTGAACTTATTGTTGATTTGGATACAATTCAAACAAAAGAAGCTATTCAAATACCTGCTTCTATTTCTTATATGGTGTCTGCAGGACATTTAAAGGACTACGGTGTAGAATATCATAATGTGTATGATGTTTTATCAACAATCTTAACTTATGATTACTTATGGAATGAAGTACGTGTAAAAGGAGGAGCCTACGGATGTTCGTTTAAAATTGATTCATCAGGATCTATAAAATTTTCATCTTATAGAGACCCTTCACCAAAAAGAACATTATCAATTTATAATCATACAATAGACTATTTGAAGAAATTGTGTGAGCAAGAAGAACCACTTGATAAATATATAATAGGTACTATTGCATCTCAAGAACCGTTATTAGAAACAAGAGTTAGGTCTTATACAGGAGATGTTAATTATTTTAGAGGGGTTACACTTCAAGATCATATAAGAAAGCGTAAAGAAGTTTTAAATCTAAATAAAGAAATTTTATTGAAATTAGCAAGTTTCATAGAAAACGTAGAACAATATAATTCTTGGTGTTTAATAGGAAGTAATGAAGCTATTGAACAGACCTGTGATGAATCATGGGAAATTATTAAACTCTAGAAAAATGCTTTTAGATTCTTTTTCAAAAAGAGGTTTCTTTGTTTTTCCTCACTGTCAGAGTGGATGAGGAGAGTTCAACGAAATAAAATAAGGAGTTTAAAATCAAAAGAACAAAATAGGTAAGTATAGTTTTTATTATACAAAATAAAAATGGAATTAATAAAGGTACTCGTTGAGTACCTTTTTAGTCATTATTTTGTTGATTCTCTTTCAATAATTTGAGGAGATAGTTGTATAACTTCTGGAACAGTATTTTCATGTATCATTTCATGCATTCTTCGTACTGCTTTTTTCGCAATAATTTGTCTACTGACATCTAAGGTAGATAATTGAGGTTTTATCTTTGTAGATAATTGCATATTATCAAATCCTATCACTTTAATATCTTCTGGTATTTTATAACCATTATATTCTAATGCTTTAATGACAATAGCGGCATTACGATCATTAACACATACAAAAGCTTTTGGCATATGCCAATATGTTAATAACATTTTTTGAATGTAACGAAAGTCATTTTGTAATACTGCATTTTCTATCCCTTTTGTTAAACAAATAAGGTCACTTTTTTTGGGATGAAAATAATTCAGCATACATTGTCTATATCCTTGAAATCTATTTTTAAAATTTTTAGAACTTTCTATTTCACCAACAAAACCTATGGAATCACATCCTTTTTTAATTAAATATTCACAAGCTAAATAACCTCCTAAGAAATCATTGACAGATATATTATCAATATTCATATAAGGTATAGAATGATTAACACAGAGAATATATTCAATATATAAACGTAAAGAATAAATCATCTCTGTAGAAACTTTACTTAAAATAATAACACCTGCAACATGATGATCACGAATACATTCTGGAACAATAAAATCATTATGATTATAATATTCTGTTAGAATTCTATAACCAAATAAAGAAGCTTCTTTTTCAATATTGGACAAAATATCAAGATAATAATGTGTATCATTCTTTTTTCTAATATCAATCATAACTACAAGAGTCTTATTTTTTAGTGTCATTTTTGCATTTAATTTTTTTAATGGATAATTCATTTGAACTGCTGTTTCTAGAATCTGTATTCTTAATTGATGAGATATACCTTCTTTATCATTTAACGCTAGTGAAACAGCGTTAATTGAAACCTGAAGCTTATCTGCAATATCTTTCATTGTTACTTTACTCATAATAAAATGAAGCATAATGAGATTTGATATATGCTTTTTCCTTCCTATAAACTCCTTAATAATTATATCATTTTATGATTATATTTTCTATGAGTAAAATTTAATATTAGTTTTTTCAAGTAAAAAATTATCTTTTTCAAGTTGTTTACAATTTATGTAGAAAAATAGAGCATATATGTAAATGGTATTTAAAAACCAATATAATATATTTTTTAACTAATATAAATGTGATTTCTTATGTTAAGAAATTGAGGTGATTTATAGGAAGTATAAAGGAAGTTATTTATTCATATATTTATTTTATGGCTTTAGCTCTATTTTCGGGTTTGATATCAGCTTATGTGATGGATAAAGGATATAGTGTATCACAAGTTAGTTTAGTTGTATCGTCTTCATTTATTGTATCAGTGATAGTTTAACCATGGATTGATTATTTGAATGATAGATATTGTGAATAGTTTCATTTTAGTAGTGACTGCTATTTTAGGAATTGTTTTTATTTTTGCATTATTAGGGTTAATAATTTGTATATTTTATCGTTTGCCATCAGGCAATGAATATAATTTCTTGACTCTAAATGATATATAGTAAGCAATTTAGAGCTTATATTAACCCTAGTCTTTGCTTGCTTAATCCCATTTCCTTGAGATTATGGCAGCTAAAAATAATCAGCGATTCATGTTGATTTTTTTGTATCTCTTTTAATCGTATAAATCGTATGCCATGGTTTTCCTTCATATCCTTACCTTGAGACTGCAATTCCTTGTACTGCATGTCGTGACTGTGTTTCAGGGTGTCCAATGTAAATACAAATTCCAGACTTATTTATTGCTTATAATAGTGCAAAAACATATGGTGAAAATAGAAGATATGATACTTACTATAAAGATCATACTCAAGGAGACAATAATCTAGCTAATGCTTGTGTAGAATGTGGACAATGTGAAGCTGTGTGTCCTCAACATTTAGAAACTATTTCTTTATTAAAGAAAGTTTCTAAAGAATTTGATGAAAAATAAAAAAAGGGAGAAAAAATGATTGGTTCAATAGCAGCAGTACTTACAACAGGAGCTTTTGTTCCTCAAGTTATAAAAGTTATAAAAATAAAAGATACAAGTGCATTATCACTTGGTATGTATTCCATGCAAATATGTGGTGTATTTCTATGGTTGATACATGGAATTCATATAAAAGATGTTGCTTTAATAGGAGCAAACAATATTACATTTTTATTATCATTAATTATTTTAACTTATAAAATATAAATAGTCTAAAAGTATGGAATGAAACCATACTTTTTTATTTTACTATAACATTTAGTTATAGTAGAATGAGAAGTATGTATTGTACATTTTCCTTTTTATTTTATATAATCATAAATAGGTGATATATATGAAGAAGAAAATAATTATTATTGTTGTTTTTGTGGTTATTATAGCTGCTGGATTTTCTTTCTATCCTTATTTAGAAAGACATTACATAACAGCTCATACAGATTTAGAAATGAAAGAAAATATAGGAGAAAATGATACTCTTATTGTTTATTTTACAAGATTAGATAATATGGAAAAAGATGAGAGTGTTGATGCAGTTTCAGGTGCATCACTTATGAAAGATAAAAATGGAGAGTTGATGGGAAATACACAAGCAATAGCAATGACTATTCAATCTATTGTTCACGGAGATACTTTTTCTATTGTTACTGATAAGGTTTATTCATCATCTTATAATGAAAATACAAATCAAGCTAAAGAAGAACTTGATAAAGATGAAATCCCTGAATTAAAAACAAAGATTAATATTGATAAATATCAAACAATTTATCTTGTTTATCCTTTATGGTGGAATACGATTCCTCAACCAGTTAAAGCTTTTTTAAAGAGTTATGATTTAAGTGGTAAAACATTAATTCCAGTTGCTAGTCAAGGAAGTCATGGTTTTGGAGATAGCAAAGAAGATATTCAAAAAAATACTAAAGCAAATGTAAGTCAAAATGGTATAAGTATATATTGTTCAGATGCAAAAGATTGTTATGAAGAAATTAAGGAATGGTTAGATGGAAACAATCAATAGAGATTCTACAGTTCAAGAGATTATAAATGATAAAGATTTTGGTGATTTTGGAAGATTATTGTTTCCTATAGATAGACATATTGATAAAAATATGACTCTTGAAGAGTTAACTTCTTCTCATGTTTATATATGGTATAGTTATTTACAGGTAAGTAAAACAATAGAGATTATTAATGAATTAAAGAAAAGATCAAAAAAGGAAACAATTTTTTTAGATATTTATAGTGAACAAGAGAAAATAAAAGATCCCTCTAAAAACAATACAGGTTTATTCTTTTTAAAAGGAAAGAAGAATGCTCCTTACGCTATTGTAAATGCTGGAGGGGGCTTTATGTATGTTGCTGTAATGCATGATAGTTTACCTCATGCCTTAGAAATAAGTAAAAAGGGATATAATGCTTTTGCTCTTGTTTATAGACCAAATCATGCCTATGAAGACCTAGCACGTGCTATTGCTTATATTTATGATCATGCAGATGTTTTAGAAGTTGATAAAAATCAATATTCATTATGGGGTGGTTCAGCTGGAGCAAGAATGGCTGCTCAACTAGGAATGAAAAATGCAATGACATATTTTGGAAGATCAGATATTCCATCATGTCAAAGTATTATTATGCAATATACAGGATATACAAAGGTTTCTAAAAGGGATGCTCCAAGTTATGCATGTGTAGGTACTCATGATAGTATAGCTGATTATCATATTATGCAAGAAAGATCAAAATATTTAAATTCAATCCATATTCCATCAATTTGTCATGTTTATAAAGGATTATCTCATGGATTTGGATTGGGTATTGGTACAATTGCAGAAGGTTGGATCAATGAAGCTATTGAATTTTGGGAAAAGAATATGAAATGATGTTATGGGTAATTCATGACATTTTTATAAACTTTTTCTTTATTATTTAATATACTTGACTATATGAGGAGAAAAAATATGGATAACAGGAATCAAATGATAGATTTAATAAAATTTATTTTTTCAATATGTATAATTGCAATTCATGTTTCTTTATTTAAAGACATATCTAGTATGAGTTATTATACATTAACAATGGGTATTTTTAGATTAGCAGTCCCTTTTTTCTTTGTTGTATCAGGTTATTTTTATTATAAAAATATTAGAGAAGAAAGAAGTATTAAAAATAATATATTGAAAATTATAAAAGTCTTTTTTATTGTAGAGTTGATAGAAATTCTTATTTATACACCTATATTGGTAGGGCAAAAGGATTTTTCTATATTGTTGTACTTGTGGAAAATATTTTCAACAGGTTTAGGAACGATTTATTGGTATGTGACATCTTTTGTAATTTCATTGATTATTTTAATACCATTTTGGAAAAAGAGAAAAATAGGTTTTATGTTCATTATAGGGTTAATTTTATATTTAATTGCAATGACAAATGATTCTTATGGTCTATTATTTGTAGGAACACATATTCAAAAACTAGCTATATTTCATACTCAAATATGGACTTATCCTCAGGCAGGTTTATGTTCTTCTGTATTGTTTTTATCTATAGGAGCTTATATTGAAGAAAAGAGAATTGATATTAAAAATGTATTTATACCTATTCTTATTTTTATAGTTTTATTATTAGGAGAAAGTTATTATTTACAAAGTCATCAAGCTTTTGATGCGAACTGTTATTTTACACTTATTTTTTTAGCACCTTTATTATTGATTTGGTGTTTACAATATTCTAAAAAAATGTTTGATACAAGGATATTCGGACAAATGAGTTTTTATGTTTATATGATACATCCTATAGTTTTAAATATTATACGTTTTATCTTCCCGTTCTTTTCATCTCTTCTATTATTTTTAGTTATTAGTGTTCTAACGTTATTTATTTCTTATATAATTGTAAAAAAACAATATATTAAAAATAAAGTTTGACTTCTATGTATATATGTGTTATTGTGTGGGAGTAATAAAAGGTTATAAATTATGATTCACAAGAAAAGAATTGTATTTAGCGCTTGATGTACAATTTCTGATTTTGTGGATTTTTTTATATCATCGGCTTCCTTTTTTACATAGAAAAGGAGGTATTCAAATGAATACAGGTAAAGTAAAGTGGTTTAATTCTGAGAAAGGTTTTGGTTTCATTGAAACTGATGAAGGTAAGGATTTATTTGTCCATTACTCATCAATTGGAGGATATGGATATAAGACTTTAGAGGAAAATCAAAGAGTTAGTTTCGATATTATTCAAGGGAATAAGGGACTACAAGCATCAAATGTAGTTGTTTTATAAATAACTCAGGTGAAAAGCACATTCGTGTGCTTTTTTTTGTGAATTTATTGGTCACATTGGATATCTTATGCTAGAATATGTAACATGTAAAGGAGCATGTATATGAATAATGAAGGACATAAAAGAAGACAAAGGTATAAAGGGAAATATCCTAAAAAGTTTAATGAGAAGTATAAAGAATTAAATCCTGAATTATATCCTGAAACAATTGAAAGAGTTATTTCAAAAGGTAGTACACCTGCAGGAATGCATATATCTATTATGGTGAATGAAATTTTAGAGTTTTTAGATATACAACCTGGACAGATTGGTTTAGACTGTACTTTAGGTTATGGTGGTCACACTTTAAAGATGTTAGAAAAATTAAATCATCAAGGTCATCTTTATGCTTTGGATATAGATTCTATAGAAATAGTGAAAACAAAAGAGAGATTAAAAAATAAAGGTTTTGATGAAGATATCTTAACTGTTATTCAAACAAACTTTAGAAATATTGATAAAGTAAGCCAAGAGGTAGGATTGTTTGATTTTGTATTAGCTGATTTAGGTGTATCTTCAATGCAGATAGATAATCCAAAGCGAGGGTTTTCTTATAAAAAAGATGGACCATTAGATTTAAGATTGAATCCTGAAATAGGAAAACCAGCTTCCAAAAGATTAAAAGAATTATCAAGGTACGAATTAGAAAATATTTTAGAAGAAAATTCAGATGAACCTTATGCAAAAGAAATTGCAAGAAATATTGATTCTTATATAAAATCAGGGATAGAAATCAATACCACAAAACAACTTTATAAGATAATTGAAAAAACACTTTCTTTTATTGAAGATAAAAATAAAAAAGATATAGTTAATAAAACAGCTGCAAGGGTATTTCAAGCATTGAGAATAGAAGTGAATCAAGAATTTGAGGTTCTTTATGAATTTGTAGAGAAATTACCTAATATATTAAAACCAGGTGGTAAAGTTGTTGTTTTGACTTTTCATTCAGGCGAAGATAGAATTATTAAAAAATCATTTAAAGAAATGAAAAGATTAGGAATTTATAAGGATGTTGCAAGAACAGTTATAAGACCGTCAAAGGAAGAATGTCGTTATAATTCACGATCAAAATCAACTAAGATGAGATGGGCTATTAAAGAATAAATATAAATAAAAAAATAAGAATATTATAATTGAATAAATAGGAGTGTGTTAAATATGAAAATAATTGCTTTTACAGGTGCAGGAATATCAAAACAATCAAATATTCCTACTTTTATGGAAAAACCAGAAGTAAGAGAAAAGTTGTTTAGAAGTTTTGCAGATAGACATCATGAAGAATATAATGACGTGATTAGACAATTAAAAGAAAATATGAACGGAGCAAAACCTAATGATGCTCATTTTGCATTAGCACAGTATAATATACCTATTATTACAATGAATATAGATGGATTACATAGACTTGCAGGGAGCGATGCATTAGAATTACATGGTGGACTTCCAGAAGATGAAGAAATGGATAAAGCATGGTCTTTATATAATAAACCCGTCTTATATGGGGATCCAGCTCCTAATTATCAACGTGCATATGCTATGGTTTATGATTTAGAACCAGGGGATATATTTATCGTTATTGGGTGTTCATATCATACAGCTATAGCTTGTGATTTAAGAGAAGTCGCAAAATCTAGAGGAGCAAGGATTATAGAAATACAAGAAGACGCTGCTCATAATGTAAGAAAAATATTAAATGAAATTTTTAAATAACTTGGGGTATTATATATCTCAAGTTTTTATATGATATTGGACAAAATGTCCAATGACAATTCTGTTTTATACTCTTATAATAGATTTATAG
>CAJTTM010000023.1 GCA_910579135.1 uncultured Erysipelotrichales bacterium | reverse complement strand
TTTATACCGTTTATGGAAAGATATAAAGAATATACAGGAGAATATCCAATATATCTAATGGCAGATGCAGGATATGGAGGTTGTAGATAACGCAAGTAATGAAAACAACGAAAATACAAGGAGAAAGGCAACTGTTGTACCTATTAAAATAGAATATGTGTGAGAGGACAAGCCTTTCAATAATGTAGACGTTCAGAAATGAGCGTCTATTTTTATACCCAAAATGAAAGGAGCATTAGATTTATGAAAAAGACATTGAAACGATTGTGTACGGGCTTCTTAGCTCTTGCAACTGTCGTTACTGCTTTACCGACTACACCCGTTCATGCAGAAAGCAAGCAATACTGGACGGAAAGTGCAGAGCGTGTCGGTATCATTGAAAAAGTAATGAATGACGGTTCTATCGGTTCGACATTCAATGAGGGCTATATGAAAGTCGAGGGCGAAACTGAATGTCGGAAATGCAAAACTGCAAAAGACTTCCAGTAATACCAGCATTACAGACGGTAACGGGAATTACTCTGTCGCTGGTGCAACCTATGGTGTCTTTGCTGATAAGGACTGCACGAAACAGCTTGCCACCCTTACGACTGATGAAAACGGAAATACAGATGTTGCAGAGGTAAAAGCAGGCACAGTTTATATCAAAGAATTATCTGCACCAGCAGGATATAAAGTAGATAAAACTGTATATTCCTTAAAGATTGAAGCTGGAAAGACAGCGACTTTGAAAGTATCAGATACGCCAAAAGTAACAGACACTTTGATTGAGTTTTTCAAGATTGATATGGAAACACAGAAAGACAATCCGCAAGGGAACACTTCTCTAGCAGGTGCGGAATTTACGTGGAAGTATTATGCTGGCTTCTACAATAAAGACAATCTCCCTGCCGAAGCTACTCGTACATGGGTTACAAAGACAATCGCTGAAACAGACAGCGACGGGACAACTCATTACATCACAAAATTAGCGGACACATACAAAGTATCTGGCGACAGCTTCTATATGCAGGACGGTAAGGCGGTTCTTCCACTTGGAACGCTAACTGTTGAGGAAACAAAAGCTCCAAACGGCTACTTGTTAGACGGTGCATATATGCAGGCTGGCGATAAGCATTTCAAGTATGAACAGAAAGTAAAACTTGTCAATCCGAAGTTATACGGCAGAGGTTATGCAATCGGGGATATGGGACATACCGATTATGTGTTAGTTGCTGATGATATTGTAGCAGTTGAAGAAAAGTAAAGGAGTGAAGAATTTATGAGATTATCAAACGGGTTTGTTATTGACAAAGAGAAAACATTTGGAGAATTAAAATTTACAGCGGTGCGTGATGTGTTCTTGCAGAACGAGGACGGAACACCGAGTAGCCAGCTTAAAAAGCGTATCTATGATTTAAAATGCAGTCTGCATGGTGGCATTATCCCCGTGTCTGTACCGCCAGAAGTACCGTTAAGGGAATTTCCTTACAATGCAGTCGTGGAACTTGTCAATCCCGTAGCCGATACTGTATCACGAAAAACCTATACGGGTGCAGAGGTGGACTGGTATGTAAAGGCAGAAGATATTGTGTTGAAGAATAAAGGCAATCAGAACGCAGGCAGTCCACAGAACCATACACCGCAGGGACAGCCGAAAAAATAATTCGTTTCCTCTTTGTTGTATAGGATATTTGAGTAAGATATAATGTCCTTATAAGTATAACAGAAAGGTAGATGTTTTGATGAAAAAAAGGTTATGTAGAATGATTTTTAAAAAGGAATTAGAAGAAGAATTTCAAATTTTGAACAATCATTTTCTTAGAAAACAGCAACAAATTCAATGTGAAATGGAGAAAAACAAAAAGAAATATGGGATTGTAGAACGTATCTTTTATTTGTTTCCAAATGCAGAAATCATTGGAATGGAAAAAAACAAAAAAGATGATGAGCTTTTTATTGTAATGAATAATGATACAATCTATCTCTTGGGTGAACGTTATCAAGGTATTACAAATTTACCTAGAATTTTATTTCATGTTTACAAAACTGATGATGAATTTTTCCAAAAAAAATATATCCATATTGATGATGTTCTAATGGAAGATAATGATGTTGGAAATGGGACAATTGCAATGAAAGCATTGATAAAATATGCAAAAAGAAATAACATTAAATGGATTGAAGGAAGTCTTTCATCAGTTGATAATGACCATGCAGATAGAAGAAATCACTATTATGAAAAGTTTGGCTTTAAAATACAAAGTTCTTCTATTCGATTAGACATAACAGCATAGGAAATAAGTCCATAGAAAAAGTGGTTAGTCATTACGTCTAACTGCTTTTTTCGTACCCAGAAAGGAGTGATTGATTTATGCGTATGAATTGGAACAAAGGACACCGTATCAGAGCCAGCGACAAGCACCTTGTCTACCACTTTTCCATAGGGACGCTTCTGTTTGTATTCATGGCGGTTCTCCTGCTACTGAATATCAAACAGCTTATATGTACTGATTGGGAGCATTTCAGCTTGTTAGAGAACGGCTTGACGCTTTCTCCTTACAACTTCATAACCATACTGATAGCGACTGGTGTTTGTGCATTGGTCGCTTTTCTGTATTACCGCTTCTGTTACGACAGTTTCAAGAAGCTCCTGCACCGTCAAAAGCTGGCACGAATGATACTGGAAAATAAGTGGTATGAAGCCGATACCGTACAAGGCAGCGGTTTTTTTACTGACCTGCAAAGCAGATCAAGGGAAAAAATCGTCTGGTTTCCAAAGATTTATTATCAAATGGAAAAGGGACTGCTTCATATCCGCTGTGAAATTACGCTGGGGAAATATCAAGACCAGCTTTTACGGTTAGAGGATAAATTGGAAAGTGGCTTGTATTGTGAGCTGACCGACAAGACCCTGCATGACGGCTATATCGAATATACCCTGCTTTATGATATGATAGCGAACCGCATTACCATTGATGAAGTACGGGCAGAGAACGGCTGTCTTAGACTGATGAAAAATCTTGTCTGGGAATATGACGCACTCCCTCACGCTTTGATTGCTGGTGGGACTGGTGGCGGTAAAACTTATTTTTTGCTGACGCTCATTGAAGCCTTACTACATACCAACGCTGTTCTTTACATCTTAGACCCGAAGAACGCTGACCTTGCAGACTTAGGGACGGTTATGGGAAATGTGTATCACACCAAAGAAGAAATGATAGATTGCGTCAATGCCTTTTATGAGGGAATGGTACAGCGAAGTGAGGAAATGAAACGACACCCGAACTATAAGACGGGCGAAAACTACGCCTATCTGGGACTGCCACCCTGCTTTCTTATCTTTGATGAATATGTAGCGTTTTTTGAAATGCTGGGGACGAAAGAAAGTGTGGGCTTACTTAGCCAGCTAAAGAAAATCGTTATGTTAGGGCGACAAGCAGGTTATTTCCTTATCGTTGCCTGCCAGCGTCCAGACGCAAAGTATTTCTCGGACGGTATCAGAGATAACTTCAATTTCCGTGTGGGACTTGGACGTATCAGCGAATTAGGTTACGGTATGCTGTTTGGTTCAGATGTGAAAAAGCAGTTTTTCCAGAAGCGTATCAAGGGGTGTGGCTATTGTGATGTGGGAACAAGTGTTATAAGTGAATTTTATACGCCTTTAGTCCCGAAAGGACATGATTTTTTGCAGACTATCGGTTCTCTTGCACAAGCAAGGCAGGACGGGACGGCAACGTGTGAAGCGAAAGACGACGGCACGGACTAGCCGTTGCTGGTGTGGCGTAAGCCACGCCAGCAGGTAAAACCCCTCGGTATCTAACAGAGGGGTACGTTTGCAAATGGACAATAGACAAAAAACATAGGAAACATAAGGCTTCTAGCATGGTTTCCTAGCAAAAATCAGTTGTGAAGTCGCCTTAAAAAACTTCACACTTTACAGATTGGGGGTATGGTTCTGAATGAAGAACAATGGATAAAAGAATTACGGGAGAAACGGATTGCTTACGGTATCTCACAAGGCAGACTGGCGGTGGCTTCTGGTATCACAAGGGAATATCTCAACAAGATAGAAAGCGGAAAAATGAAGCCGTCAAAGGAACTTCTGGAAACGCTGTATAAAGAGCTGGCAAGGTTCAATCCAGAAGCACCGCTTACCATGCTGTTTGATTATGTGAAAATTCGTTTTCCTACGCTGGATATACAGCACATCATCAAAGATATATTAAAACTGAATATCAATTATATGCTCCATGAAGATTACGGACATTACAGCTATACGGAGCATTATTCATTAGGGGACATCTTTATCTATACGTCGGCTGCTGACGAAGAAAAAGGTGTCCTTTTATATAAGAATTTTACTGCTATCGACCAGCACACGACCCATGAAAAAGAAATCATTGAACTTCGTTTGCAGGACACTAACGGGATAGAAAATTTCGTGAAGAACTTTGCGAAGTCTTATTACACATGGAATAACAGCAAAGAAGTGATTGAAGCAAGGACGCAGGCAATCAACGGTTATCTGACAAAGGAATTGCAGGACTTGAATATAGATACCATTAGAACCGATATACCGACCAGCTCCACAGTTACAGATGTGATTGTATGGAGTATTAAACAGTCTGGAATGGACACTTTTTCTGCTACCTACGAAGTAGATCAGCAGATAAAAGAGGGAGAACAGACAAGCAATGTGAAAGCAACCTATACCGTAAAAGTCCATGTGGACGCTGACGGGGATATGGTAATCGTTCAGAACCCTACCCTTGCACCAGCAATCGAAAAGTCAGACTATGAGCCAAAGACACCAGAAGCAGACGCAAGCGTAGACGCTGATACTGTAAATGACGCTACCGCATTTCTGGAAACATTCTTTAAGCTCTACCCAACAGCCACAGAAAAAGAGCTTGCCTACTATGTATCTGGGAATGTGATTGAACCTATCGGCAGGGACTATCTTTATTCTGAACTGGTAAACCCTATCTTTACAAAGGACGGGGACAATGTGAAAGTCAAGGTAGCCGTGAAATTCATTGATAATCAGACAAAGGCAACGCAAGTATCGCAGTATGAACTTGTATTACATAAGGATAGTAACTGGAAGATTGTAGGATAAATGATATAAAAAGACCGTAGCCTGTAATATAACACTCTTATGTGATATACAAGCTACGGTTTTGTCATTGATTATTTATAGGTAAGGAAATAGTTGTAGAAAAGCCTTTATTTAATGCACTTGAAATGGAAACTGTTCCTTTATGAATAGAAATGATTTCTTTCACAAGAAGAAGTCCTAGACCATGTCGCAAATCTAACCTATTATCTGTACTTTGTAAATAATGAGGTGTCGATTGTATTTTTTGTAGTTCTTTTTCGGAAATGCCTTTTCCATTATCGCTGATTACTAATTCTAAATTATTTCTTTTTATTTCTAATCTAACTGAAATTATACAGCCGTTTTCATTATGATTAATACTGTTAGAAATAATATTTTGTATTGCTCGACATAGCAATCTTTCGTCGCCTATAATAGTGATTTGTTCTGTATTATGGTTTAAATTCAATTCAAATTCAAACTTATTATTTATATTGCTGTTTAGATATTCAGCCACAATTTCTCGTATCATTTTACATAAATGAACTGGTTTTTCTTGATGTGGTTGTACATTATAATTTAATTGGCTTACAAGGTTTAAATCTTGAACCAAATTTTTGATTTTTACACTTTGAATTTTGATAATATTAGCTTGTTTTCTAGCGTTTTCCTCAACATTTAATGAAGAAGATATTCTATCTGCATATCCCATAATCATGGAAAGGGGTGTTCGTATATCGTGTGAAACACCACTTATCCAGTTTGCTCTTGCTTGATTTTGTTTTTTTAATTGCAATGACGTTTCGTTGATACGATTTCCAATTTCTTCCAATTCTCCATTTATATTAAGTGTAACCGTTTCACCGTGTGATAGTTTATCTATTCCATTGAGTATAGGGGAAATTTTTAACATCACATTTCGTTTTGATAAGTAGTACACAATAAATAGAATGGCAATATTTGATACTAACATAATCAAAAGAAGAAAGGGTGTTTTCTGTATTGCTGATAAGGGAAGATAGTTAGTCATAAATTTTGAATAGCTGTTCTTTGGATAACCTAATACTAATAAATCATTTCCTTGTTTCCATGTAAATACGGGATAATCTTCGATATACCCCTTAGAAAAGGTAGCAACATCTTGTAATGAATAGTTTAATGGTATTTCTTTTGGTAGATTGTGTTTCCATACTACATTACCATTATCATCTATTACTATTCCCCAGATATTGTTTGTAGCTAAATCTTTTTGACATTTATTATTTAATATATATTCTCCATTTTGAATAGTAAGGTTATTAGATACTTTTTCTAGTATTTGAACAGGATTATCTTTGCTTATACTGTTGACAGTACCATTAAAAGTTAGGAAGAAAATTAATAAATCTAAAAGCACTATAAGAATTACTACTGATAAGTATATAAAGAAATGTTTACTGATAAATTTTCCCAAATTACGCATTATTATAACCTGCTTTCCACGTTTATTTTATATCCCAATCCTTTAACAGTTATCAATGATTTTGGTTTTGAGGGGTTAAGTTCAATTTTTTCTCTTATACGTCGAATATGAGCAAGGAGAGAATTTCCATATCCAAATGGGTTATCGCCCCATACAGCTTCACAAAGAGCGTCTATTGTTACAATATGATTAGCATTTCGTACAAGTGTTTCTAAAATATCATGTTCTTTAGCGGTAAGAGATAAAACTTTATCATTCTTTATAACCTGTGCATTAGCTAAATCAATTTTACAATCATGTAATTCTATAAGAGGGCTATCTTCCTTATAACATCTGCGTAATACGGCATTTAAGCGAAAGATAAGTTCTTTTGGCATAAAGGGTTTTGTTATATAATCGTCAGCTCCTAGCCCAAAACCAGAATATTTATCTTGTATATCATCTTTTGCAGTCAAAAATATTACTGGAATATTAGTGAAACTTCTTAGTGCGTCCATAAGCTCAAAACCGTTTCCGTCTGGAAGCATAACATCTAATATAGCTATATCTGGTTTTTCCTGTTGGCAGATTTCCAAAGCTGATTTTACACAATCAGCGGTAATAATATTAAAAAAGTTTTCATCTTCTAATATGGTAATGAGCATACTTCTTAAACTTTCTTCATCATCAACTATCAATACTTTTTTTGATTTTAAGTATGTATCTTTCATTTGCTTGTCACACCCTCTTTATTTTTCTTTATCCTATTATAACATTCTGAAAAAAGTTGAACAGTCATTTTCGCATTTGTAAGGTAAATGTAAGGTAGAGAGAATGTTGCTGTAATGTCGGTGTTTTATATTATAAGTAACGAGAAAGGAGTTAAAAATTATGAAAAACATGATTGAAACTAATAATTTGACAAAAACATACAAAGAGTTTATTGCAGTAGACCACGTATCTTTACACATTAAGAAAGGTAGCATTTACGGTTTTCTCGGTCCAAATGGTGCTGGGAAATCTACGACTATGAAAATGCTTTTGGGTTTGACTGCACCTACTGATGGAGAATTTCAAATTGATAACATGACTTTCCCGAATGACCGTGTTCGTATTTTGAAAGAAGTTGGTTCGTTTATCGAGTCTCCGTCATTCTATCCAAATTTAACAGGTAGAGAAAACCTCGATATTATTCGTAGAATTTTAGAACTTCCAGCGTCAAGTGTTGATAAAGCATTAGAATTAGTAGGATTATCTGAATTTGGTAATCGCTTGGCAAAAAAATATTCTTTAGGAATGAAACAGCGTTTAGGTCTTGCTTCTGCTCTACTTGGCGAACCACCAGTTTTAATTTTAGATGAACCAACAAATGGTTTAGATCCAGCAGGTATTCACGAAATTCGCAATCTCATTAAAACACTTCCAAAAAGATATGACTGTACGGTTCTAATTTCGTCACATATGCTGTCAGAAATTGAATTATTAGCAGACGATATTGGTATTTTAAATCATGGAAGATTATTATTTGAGGGAAGTCCTGATGATTTAAAATTGACGGCACATCAAGCTGGCTTTGAAAATGATAACTTAGAAGAAATGTTTTTATCTATGATTGATGAGGATAATGCCAATAGAAAGCAGAGGTTAAAATTATGAAGAATTTAACCGTAGAATTAAAAAAATGTAAACGTACTGGAATATTAGTGGTTTTACCGCTTGTTGGACTTCTTGGTGCATTATACGCTTTTGTAAATTATATAGTTCGTAAAGAGGTTTTGTTGAGTTTACCGCTTCCGCCTATGGACGTTTTGCTGACACAACTTTATGGAATGGTTATGGTTCTTAATATGTTCGGCATTATCGTGGCAACAACTTTAACATATAATATGGAGTTTCAAGGAAATGCAATTAAAAAGATGTATATGCTTCCTTTTAAGACATCATCTATTTTCAAAAATAAATTTTATATATTATTTGTTTTGCTTGCTTTTTGTATCGTCTTGCAAAATGGAGCATTGTGTATTATTGGAAATATCTTTTTACCCAACGGAACTTTTGAGTTACTAACACTTGTCAAATATACAGGATATTGCTTTGTATCATCTTTACCTGTATTGGCATTTATGCTTTTGGTGTCATCACGATGTGAAAATATATGGTTTACATTAGGTATTGGAGTAGCAGGTTTTTTTAGCGGTATGGCAATGTCCCTTTCAGATATATCACTATTTCTTGTCAATCCATTTGTACTGATGATGAAACCTGCGGTAGCTTCAACAGCAAGTATTGATACAGGTATTTTAATATTGGGAGTTTTTGAAACAATCATATTCTTTATGATTGGCTGGTATCTTTGCAAAATAAAGCATTATGAATAAAAAGGGAGGGGCAATCGTATGTCAATTATTGAATTGTTAAAAATAGAATTTATGAAAGTAAAAAGGTCTATGATTTTACCTTTGCTTTTAATTCCGCCTATCTTAGTTGTGATTTCTGGCGTATCTAGTATTAGTATGTATATGACGCCAGAATATACAGACGCTTGGTCGGCAATGTTCATTCAAAGTGCATTACTTTTTGGATATTATTTACTTCCATTTTCAATGGTAATTGTTTGCGTTATGATTTCCAACAGAGAAACAAAGAATAATGGGATATTAAAAATGCTTGCTTTGCCCGTCAGTAAAGGAAAACTTGCATTGGCAAAGTTCTTTGTATTATTAAGTTTTTTAATGATTGAATTATTAATCTTTTTCAGTTCATTCATCATTGCAGGCATTATTGCTACTAAAATAATGAATGTGGCAGAAAGTATTCCTGTTTTCTACTTACTCACATGGACATTAAAATTGTTTGCAGCAATGATTCCAGCTATTGCTTGTATGTGGGCGGTTACTGTACTATTTGAAAAACCACTATTGTCTATGGGATTAAATTTACTCTTAATAATTCCAGGGGTTTTAATTGCTAATACGCCTTTATGGTTAGTGTACCCTTATTGTTATAGCGGTTATGTCGTATCAGACGCATTACATACTGTAACAACGACGGGAACAGGTAGTACAATATCACTATTTCCGTTTGTACCGTGTGCTGTAATCATATCAGTATTTGCACTATTCGCTTCTATTAAGTGTTTTGGAAGAAAAGAAATGAGGTAATATAAAATGAAAAAAATTAAATTAAGTGTCATTTCATTAGTTATTTCTTTGTTACCATTTATCACATTATTGGTTTCTCTTTTTACAAAAGAAATTACAGGTGGGCTTCAAACTGGGTTGATTGTATTAAATATAATATCAGTATTGTCTGGGTTTGGGCTGTCGATTTCATTAGTAAAAAACCCAAAACGACGAGATGTATTTTCAATTGTCACTTTATGTATTTGTGCTTTTTTCGGTTTGCTTATGTTTGGTATTCTAACTTTTGGCATAATAGCCACTTTTATGTAAAAATGCTTATGAAAAATATATAGATTAAAGAAGATACATCAAAAAGAATTTGATGTGAAAACTCATACGAAAGGTTATTTGAAATATGATAAGTCTTAAAAAGCGAGATATTAAAAAAGCCTTGAAAGCAGGTGCAAAGGCTGGTGGTCTTTCATTGGCTGATGTACGAGCTGATATTGAAGCGACGATTGATGAAGCTATGAATAGTACAGACCCAGAGGTGCAGGCAAATTTCAAAAGGTATTTTGGCAATAAACGCCCTACACCCGAAGAATATATTTACAAGATTACGAAAAAGACAAAAGTTTGATTTAAGACTATTTGCTACTTGCGGAGCAGATCAGCAAATAGATAATGCAGAATAGCAAAAAGGGAAAACAAGAAGCTGATTACTTCTTGCTCTCCCTGCTGTTCAAGATACCGTCAATCGTACCTTGAATGATTTTTAATTCGTTATCACTCAATAAATCAAGAGAGGTTTCTATCTGACGGCGAGCTGTGCTTTTTACAACGTTCTCTGCTGGATAGAAATATTCATCAACTGATATATTAAACATGGTAACTAAATCATGGAATAATTGAAAACTAGGGTGTGAACCAACATTTTCAATATCTGCGATATGGCGTTCTCCATAGAACACTTTATCGCCTAAATCATTACGAGAAAGCCCTGCTCTCTCATGGGCTTCTATGATTGCCAGTCCTAAAGGTCTGAAATCAAAAGTCTGTGTTTCTTTAGCTTTTCTCATTTTAAATCACCTAGCATGAGTTTATACTTCATGCTGTATATTTAGAATGTGTTAAAATTGCATATAGTATGCAGTAATAATTCAAAAGCTGTTATCGTGTGCGGTAAATAAAAAAAACCGTTCCTAGATAATATACTTTTGTGCGTCTTGAAAAATAACGGGACGGTTTTGGATATAACCAGAACTGTCCTTTTTTTCTTAGGGGTAAATAAGGTATAGCTCTGGTTAAAGGGGGCTATACCATGATTGCATACGGAAGAACGCTTTGCCGTTCTCAACTGGATAAATATTTCAGTCCACTATTACAATCATTATACCCTTTATATGAGTTAAAAATTCATATAGATAGAATTTATACAACAGTCCGTTTGTGTAATTACACATTATCGGGCTGTTTTTGTTTTGTTAAAAAGTTTTTTCAACTTTTTTCGGTTTCAACTTAGCAAATCACACCTGCCGTTCCCTATATGGTGCGGAAAGAGGGATAACCACTTTTCATGTCGTAACGGAAAGGGGGTGAGATTGATGAAACTGTCTGACTTCCAGAAAACAGTTCAATGCCGTTTTGAAAGTTGTTTGAAGAAAGTTGTCCAACATGTTGTTAAGGACTATCAGAAGAAATTAAAGCGACGACAAAAGGAAGAAACGCTTTTTTGTGAACTTTCAGAAATCGTTGTAGAAAATCTGGCTGTCTGGGACGACTACGATACGGACTATACGATTTTCAATGTATGCGGTAGTGATATTCGTATTTGTGATGATGAACTGGCAAAAGCCTTGAAACATTTGTCTGAGCGTAATCGAGAAAATTTGCTGATGTATTATTTCTTGGAAATGAGCGATACCGAGATTGCAAAAAGACAAAATATTTCAAGAAGTGGTGTTTTTCAAAACCGACACAATTCACTAGAGCTTATGAAAAAAATACTAAAGGAGAAATGATAGCAAATGAAACACACAATGAAGAAGCCGTCCTACTACTTGCTTTCGCAGGCAATGGACGGGGACGAAAAAGCGATTGAAAAAATACTGGCATTTTATGACCCGTACATATCAAAGTGCTGTCTGCGTCCACTCTATGATGAATACGGCAATGTCTATATTGTTGTAGATATGGAGTTAAAAGGACTTATCCGAGAAGCACTTATTAAAATGATTTTAGGGTTTGATATTGCCTTAGAAATCGAAGAAGAATAACAAGCGGTAACCGCAGAGCATGATTTGTTCAATCCCCTCTTTCCTGCTCTGCACCTGCTTTTACATGAAAGCAACACGTTTTCGCCACAGCTCTTTGACAACTGAATAAAGCAGACAGATACGTTTGTGAGATAGCGAGCCACGGGGACTGTACGCCACGACCTTTTCAAAAGAAAGCGAGCGACCCACGCAGTGATCCGAGAGCGACTGTTGGAAAAGTCGTTTTGCCACGACCTATCCTCACAGGATAATGATACGTCCGCATGGTGCGGTTCTGCCCACAGGAATGGGAATAGTTGAGATACTAATGGAGCTTTCCAAAGCCGCCTGTCTGCTTCTGTAACATTGTGAAAAATACGCATATTGGATAAGCCTATGTGCGTATGTTGAGAATAGGTAGCTGACTAAGGGGGGCTGATAACTTGGCTAAAAAAGAACCTGCACAATATATCGTAGAACGGGAATTTTTAGGTAAATTTTCCGTAGAGGAATTGCTTGTCCGTATCGTGAAATCTCATGTAAAAAAAGGACTATCAAGAGGGTAAAACCCTTGAAAACAATGGAAAGAAGCCGTACTTTATGGCATAATATTATCATAGGTACGGCAGTTGAATAGGTGGAAAAATGATTTATCAAAAAGGTTCAAACTTATTTAACGTGGCTATTTATATCAGATTATCACGAGAGGACGGAGATAAGGAAGAAAGCGATAGTGTAGGAAATCAGAGAAAACTTTTAACAGAATATGTGAACAAGCATGATGACTTTATCTTATATGATGTTTATATTGATGACGGTTTTACGGGAACGAATTTTAATAGACCAGACTTTCATAGAATGATTGCTGACATTGAAGATAACAAGGTAAATTGTGTTGTTGTAAAAGACCTTTCCCGTTTCGGACGAGATTACATTGATACGGGGCGATATTTGGAAAGAATATTTCCAGAGCTTAATGTTCGTTTTATTTCTGTAACAGATAATATTGATAGTATGAAGCAGGCATACGATATGTTACTTCCTATTAAAAATATATTCAACGAACAGTATGCCAGAGATATTTCTAATAAAATTCAAGCGACTGTAAAATCAAAGCAGAAAGCAGGGGAATTTATCGGAGCTTTTACAAGTTATGGTTATAAGAAATCTCCTGCAAATAAAAATAAACTTGTGATTGATGAATATGCGTCCGAAGTTGTAAAAAGAGTATTTACTATGTATGCACAAGGAATAGGAAAACAAAGCATTGCCAAAATACTAAATGCAGAGGGTATCCTTTGTCCGTTGGAATATAAAAAGCTCAACGGCGAAAATTACAAAAATTGCAACCGTTTAGAGAAAACTTCTTATTGGACGTATTCCACGATTAAAGTGATGTTACAAAATGAGCTTTATATTGGAAATATGGTACAAGGAAAGAAACATCAACGTATGAGAAGTAAACAGCGTCCAGTTGAGAAAGAAAACTGGATAAGGGTTGAAAATACACATGAACCGATTATAGACCGTCAACTGTGGGATAAGGTACAAAAACTGCTGACGAAAAAACATAGGGATATTGGTTTAGAAACAAATAAAAATATCTTCGCAGGTTTTATCAAGTGTGGCGATTGTGGTCGGGCAATGATGAAAAATTTCTGGCGACGTGCTGACGGAAGTAAGTCCTATTCATTCTATTGTGGAACTTACAAAAGAAGTGGAAAAGATTATTGCACTCCGCACACGCTCCCGTTTCAAGTATTGAATGATATTGTGCTGGGAGATTTAAAGCAGATTATCCGCAATGTAGAGAACTTGCAGGAACTTGTAAAATCACAATCTTTCACAGCAACAAAAATCAGAAAATCAACAGACATAGAACTGACAAAGTTAAAAGCAGAGCTTGAAAGAGTGAAGAAGTTGAAAAAGTCAATTTATGAAGATTACAAAGACGAACTGATTTCTATAGAAGAATTTCTTTCTTATCGAGAGGACTATCAACAAAAAGAAACGCTTTACTCCAAACAGATTGAAACGCTGGAAGAAAAGAAAAAGGAAAGTGTAACAGAAGATGTTTTTGAAACACCGTGGTTAAGGCGGTTGTTGGAACTGAAAGACATTGAAGAATTAGACAGAGATATTATTGTGGAAATGATAGACCAGATAACAGTTTATGAAAACCACAAACTTAAAATCTCATACAACTTCGGAAATGAGCTGGAACATTTATTTTCAAGCGTTTACTGTGAGGACTTGGAGAAAAAGGTTATCTAATCTCAATACATTTCTAACTCCCCATATATACTGGGGAATACATATCACAATTTGCGTAAACTACAATCAGCATATGGAAGCTATGATAATTATATGTATTGTATAACACATAAAATGGAGCTTTATATGAAATATACGATGTATGCAAGAAAGAATGAAGCAAAATTCAAGAAGAAAATATTGAATACAATAAATTGGGGAACGACAGAAGAAGGATATAAAATATGTCCAAACCAACATCAATTTGATAGAAATTTATATGATAGCTATGATGAAAGAGGAGAATACTTAAGGATTATACAGAAAATGGGAAGCGAAGAAAGTTGTGAAGGCTGTCCATTTGAAGGAGAATGCATTAAAAGTAAGAAACATCAAAAAGTATTGAGCAGAGATGTAGTATTAGAAGAAATGTATGGAAAGGTAGATGAGAATTTATCTAGTGAATTTGGAAAGGAGTTAAAGAAACAAAGAAGCATACAGGTTGAGGGAACGTTTGGAGTGATCAAACAGGATATGAAATTCACGAGATTGAAAAGAAGAGGACTGAGAAATGCGAAAATGGAATTCTTAATAGTGTGTTTAGGATATAATTTAAAGAAATATCATAAGTATCGACTCAAACAAGAAAAAGAAAAGAAGAAAAAAGAGCTAATCAACTAAAAGATATACACATAAAAAAATGAAAAAAAAGAGTAATAGGGAAATTGCGCCCAAAAACAGTGAAAAAGCAATAAAAATGAAGTCACATCTTGATAAAAATAATCAAAGATGTTTTTTTATAGAAAAATAAAACAAAAAAAAGAAGCTGAATGAAATCAACTTATCAAAAAAGTTATTTCGTTACAGCCTCTTATTTATAAAATTCTTCTATTTGATCAAGATAAGGTCTTAAATCAATGGTTGTTGTTATAACAATAACTTGATCTTTTTCCTTAATAATATATGTTGTTATTTTATTATCTTCAAAAGTACCTATATATCTATTCTCATTATATTTTTCAATCTTTTTAGCAATAACTTGTTCAGGATTATTCATGATTTTATCGATTATCATTTGAGTATGGCTTGTTTGATATTCGCTCACTTGTAAAAATGTATATTTTTCTTTGTTGATTTCTTGTTTAAGTTGATAACTAGTAGGAATCAATAAACTGTGAGTTTGACTATATTCTGTAGTATAATTACTCATGCCTATATCCTTTAAAGTGATTATAGGATGTTCTTTTATGTCGATTGTTTTTCTTTGTAAGGAATCATCAAAAATAGAAAAAAGAGTGATAACTGTAATAACAATAAAAATGATATTGTGTATCTTGTATAACTTTTTTTCTTTTTTATATTTATTCTCTTCTTTGAGTTTATCAATTTTTTTATTTAATAATTTATGATTAATATATACAACGCTAAAATAATAACCAAAAAACAAGAAAATAAAATAAGGAATAAAATGAAGTAATAAACTACCATTTGTAAGATAACTACTTATATAAGTAGGAACAAATCCGCTTGAAAGTAATAATGCAAAGCCCATAATAAAAAAAGCAGCAAAGACAGAATACTTGAATCCAAAGTAATTATTCATATCAATAGGACTTTCTTGGAAGGTTTTATTTTCATCTCCCATAAAGACATGCATTAAATCAATTCTTCCCTTATATGAAAAGTCCTTTTCTAAAAACTTATTTAAAAATAATTCAGTATTATAATATTTTTCTACACGATTCCTACCTTCTTTTTTATATAATTGAACTGTATAATAAAGAGGTTTGTTTGTTTTTTGAAAAAAACAAATTCTCCCAATGTTTTTTAATTTATATCCTTGAGCCCCTAATTGATTAAGTTCTTCTTCTAAAAGTTTATATTGATAATTATGGTAAAAAAATAGTTTGATTTTCATATAGATTCCTTTCATTAACAATCATTTTTTCTTTATATGAGATTATAACAAATTCAAGATTAATTGTCCAATTTTCTAAAAAATAAAACATATACAAAAAATAATATATAATTAAGCAAAACAACAAAAAAGCACCTATGAATTTATCTAAAAAAAGAAATTTTATTCAAAAACAAAAAAAGTGTAGAATTGTATACAATTTTATGCTATACTTTTTCTATGTTTAAATAGGTGTACTGTCTGTACACGTTTAAAATAGATAAAAGATTAGATAAATGGCTATATTTTATATAATCATGTTGGGGAGGTAAGAATTATGGCTAAATATTTAATAAAGCGTATTCTTATTGGGATTGTCACTTTACTTATATTAGCAAGTGCAACTTTTTTCTTAATGAAAGCTACACCGGGATCACCAATTAGTGGTGAAAAATATAAAACTGCAGAGGCTATGGCTGCTGCCAGAGAGAAGTATAATCTTGATAAGCCTGTATTTGAACAATATTTAATTTATGTAAATGGAGTTGTCCATGGAGATCTTGGAGAAAGTATGGTAAATGAAGGTCGTTCAGTAACTTATTATATAGGAACTGGATTCCCAGTAACTGCTAGATTAGCAGCTGTTGCCTTTTCATTTGCGATTGTTGTAGGTTTAACTTTAGGAACTACAGCAGCATTATCACAAAAGAAATGGTTAAATAACTTATGTATGTTTATTGCAACAATTGGAGTCAGTGTACCATCTTTCTTGATTGCGTTGTTGTTACAAGTTGTATTTGGTTTAAAATTACATATTTTACCATTTATCGGATTAAAGACTCCTGCAAATTATGTCTTGCCAGCATTGGCGTTATCATTGTATCCTATATCAATGATTTCTCGTTTAACGCGTACAAGTATGCTTGAAGTTATGAAACAAGATTACATTATTTTAGCTAGATCAAAGGGAACACCTTATAAGAAAGTTATTATTAAACATGCACTTAAAAATGCATTGTTACCAGTCATTACTTATGTTGGTCCAGCTTTTGCATTCATGTTAACTGGTAGCTTAGTTGTTGAAACAATCTTCTCAATTCCTGGAATTGGGTCATCATTTGTTTCTTCAGTTGTTAATCGTGATTATCCATTAATTATGGGAATGACTGTTTTCTTGGGAATTTTAATTATTACATTTAATTTATTGACTGATGTTATATCTGCGGTCGTCGACCCAAGAATCAAATTACAATAAGGAGGGTATTGATATGGAAATGAAAAGTGAAGAACTAGAATTAACACCTGACTTATTTAAGAAGTTAGACGAAAGTGAAAAAAATGCTGAGAAAATTGTTTATGAAAGTAAAACATATTTTCAAGATGCTTGGAATAGTTTTAAAAAGAATAAAATGGCTTTAGTTGGATTGTGTTTTATCCTTCTTATGATTGTATGTTGTGTATTTATTCCAATTCTTTCACCATATACATATGATGGACAAAACATGGCTATTGCAAATCAAGGACCATCATTAGCACATTTAATGGGAACTGATAGATTTGGTCGTGATATCTTAGTTCGTGTTATGTGTGGTGGACGTATTTCTTTAAGTGTAGGTTTTGCTGGAGCATTAATCTCACTTTGTATTGGTGTTGTTTATGGTGGTATTGCTGGATATTGTGGTGGAAAAGTAGATATGATCATGATGCGTTTTGTAGACATTATGTATTCTATTCCAGATATCTTATATATTATCTTAATCGTAGTTGTATTAGAACCAAGTATGACATCTATCATGATTGGTATTACAATATCATCTTGGATGGGGATGTCAAGACAGGTTCGTACACAAGTTTTAACATTAAAAGAACAAGAATTTTCACTAGCTGCATTTGTTTTAGGAGCTAGTCATTCAAGAATTTTAATGAAACATTTAATTATTAACTGTATGGGTCCAATCATTGTTCAAGTTACAATGTTAGTTCCTAGTGTTATCTTTAATGAAGCCTATTTAGGTTTCTTAGGAATTGGTTTAAGTGCACCTCAAGCCTCTTGGGGAACATTAGCAAATGATGCACGTCATATCATGATGTCATACCCAATTCAAATCGTATGGCCAGTCTTAGCTATCTGCTTATCTATGTTAGCATTGAACTTTATTGGTGATGGTTTAGGTGTTGCACTAGATCCTAAGAAGAAATAGTAGGGGGGTTAATTTAATATGGAAAAAATGTTAGAGGTAAAAAACCTTTCTACAGTATTTAATACAGACAATGGAACTGTACAAGCTGTACGTGATGTTTCATTTGATGTTGGGAAAGGTGAAATTTTAGGTATTGTTGGTGAATCTGGTTCTGGTAAATCTCAAACAATGTTCTCTTGTATGGGGTTATTGGCTGGAAACGGTAGAGTTGCGAATGGGGAAATCTTATTAGATGGAAAAAATATCTCTCCATTAGCGTTTAATACATCAAAAGATTACGAAGATACAATGAGTGATATTCGTGGAAATGATATGGCTATGATTTTCCAAGATCCAATGACTTTCTTAAATCCAGTACTAACAATTGAAAGTCAATTGACAGAACCTATTTTAAATCACAATGATATTTCTAAGAAAGAAGCTCATGATAGAGCAATTGAGTTAATGAAGAAGGTAGGGATTCCTTCTCCTGAATCTCGTATTAAACAATATCCATTCCAATTCTCTGGAGGAATGAGACAACGTATTATTATTGCGATTGCCTTAGCTTGCAATCCTAAGTTAATTATCGCAGATGAACCTACAACTGCATTGGATGTTACAATTCAAGCGCAAGTTTTAGAGTTAATCCAAAAATTACGTGATGATTTAGGTTCAAGTGTTATCATGATTACTCATGACTTAGGTGTTGTTGCAAGCATGTGTGATAGAATTGCGATCATGTATGGTGGAAAGATTGTAGAAATTGGAACTGCTGATGAAATTTTCTATAATCCAAAACACCCTTATACAAAGGGATTATTATCATGTATTGCTAATCCTGAAGATAAAGAAAAGAAACAATTAAATCCAATTCCTGGGTCACCACCAGATTTATTAAATATTGGAAACTGGTGTCCATTTGTTGATAGATGTGATAAAGCAATGAAAATATGTAAGATGAAAATGCCTTCTCAAGAAGATTATTCTGATACTCATCATGCTTCTTGTTGGTTATCTCATCCACTTGCAAAGGAAGGAGAGGGTGAATAATTATGGCAGAACAACCAATATTAGAGTTAAAAGATTTAAAAGTATATTTTAAAATGAATAATGGTTTTTTACAAAGCAAAGATATTGTAAAGGCTGTTGATGGAATTTCTTTAAAAATTTATCCTGGTGAAACTTTTGGTTTAGTAGGTGAATCTGGTTGTGGTAAATCAACAACAGGTAGAGCAATTGTTAAAATTAATACACCAACTGAAGGTCAAATTTTTGTGAATGGTGAAGACATTACAAAAATTAAAGGTGCAGAATTAAAACAATTCAAACAAGATGTTCAAATGATTTTCCAAGATCCATATGCATCTTTAAATCCACGTATGACCGTTGGAGAAATCATTCGTGAGCCAATGGATATTCATAATATTTATGATACTAAAGAAGAAAGAGAAGAAAGAGTTAGAGAATTACTTGAATTAGTTGGGTTAAAACCAGACCATATTCGTCGTTATCCTCATGAGTTCTCAGGGGGACAAAGACAACGTATTGGTATTGCTAGAACTCTTGCTTTAAATCCTAAATTTATCGTCTGTGATGAACCAATCTCTGCGTTAGATGTTTCAATTCAGGCACAAGTTATTAATCTCCTTGAAAAAATTCAAAAGGAGATGGGTATTTCCTACTTATTTATAGCTCATGATTTAAGTATGGTAAAACATATTTCAGATCGTATTGGAGTTATGTATTTGGGAAATCTAGTAGAAGTTGGAGATAGTGACTCAGTTTATACTGATCCACTTCATCCATATACACGAGCATTACTGTCTGCCGTTCCTATTCCAGATCCAGAAACTGCTCGTTCAAGACAGAGAGTAATCCTTCAAGGAGAACTTCCTAGTCCTATCAATCCGCCTAGTGGATGCGTATTTAGAACACGTTGTCCAAAGGCTACAGAAAGATGCGCTAAAGAAAAACCTGAACTTAAACAAGTGAAGGATCGTTTAGTTGCATGTTTCCTGTATGAAGACAATAAAGAATAAGGGAGGAAAAACATTAATGAAAAAATTATTAAGTTCTTTATTATGTCTAGCGTTGCTAGTTGGGTTAACTGCCTGTGGTGGTAGCTCAAGAGACACTACACTTATTCGTGTTGCAGTCGGTGGAGATACAGCATTCTTAGATCCAGCTGTTGTTGATGATTCTATTACTTCAAATGTTCTTGAACAAATGTATGATAGATTATACAAATTAGACAAAGATGGTAATCCAGTTGCTGATATTGCTAAAGATGCACCAAAAGTAAGTGCAGATGGTTTAACTTATACAATTAAGTTAAATAAAGGTCGTACTTGGTCAGATGGTCAAGAAATTAAAGCATCAGACTTTGTATATGCATGGAAACGTGCATCTGCAATGGGTACTGCTACTTCTTATTATTCTCAATTTGTAAACTTTATTGAAGGTGCAAATAAAACAGGTAAAGCATTAAAATCTATGGATAAATTAAAAGATTTCAATGTTAAAGCAGATGATGCAAAAGGAACTATTACAATTAAATTAGCTAAAAAATGTGCTTACTTTGCACAATTATTAACTCATACAATATTTACACCTGTACGTAAAGATGCTGTAGAAAAAGATGGTGGTAATCCATTAAAGAGTAACTGGGCTGATAGAACAGATATTCCTACAACTGGAGCTTTCACTGCTACTGCAATTAATGCAAAAGATGAAATCGTTTTAACTAAAAATGATAAATACTATGATGCTGATAAAGTTCAAATTAAAACAATTTCATTTAAAGTTATGTCAGATTCTGAAAGTCAAACTAATGGATTCCAAGCTGGTGAATTAGATTTCGCTACTGCATGTAATGTTCAAACAATTTTATCAAATGATGAATTAAAAGCTGCTGCTTATGCAATTGATCCATTTGTATGTAACTACTTTATGTTAGTAAATGCTGGTAATGAAAATACTAGAAAAGAATTAAAAGATGTTGATATTAGAAAAGCTATTTCTATGGGTATTAATAGAGAAAATATGTTAAAAGCAATTGGTTATGGTGAATATGCTTATGCATTAGAAAAATTTGTTCCTAAAGGAATTCCTGGAGCAAATAGAGATTTCAATGAAGAAGTAAAAGATCCATATGCAACTTATAACAAAGAAGAAGCTCAAAAGATTATGACATCTAAGGGTTACAATGAAAAGAATATGTTAAAATTAACTTATACTTATAATGATTTACCAATGCATAAAGCTGCTGCTGAATCTATGCAAGCTTCATTAAAAGAAGTATATGTTGATTTACAATTAAAACAAGAAGAAAAAGAAACATTCTTCAATCATCGTGATGCTGGAGAATTCGAAGTATGTCGTCATGCAATGACTGCTGACTTCTTAGATCCAATGGCTTATTTATCAATGTATTATGGAGATGTAGCTGGAAATACAGTTGATGATGCAGAATATGAAAAATTAGTAAATGCTGGTGAAAAATCTAGTGGTGCTGATCGTATGAATAAGTTACACAAGGCTGAAGAATATTTAGTTAAGGAAAAAGCTTATGTTATCCCATTATTTGGATATACTGACCCTAACTTAAAAGCTACTGACTTAGAAGGTGTTACATCTTCTCCAGAAGGTCATTATAACTTAACAAGAGCTTATTATAAATAAGATATGAATAGGAGTAAAAAGGCTACATAAAGTAGTCTTTTTATATTAAATAAATTGAATAGATTTGTTTAAAATGATAGAATTATAATGGTAGAAAAAGGAGGAATAGTATAATGAGTATTATGTCATTAAGAGAACAATATAAATTAAAAGATGAATGTTTAAAGGAAAGATTAGATATTATTGTTCCTAAGGTTATGAAGGAATGTGTTTGCGATGCTTGGATAGTCGCAAGTAAAGAGTATCATGAAGATTTAGTATTTGATTCATTAACTCCAGCTAGTTATTTAACTGCAAGACGTATTACAATGATGGTATTTATTAAAGATAATGAAGGAGAAGTAAAACGTTTTTCATTAAGTATGCCTGATGAAACATTAGGTATTTTTTATCCACAATATTGGAACTTTGGTAAAGAAGAACAAATGGACGCATTAAACAGATTATTAGAGGAATATGATCCACAAAAAATAGCTATTAATATTTCTAAAGATCATACTTATGCAGATGGATTAAGCTATGGGTTATATGAAACTTTAAAAGAAGGTTTAAATCCTAAATTTGTTGAAAGGTTTATGGTAGATGAATTATTACCAATTAAAGTTATGGAAATTAGAACTCCAAAGGAATTAAGTTTATATCCTGAATTAATGAAAACTGCATTTTCTGTTATTGAAGAAGCATTTAGTTTAAAAGCAATTGAACCAGGAAAAACAACTTGTGAAGATGTAGAGTTCTATATGATGGAAAAAGTAAAAAGTTTAGGACTTGATTATTGGTTCTCACCAACTATTGATATTCAAAGAGAAGGACATGATGGTGTCATTTATAATAGTATTATTGAAAAAGGGGATTTCTTACATTGTGATTTTGGTATTAAATACTTAAATTTATGTAGTGATACTCAAAGATTAGCATATGTTGCGAAAGATGAAGATGAAGATGTACCAGAATGGTTTAAAGAAGGATTTAAGATTAATAATCGTTTCCAAGATATTGTTAGAGAATGTATGAAAGCAGGAAAGACTGGAAATGAAGTATTAATGGATTCACTTAAAAAAGCAAAAGAAGAAGGAATTAATGCTTGTCTTTATTCGCATCCATGTAATATATTTGGTCATGGTCCTGGACCAACTATTGGATTATGGAATAATCAAAATCCAATTCCTATTAAAGGAGATATTAAAGTATCATATGATACAGTTTATGCATTAGAGTTAAATATTAAATTTGAATATAATGGTTTAACTTATACTGCATTTAGTGAAGAAACTGTATCTTATACAAAAGAAGGAGTTCAATTCTTATATCCAAATAGAGATAAGATTTACTTCATTAAATAATAAAAATATTATTAATCAATATAAAGGTTTACGAAAAGAAATTTATATATTAACTTTTGGTAAGGAGATTGTATGTTTAGGAGCAATGATTGCTCCTTTATTAATTTTAATACTATCAAATAAATTATAATTAACTGCTTCTCATATTGCTTCATTATTATTAATAATGAATATTATACAAATATCTTGTTTGATGTTTTCAGGCTATCTAGCAGACCATTATAATAAAAGGAATATAAATATGTGATTTCATTACTGTTATAAGCTATTTTATAGCTTCATTAATAGAAATGAGTAATTATTTTATTATTTATTTATTGCTAGCTTATTTGCAATGATGGAACATTTTGCATATGATGCACTTGTTGCAGATCTAAGTCATACTTATCAAAGAGAGAAAGCATTTAGTTTAACTTATTTAGGAGCAAATCTAGGAATGGTATTAGCTCCTACAATAAGAGCTTTGTTGTTTATAAACCTCCTCGATCTTGCTTTTTTCATTGATAGTTTTACAACGTTGATATCGACATTACTTATTATTTTTTTGTAAAAAACATAGGTCCAGTAGAAAGTCAAACATTAAATGAAAAAGCTGACTCTACTAAATTATGGGAAGTTTTAAAGAAAAGTTATTATTTGTTATGTTGTATGGGAATAGAATTTATATATAGTCAATTTCGATTTTTAATACCACTGAATTTAAGTCAATTACACGGAGATAGTGGAGCATTATGGTATGATGACGTTTAAATGCATTTGTTGTAGTTGTGGGAACACCAATATTAACATTATTACTATTACGATTAAAAGATGTTTATAAAATATTTGTAAGTGTATTATTATTTTTAATGCTTTAATTATAATTGTAGAAATATGGAAAAAATCTGAAAATATAAATATTAAATATATAAAGAATATAAAATGAATTAAATATTTAATAAGTATATAAAAATATAAGTGGTATTTGCTATATATGTAGTTAGTAATATTTAATGTTTTAATGAGATTAAATATACTTTTATATTTTAGAATGAAAGGAGGGATAGTGTTTATAGTTTATTATATAAGTAGAAAATATAAATTAATAATCAATGAGCGCATTATACAAAATTACTTAATATAGCCTTATGATTAGTTCTTTCGATAATATTTTAAGATTATTCTTTAAAACTATATAATTTTCGTATATTTTTGGTAAAATATAGTCTTTATTTATGTATATTTATCTATTAAGAATTGTAATAAAAAATAAAGGAGTTGAAAATTTATGAATTATATTAAGAGAGTTAGTATTGTTATTATTCTTGTTGTTTCATGTGCTTTGATGTTAGTCCCTAATGTATCTGCATCTAAAATAGATAATGAAATTAGGCTAATGGATCAAGAAACCCATGAGATTATAAAAAACTCTAATGTAGAAATAGTAATATTGTCAAATGATAAAATTATTTATGGTACTACAGATGATCAAGGAATTTTATTATTAGATAGTAATATGAAAGAAATTATAGAAGATGAATCTATATATATTTCTGTAAAAGGACCTTCTTACATTGGGGAAATGTTTACCAATGTTAGTGATAATTGTATCTATCTGCAAAGAACTTTAGCTAGAGGAGCTACTGATTGGAATACAATCAAAACTGAAAGTGCAGGTTATATTTGGGTTCCATTAACAAGAGTACCAACGACTGGCGGATTAACAACGACATTTACTTTAGGTCAATCATCATCATTTACAATTTCTGGAGGAGGACTTTCATCAACAAGCTTTTCATATTTAAAGGGTGAAGCTATAGAAAAATATATATCTTCAAATATTACTTCGACAACAGGAGATAGATGGATGTATATTTTTGGATATGTGCTTAAATATAAATTAACACAAGCAACTACAACTGGAGAAAAAAGAATTGTCTATGGTATTGGTAATAATGTAAAATCTTTGAAAAAAGAAATGGAATCAACAAAATTTGCATCATTAAATGATACAACTGCATCATTTATATTTCAAAAAGGAGAAAAAACAGGACATAGCATTAAAAGAACAACAACTACTAGTTTTTCATTACAAGGTACATTGAAAACTGACTATGGAAACTATACAGCAAAATTTGGTGGAAGTAGTTCAAAATATTCTATATTAAAACATGAATCGAATGGAAAATATAAAATTTATATATCATATAATTCTGTATATAAGGTAAAATAGAATCATGGTATTTAATAGGAATATGAAATTTATTTTTTGTTTATTTATTTTTGCTTTATGTGGATGTTCTTTATCAAATTCTATTAACAGTGAAAATATAGGAATAAATAGAAAGGAATATTCAATAAAAGAACCAAAAAAAGTTATTTTAAAAATTTATTCGTATAAAGATGGAAAATTGAAATTAGAAAATGAAGCAAAAATGCATACAAATAAATGGATAATAGAAAATAATAAAGATAGTATTGAATATGGACAGTATACTTCAAAAAATGGAGATTATACAACTAGAAGTTTTTTGTTAAATAAACATGAAAAAGAATATAGTGAAGAAAAAGGCTATTTCTATGAAAAAATAGATATTAATTATGGTGAAGAGTATGTAACATTAATCAAAACTTTTAATAATAATTCTAAAGATGTAACAACTTTTGAGAATCCATTATTGTTTAAAAATATAGTCTTTAAAAATGATATAAGTTTTGCATATGTTGTGACAGTTGAAGTTAAATAACCACAGGAACCTTAAATATACTAGTAAATTATATTTAAAAGGATAAATTGAGATAAATCAATTTATCCTTATTGTTTTTAAATATAAAGTAAAAAAGATTTATAAGCATGATAAGCTTCATAAACATCTAATTTAGAAACAATCTCACAAGGAGCATGCATATTTAAAACTGCAATACCAGCATCAATAACATTCATATTATAGTTACCTAATATATAAGCTATTGTACCTCCACCACCTTGATCAACCTTTCCAAGTTCAGCAGTTTGAAAATAAATATCATGACCATCAAAAACATTTCTAATATCAGCAATAAATTCAGGATTAGCATCATTGCTGCCGCTCTTTCCTCTTGATCCAGTATATTTATTTAAAACAATTCCATTTCCTAAATAAGCAGCATTCTTAGAATCATTGACTTCTGGGAATAAAGGATCAAATCCTGCACTTACATCGCTAGAAAGCATTTTAGAATTCATTAAAGTTTTACGTAGTGAAAGAAGCGAAGTCTTATTTTGTAATGCTAATATTTCTGCAATACTATTTTCAAAGAATAATGATTGAGCACCAGTTGCTCCAACACTTCCAATTTCCTCCTTATCAACTAAAACACAACAACATGTATATTTAGGACTATCAATATCTAAAATAGCTTTTAAAGACGTATAAGCACAAACACGATCATCATGACCATATCCCATGATCATACTCCTATCTAAACCATAATCACGGGCTCTTCCGCTAGGAACAACTTCAATTTCAGCACTTAAGAAATCTTCTTCTTCAATATCGTATTTATTCTTTAAAATATTTAAAACATTTGCTTTTACAGCATCTTTCTCTTCATCTTCTAAAGGGAAACTTCCAAGTGTAACATCTAAATTTTCACCAGGAATCACTTCACTAGCACTCTTTTTTAGTTGATCAGCAGACAAATGAACTAATAAATCACTGATACCAACAACAGGATCACTTTCATTTTCACCAATATTAACATCAATAATGCTACCATCTTTTTTCACAACAACACCAACAAGTGATAAAGGAATAGTCACCCATTGATATTTCTTAATACCACCATAATAGTGAGTATCAGCCAAAGCAAAATGATTTTTTTCATAGATAGGATTTTGTTTAAGGTCCATTCTAGGAGAATCAATATGAGCTCCTAAAATATGCATACCTTCTTCTAAATCCTTTTCACCAATCACAAATAAAGCAATTGTCTTATTCATACTTTCAATATAAAACTTATCACCTAGATGTATTTCTTTTAATTCGTAGAAATCTACAAATCCATTATCCTTCGCAAGTTTTATTGTTTCTTTAACACAAAGACGTTCAGTTTTACATTGAGAAATAAAGTTTTTATAACCCTCATTAAAACTCATAACATCTTCTAAACGATCTTTATACTTTTCCCATACATTTTTAGCGTACATATAATAACTCCTTATTTTTGAGTGTTTTCAATAATTTTAAGTAAGACTTCTACCTGTTTTCTCATCATAGTTACAGAAACAAATTCAAAAGGACCATGATAATTAAAACCACCAGTTCCTAAATTAGGACAAGGAAGCCCCATATAAGTTAAATTCGCACCATCAGTACCACCTCTAATAGGTGAAGCAACAGGATGAAGACCACATTCTTCAATAGCCTTAAAAGCATTATCAACAATAGACATATCCTTAGAAATCAATTCTTTCATATTCAAATATTGTTGTCTAATATTAACTTTAATTATATTATAACCATATTTTTGATTAAGATAACCTTGAATATCTTCAAAATCTTGACATTGTTTCTTAGCTAAATCTAAATCATGATTTCTAATAATATATTCCATAACAGTTTTTTCACAATTGCCATGAATATTGCATAAATGATTAAAACCCTCATAACCTTCAGTAGCTTCAGGACGCATATGGAGAGGAAGCATAGCTTGAAATTCCTGAGCAACTAAAATAGAATTAACCATCTTATTTTTAGCGCTTCCTGGATGAATACTTTTACCAGTAACTTCAACAACAGCTTCAAATGCATTAAAATTTTCATAATCAACAATATTAATATCTCCACCATCAACAGTATAAGCTCTCTCTGCTTTAAAAGCAGCAATATCAAAATTTTCAGTTCCACGACCAATTTCTTCATCAGGAGTAAAAGCAATTTGAACATTTCCATGTTTTACATCAGGATGAGTTAATAAATATTCAGCCATCTGCATAATAATCGCAACACCAGCTTTATCATCAGCACCTAATAAAGTTGTACCATCAGTTGTAATCAAATCATGAGAAACTAATTTATCTAATACGTTAAACTCTTTAGGATCAAGATATAATTCTTTTTCTTTATGAAGAGTAATAACTCCACCTTGATAATTTTCAATAAATTGTGGTTTAATATCTTTTCCTGAAGCATCTGGAGAAGTATCCATATGAGCAATAAAACCAATACCTCCACTTGTATCACCATTATTAGCTTCTAATGTTCCATAAACAATACCATATTTATCCAAATAAGCATTATCAATACCAATGCTTTTCATTTCTTCAACTAAATACTCTCCTAATTTTAACTGTTTTAAAGAAGAAGGAGCAGTTGAAGAAGATGGATCAGATTGAGTATCAAAAGATACATATTTTAAAAATCTTTCTTCTATTTTCATATATAATCCTCACTTTCATAGAAATAAAAATTATAAATGCTCAAAATAATTCCTTAAGAATTTTTTTGCGAGTGAACAAGGCGTAATATTTTTATAAGCCTCTTCTATATTAAACCACTTTGCCTCATCTACTTCTTCATTTAAAGTAAAATTCTCATCATCAACAATACAAATAAAATTAATCATTAAAGTATTAGACTTAGAAAAATACTCTGTTTTATTAAATCTTAACTGAGTTACATTTAAACCCACTTCTTCTTTAATTTCTCTTATTGCACATTGTTCTGCTGATTCACCTTTATTAATATAACCAGCTACTAAAACATAAGCATCTCTTTGGTATTGTTTAATTAAAAGAATTTTATCTTGTGAAGCATTTAAAACAATCATAGAACAAGCTGTTGAAAAAATAGGGAATACATACTCATGACATGATGTACAATAAGGAATCATCCCTTCATTTTTTAAATACCTTCTCTCTAATTGAGTTCCACATTTATAACAATATTTCATTTCTATCTCCTTTACTTTCTCATTATAATACTTTTTATACTAAAAGTGAAATTAAATCATTATAAAACATAATGAATATGATATAATGGATATGGAGGTAGGACTATGAATAACACAATACAAGAATTATTTGATCGTAAATCAGTAAGAGCATTTAGTGATGAAACAATTAGTAAAGAAGAAAAAGAATTAATAATGCAAGCTGCCTTACAGGCACCTACTGCAGGAAATATGGCATTGTATTCAATTATTGATGTGCAAGATCAACAATTGAAAGAAATACTAGCAAAAAGATGTGATAATCAACCATTTATTGCAAAAGCACCAATGGTACTTATCTTTTTAGCAGATTATCAAAAATGGTTTGATATGTTTAAAAAATATACATCTCAAACAATAAAATTAGAAGAATCTGATTTGTTTTTAGCAGCACAAGATTGTATTATTGCAGCTCAAAATGCAGTAGTGGCAGCTGAATCTTTAGGGATAGGATCTTGTTATATTGGGGATATTTTAGAAAACTTTGAAGCTAACCAAGAAACTCTTCATTTACCTAAATATGCAGTGCCATTTATTATGGTTGTCTTTGGAAAACCAACTCAACAACAAAAAGATAGAAAAAAACCAACTCGTTTTGATTTAAGTGATATGGTTCATGTTGATACATATCAACAAAAAACACTTGAAGAAACAGAACAAATGTTTATGAAACAATCTGGTAAAGATGAAGAACAATTAGGAAAATATATAGAATCATTCGCAAGAAGAAAATTCTATGCAGAATTTAGAGAAGAGATGAATAGATCAGCACGAGCAATCATAGAAAGCTGGGTAAAATAAATAAAAAAGATGACTTATCAAAACGATAAATCATCTTTTATTCTATTGAATAAGTTGCTGTTCTTTTATCTTCTTATCTGCTTCATCAAATCTCTTTGTAAATAAAACCATAATTATACAAACAACAACAATAACTCCACTAAATAAGAAAATCTTATCAGAACCTAGATATTGATAAATGAAACCAAAAACATATCCATAAATAGCTTTTGCAATGCTCATAGCAGCATTCAATAATGTGACAGCTGTTCCAAATACAGCAGGATTAACAGATTCCTTGATATATGCTAAACTTGCGACAGTAGAAATACCAACCCCTAAACAATGAACAATACTAATAAATACAAATACATAAGCATTAGGAATAAGAGCGTATGTAAATAAACGAATAGCCATAGGGATTGCACCTATAAGTATAAACTTTTTATAACCAACTTTTTTAATCAATTGAGAAGACACCATTAAGAAAACAATTTCAGGTACAACCTGTGCAAAAGTCAACCAGCTAATTAAAGAATTACTTCCTTTAAGAGTAGAAACAAGATGGTTTCCTGCATAAGCTCCAGAACTATCAATAACAATCTGAGTCATCATAACAATCAATAACATAAAGATAAAATTCTTATTTGTTAATAACTCTTTAAAGTTTCCTTTTTGAGGTTTTTCATCTTCCCCTTGAATATCAGTTTTAGGAAAACTTAAACATAATAAGAAAGCTAATCCAAGCAATAAAATATAAGAAGTAAATAATGGACCATCTAAACCATATTTATCTGCTAAAAAACCAACAGCCATACTTCCAATAACATATCCTAAAGATCCCATCCCTCTAATAGAACCATAATTACCATTATGCTTAGCAGTATAATTCATTGTAATTGTATCAGCCATAGGACCAGAACCCAATCTCGCTATTTCTAATAGTAACGCAAAAATAAGAACCCCTGCATAAACAGTTTGTTTAGAATAAAAATATAAAATAACAATACTAGAAGCAAGTGAACTCATTAATAAAAGATTATACTTCCTCGTTTTATCACCAGCAATACCCCATAATGGAATAACACACACACCTAAAATTAATGAGATTGCTGTTAATAAACCAATTTGTGAACCTGTTAGTCCAATACTTTTTTCTAGATAGACATTAATATAAGGAATAAAACAACCTACTGCACCTATCTGAAAAAAATAGAATATTTGAAATTTGATAATGTTTTTGTCTTTCATATAATATACCTCCACTTATATATTATATATAAAAATGACAAAAAACCACATTTATTTCAAAAACAGAAAACGTTTACACTAAATAACTTATAACACAATATTTATAATAATAAATTCATTTTCATAACTAATAGTAATATGTCCATTATACTTATCTACAATATCTTCTATAATATAATTATCAAACAAATGACTTTCGCTTGTATATTTTAATTCCATTATAAATAAAGGTTCTTGATTCGATATAGAAATATGAATTTCATTTTGAGAAGAGGAACCACACTCCTCAATTGCATATTTCATAAACTCACTTAAAATATCTTGATAATCCTTATCTTCTATAGGAATATTTTTATAACTATTATGAGTATAGATTTGAATATCTTTATCTATTAATTTTTGGCTATTCTCAACAATAAGAGTATTTAAAATATTATCATTAGTATCTTCAAATAAATTATATCCATTAATCACTTGATTATATAAATCAATCGTTGATATTGCAGAATCATAATCTTCATTTTTAATATATTTTGCTAAATAAGAAAATACATAAGTCATATCATGTTTCCAAACATTAAGTTTAAGAACATTCCTTTGATTAAGTTGATTAATCTTATCTTGACTCTCTCTTAAAAGCTCATTTCTTTGTAAAGTAAGTAATTTTCTTTGTTCTTTTTGTGTTTCAAAGAAGATAAAACAAATAAAGATTGTTAAAACATTAAGCAATATAAAAATAATAATATGATACTTATTAAAGGTATTCTCATAGAAAACATAGTCTATACAATGTCCATATAATAAGTCTAAAATAAGAATAACTGAAAAGATATAAAATAATTTTTTAGTCTTCTTAGGTAGAATCTGATAACGTTTCAACAAATAATAAATACCTATAAAAATCATAATGTCTAATGCTTTTGCTAATATTGCAATGAATACATATGCATTACCACTATAGAATGGGAAACCAAAGAATATATTAGTGGCAACCATAGATATAGTTGTAGAAATATTATTTATAAGATGTATGAGAAGTGTAAAGAATAAATTTTCCATCATATTTCTATTTAAATAACATGCATATAATAACAAAATAGTATTAGAAATAATAAGATTTAATATTTCAGGTAATAGATAATAATTATGGATTGTTGTATTAATAAATTTTAATGCAATAAATACAAATAATGTAAAGATGCTTTTCTTTCTATCAAAAATATAATATAAGAAAATAAAATACATAGAAGCCTCAATAAAGTTAATTAATAAATCAAAGTAAGACATTATAAATAATAATGAATATAAGCCAGTTTGAAATTCTTTCTCTTGCGAGTAGAAATTTTAAATGTTTTATCATTCTTTAGTGTGACTTCTGTATAACTTTTATTAACTTTCTTTACATATGCGAGATTGATAATAGTAGATTGACTAATAGAAACAAAATGGTAGTTTGTAAGTTCTTTATATAGAGAGGAAAGTGATTCCCAAGTATTATATTCTTTGTCGTTATAACTATGTATGGTGACAATACCACTAATAATATCAATGTATGAAATTTCATGTATATTCATTTTATGTTTTATACCTTTATAAGATATTTGTATCATTGAATATTCTATAGATTGAAATAATAATTCTAAAACATGATTAGCACTTTTTTCAAAATCATTCTTTTGAATATAATGAAATGGTTTATAGTCAAATGTATGTTTCATATTGTTTTCGTGATTAGACATGAAAATGAGTTTTGGATTATATAGTTTATTGATTTTCTTAGCGAAATCGAAACCATTGAGTCTAGGCATTTCAATATCTAAGAAGATAACATCATAATATTGATGAAAATTAAATTTTTGACTATCTAAGTATTCATCACAAGTTATCTCTATTTCGTATTTTATAGAGAATTCTTTAATCTTGTTTTTCATTTGATTAATGGCATCTTGGTAATCATCAATAATCGCAATCTTATACATTTATATCACTCCCTTTTATAGAATATCATTATATAATAAGTCGTCATAAAAAGACATAATGAAATCTATTTTTAACGAATTTTTAAAAAAATGAACGGATTTCTAATAGTTATTGATGTTAGAAACACTTTTAAGTATAGTAGCTTTTAGAAAGATGGTGATAAAATGATTGTTGGATTATCTAATCGATTAGTAGACTATTTAAGTCATAATGGTGTTCTTAATGAAGATAGAGAGATTTATGTTCATGGAGCAGGGTTGGTTATATCAACTTTGATAGGAACAATTCTATTATTGATAGTGGGGGCTTATACTGGTCATTTTATTGAAGCTGTTGTTTATGAAATACTTTTTTCTTCATCACGTAGTATATTAGGTGGTTATCATTGTAAGAGCTATAGCCATTGTATTGCTTGTTATGTGGGGTTATTTATTTTATCAGTATTTATTTCACATTTATATATTTTTCATTCAGTAGACAGAATATTTATTGAAATAATAGGTTTAATTATTATTGGGACATTATGTCCTATTGAAAATGTGAATAAAACAGTTTCAACAAAGAAAAGAAAAATTTTTAAAAGATATTCAATCATATATACAATCATTTATCTTTCTATTATGAATTATTTATTCTATATTCATCATTTTCTTGGAAATACTTTAGTTGTCTTTTTTATTGTCATTAATATTTTAATTATAGGAGGGAAGTGGGATTATGAAAAACATAAAAGCTAAGTTATTAACAGTTATTTCAAGTGGTTTATTTTTAATCGCTATTCAGGCAGTCAATACAATGTCTGATAATCATATTTATCAAAGCAAAGAACCTGAAAGTTTAAAGAAATATGAAAGATATTAAGAAATAATGAGTGAATATAGTTTAAAGTTCAAATAGTTTTGTGGTAAATGATACTTTAATTATTAAAATATAAGTAATATAGTTAATGAGGAAGTACAATTCATTTTATTGATTATAGGTAGTGTATGTTTTATGAGGTAGTATATTTACGATAAAATGAAATTTGTAATAGAGATCATTATGATCTCTATTATATTTGTATAAAGCAAGGAGAAAATAAGGATGAATTGTATTGTAGAAATTAAACATTTGTATAAATCTATAGATCAGAGTTCAGTATTAGATAATATACGTTTTTTTATAGATGAAAAAAGTTTTATTGTCATTGATAAAAAAGTAAGTAATGAAGATTTAGTTTTATATAATATTATGGAATTGACTCATGATGGGCAAAAGAAGGCATTATCATTTGATAATAAAAGGATTCTACCTTATAATCAACAATCACGTGTATTTTTAAATGATAAAATAAGGCGTTTATCAGAATTTGTGATGATTGTAGATAAAACCGTTAAAGAAAATATAGCACTATCAATAGATGAGGATATAGAAGATAAAGAAGAAATGATTCGTGATATTCTAATGAAAACTGAATTATTGAAATATAAAGATATTATTATTAGTGAATGTTCTCAAGATATAAAACAAATGGTTTTATTTTCTGAAGTACTATTAAATTCCCATAAACTTATTTTCATAGATGATTTAAATGACTTTATGAGTGTAAAGAATAGAAAATTAGTTATTTCTCTATTAAAAGAAATTCATCTGCAAGGGAATGCAGTTATAGTAGTGGGTGATGATGAAGAATTAAAAGAATATTCTCAAAAAGTTGTTGAAATAAAGAGAAAAGAGTAACTGTTAGCATAACGAAGTTGACAGTTTTTTTGTTTAGATTAAGATCTATCCTAACTATAACTTTATGACATACTATGATTAATTATTATGTATTGTACTTTAATTTTAGTAAAATATATAATATGAAATAAGATAAGTATATAGGAAGGATAAATTTTATGGAAAATAGTGTAAAATCAGTAAGTATGTATGGTTCATATATGTATTTCAATAAGAAAATGATAAAGAAAAGAGTTGGAAAGGATATTGTAGAAGAAGATGCATTATGTTTAAAATCAGATCATGGACGTTCTGTAGGAAGAGATTTTGTTGTGAATACTAAGAATGTTTTACAATTTATTCCTTTAATTCATAATAAGAAAGTTGAGTATAAATATCTTACAGATTATAATATGATTTCAATGGTATACGATAATTCTAGGGTTGATATTACATATGCAGATGATGAAACGGTTATTATTAAAGGAAAGGGTGAGGATTTATCGCTTATCATTGATAATATGCCTTTGGATAATACAAATAGAGATAGAATTATTAAACTAAGAAAGCCAACTGGTGAAGTTTATTATGTTATTAATAGTTTATAAATCTCAAACAATTTATATTGCTTATGTAACAAAAGGAAAAGTTGAATTAAAACAAAAATATTTAAGAGAAATATTTCATTTAGAAGGACATATGGTTTTATATCAATTACAAATAAAACCAGTAGATTCAGAGTTTAAAATTGTAATTAGAGAGGTTAATCATAATTTAAGAGAAGTTGATTTAATTGATTATGATTTTGATGAATGTGCAAAGAATATGTTATATTCATTTGAAACTTTCTATCAGAAATTTCCAACACCTCAAAAAAAATGGGAAGAAATATATAAAACAGTAGTTTATTATATTTGGTCATGTTTTAATAAAAAACGTGAATATTATAGTAAAGATATTACTCATATAATGTTCATCAATATGTATATGTCTTCCTAGTATGATATCAATCATTTCATTAACACATTCTTTATGTCCAAAGACAACTTTGATCATAGGAGAATGAAATAAAGTCATAGACTTAATAAGGGACATAATATCTTGATTTTTA
>CAJTTM010000022.1 GCA_910579135.1 uncultured Erysipelotrichales bacterium | reverse complement strand
ACATTGTCCTTTTTTGATAGACTGTATTAATATTTTATTTCGTTACAGCCTCTTTCACCCTACTCTTCATCTAATCTCTTTTCAATCTCACTGATTAAAATTTTCATAGCTTTAATACGTGCATATTTTTTATCAACCGATTCTAATACATACCAAGGAGCAAACTTGGTATTTGTTTTATGAAGCATTTCCACAATAGCCTCTTCATAAAGATCCCATTTTTCACGATTACGCCAATCCTCATCAGTAATTTTCCATTGTTTTTCAGGAGTATTCTGACGATCAGTGAAACGTTCTAATTGTGTTTGATTATCAATTTGTACCCAGAACTTAATAACAATAGCTCCCCAATCATATAATTCTTTTTCAAATTCATTCATTTCATTATATGCTCTTTGCCAATCATTTTCACTACATAGATTTTCTAATCTTTCAACCATAACACGTCCATACCATGTTCTATCAAAGATTGCAATATGACCATCTTTTGGTAATCGTTTATAGAAACGCCATAAATAATGTCTATTTAATTCACCTTTATCCGGTGCTGCAATAGGATAAACCGTATAACCACGAGGATCCAATCCAGAAGTCACTCTTTTAATATTACCACCTTTTCCAGCAGCATCCCATCCTTCATAAGCGATTACAACTGGAATTTTTTTACGATATAAGACATTATGTAATTCTCTTAATTTTTTACGACATTTCTTTAATTCTTTTTTATAATCCCCATCATTAATTGTTACACTTAAATCAATTGCGTTTAAATCTATTTCTTCTCTTAATTCAAATGGGTTTTCAATTAATAAAGCATCTCCTTTATCAAAGTCTAATCTATTTTGAATATGTCCCATCAATACTTCTAATACTTGTAATTGGGCTAATTTTTTATTAGTAGCATCAATAACATACCAAGGAGCATAAGATTGATTTGTTTGATCTAAATAATCATCATATACTTCTAAACAATCATCATAATGTTTGTTTTGCCATAAATCTTCTTTAGAAATGCGCCATTTTGTATTCTTATCTTTTAATAAACGCTTCATTCTTTTGGCTTGATCATCTTTAGAAATATGGAAGAAAAACTTAATGACTAAATATCCATTATCAACTAAAGTTCTTTCAAACTTTTGAATACTATCAATTCTTTTCTTATAATCTTTTTTAGATAAATCTTTATGAAGATATTGAGTTGTCACTTCATTCATCCACCCATGATCAAAAAATGTCACTTTACCATTTTCAGGAATACGTAAAAAATGACGATACAAAAAGGGTTTTCGACTTTCTTCATCACTTATTTTATTCATTGTTTCAACTGCATAAAAACGAGGATCCATGTTTTGAATCACTTTACCAAGAGTCGTTCCAATACCAGAAACACCCCAACCTTCAAATAATACTACAACAGGCAATTTTTTATCTTTTAATAACATTTGTTTTTTTGAGAGATTAATTTTAGCATTCCCCAAACATTCTTCAATATCTGGAACAATCTCTATTTTTTGAAATTCATAATCTTTTAACATGACTCTACCTCCAATATATCTTAAAATAATCTTATCACTCTAAAGAAAATATGAAAAGGGTTTCTTTTTGATTTTCAAAGAAAAAAAATAAATAATAAAAAATAGTTATTTTATGACTAATTATCTTATTAAAAGTTATATCTATAAAAATATTATTTTTACAAATTAATAATTTATGCAAATTTCTATTATCTAGACTTCCTGCCGATTTATTTTATTCATGAAAAAGTAATATCAAGATAATTCTATCTTCAAAATCCCTTTTTCATCATATTCTCCTAAAAAAAGACGTTAGTTTTACCTAACGTCTAATTTATTTAACTACAATATTAAGTATCTTATTAGGAACAAAGATAATCTTTCTAATCTCTTTTCCTTCTGTATAAACCTTAACATTATCTAATGCGAATGCCTTTTGTTCAACAACTTCCTTGTCTTCATCCTTATTAACAGTCATTCTTGCTCTTAATTTACCATTTACTTGAACAACAATTTCAACAGTTGATTGAACAAGCATACTTTCATCATAAGTTGGCCATTCTTCAAACGCAATTGTTGTTTCATGTCCTAATAATTGCCACATCTCTTCACATACATGAGGAGCAATACAACTTAACATCTTCACTAAACTTAAAGCATATGGACGATATAGTGTTTTAGCTTTATAAGCTTCATTCACAAAAATCATCATTTGAGAAATAGCTGTATTAAATCCCAATGTTTCATAATCATTAGTAACCTTTTTAACAGTCATATGATAAATATAATCCAATGAGTGATCATTTTCGTCAGTTAATTTATCAGATTCAATAACTAAACGATAAACACGATCTAACCATTTTCTTGCTCCATCTACACCTGTTTCACTCCAAGGTTTACTTGCTTCTAATGGTCCCATGAACATTTCGTAAACACGTAAAGTATCCGCTCCATATTCCTTAACAATATCATCAGGATTAATGACATTTCCCTTAGATTTACTCATTTTTTCACCATTGGATCCTAAAATCATACCTTGATGGAATAATTTTTGGAATGGTTCTGGATGAGATAAATAACCTTTATCATATAAATATCTATTCCACATACGTGAATATAACAAGTGTCCAACAGCATGCTCTGGTCCACCAACATACAAATCAACTGGTAACCAATGATCTGATAATCTCTTATCACATAATTCATTTTCATTCTTTGGATCTAAATATCTTATGAAATACCAACTACTTCCTGCACTACCAGGCATTGTACTTGTTTCACGTTTTCCTTTTTTACCATCAACCTCTACATTCACCCAATCATTGGCTTTATCTAGTGGTGATCCACTTTTTGAAGGTGAATAATCTTCTAATGGTGGTAAAATAAGTGGTAATTGATCATCTGAAAGGGCAACTGAGGATCCATCATCAAAATTAATAATTGGAATTGGTTCACCCCAATATCTTTGACGAGCAAAGATCCATTCTCTAATACGATAATTAATCTTTTTAGAACCACATTGATGTTCTTCTAACCATTGAATCATCGTTTCAATTGCATCTTCTTTATTCATACCATTCAAGAATTCCGAATTAATATGCAAACCATCTTGTGTCCATGCTTCTTGACTAATATCTCCACCTTCTAAAACAGGAATAATATCAATTCCAAATTTCTTCGCAAACTCATAATCTCTATCATCATGTGCTGGAACAGCCATAATTGCTCCAGTTCCATAACCGGCTAATACATAGTCAGAAATCCAAATTGGAATTTTCTTATTATTAACAGGATTAATTGCATAAGCTCCAGTAAAGACACCAGTTTTATCTTTATTAAGTTCAGTACGTTCTAATTCAGATTTTGTTGAACAAACTCTAACATATTCTTCAATTTGAGCTTTTTGTTCTTGGGTTGTAATCTTTTCAACTAATTGATGTTCAGGAGCCAATACACAATAAGTTGCTCCAAATAAAGTATCACAACGTGTTGTAAAAACAGTAAACTTATCTTCATAACCATCAACTTTAAAATCAACATGGGCTCCAATAGATTTACCAATCCAATTTCTTTGAATTTCTTTTGTACTTTCAGGCCAATCAATTTCCTCTAAACCTGCTAATAACTTTTCAGCATATTTAGGAATATCGATAACCCATTGTTTCATGTTCTTTCTAACAACAGGGAATCCACCACGTTCACTTTTCCCATCAATAATTTCATCATTTGCTAAAACAGTTCCTAATTCCTCACACCAGTTAACAGGAATATCAACATTTCTTGCAAGTCCATCATTATATAACTGTTTAAAGATCCATTGTGTCCATTTATAAAAACTTGGATCACAAGTAGAAACACATTTATCCCAATCAAAAGAAAAACCTAACATCTTTAATTGTTTTGTAAATGTTTCAATATTCTTTAAAGTAAATCCCTCAGGATGATTTCCTGTTTTAATTGCATATTGTTCTGCTGGTAAACCAAATGAATCAAATCCCATTGGATGCAAAACATTATATCCCTGCATTCTTTTAAATCTTGACATAATATCAGTTGCAGTATACCCTTCAGGATGTCCAACATGCAAACCTTGTCCTGATGGATATGGAAACATATCTAATGCGTAATATTTAGGTTTTGAAAAATCCCATACATCTGTTTCAAAGGTTTTATTTTCAGCCCAATATTTTTGCCACTTTTCTTCTATAACCTTATGATCAAAAGGCATAATTTTTCCTCCTTCCAAAATAAAAAAGTCCTCCTATTAAGGACGACCAAAAACCGCGTTACCACCTTAGTTCATGAAATAACATGCTCTTAAAACTTTAACGCAGTTATACGTCAATAATTACTTTTTTCACTATTGCTTCTCATAGGCGAGTTCACTATATTCATCTATCTGTTTCCACCACCCACAGACTCTCTAAAAAACTCCTATAGCTAATACTCCTAATCATCGAATTTGATACTTTAATATTATATCATAGCAAATAAATATTTCAATAAGAAAATCACATAAAATTTTCAAGCTTATTTTGATCTTAAAAGTTTGGCTATATTAATACGAAAAGCATAAATCAAAGGAATGATTTGAGAGAATATCAATAATAAAAATCCACTACTATAAATAATAAAAAGCAAATGATAATCAATAGAAATTAAATTCTTTTTAAAAAGCATATCCATTGAAAAAAGATGATTGAATAATGACTGAAAAGAAACAAAAATAACAAAAGAGAAAAAACATGCTATTAAATATATTATAAATGATTGATTAAATATAAAAAGACTTATATCACTATAATTTGCATGAAAACATTTCATGATGGCTATATCTTTCTTTTTTTGTACAACTTCTAAAAACATCACTTCACCTATTAGAAAAACAGAGGATAAAATAGCTAATAAAGAAAATGACATTAAAACATACTTTATCTTTTCCATAAATGAATTCATTTGATCCTTTGTTCCCTTACCTACTTCTTTAAACTCATATTGATGATATTTTTTTACAAGTTTATGATAATCTTTGGTGCTATCATTTACATATAAGATTCCATAAGTACTCATTATACTATTATCATGAAACAATGATTCTATATGTGAAAAATGAGCTTCCTTTAAATAATAAATACTATTAAATTGATCTTTATTCTCATAAATTCCTACAATCTTTACTTTCTTTCCTCTCACTTTATTTAAATGTTTATACCATAAGTTAACTTCCCTGCCAATTAACATCTCTACATCTTTACTTTGTAAATAACGCATTGCAGCTTCTTTAGAAACAACAATTTCATCATTATTTTTCATCATTCTTCCTTTTAATAATAATTCATCTTTTATAAATCCACTATCATTCCCTATTTCAATAACATATTGACTATTATATTTGTCTCTAACTTCTCCAAAAGCAATTAATTCATATTGATTTAAAAACAAATGAGAATGCAATACATAAGATTCATTATTAAAATCATTTAAATCTTGCAGATGAATATGACCATGAGATTTTAATCTAAAGCTAATAGAAGAAGCAGGAACTAAACTATCAATATATTCATATAATTGATTATAAAAACCTTGTGAAATAGAAAATGTTAAAATAATACAGCTCAATGATAATGTTAAAGCAATAATCATTTGAATAGTTCTAGAACGATGATGAAAAAGTGCATATAAAGATAAAAATAACTTTGGTTTTTTTGCCTTTTTATATCGAGAAATATCTTCTATTTTCTTTGGCTGATTGATTATTTGATGATTGATTATTTTCCCATCTTCCATATAAAAAATCTCATCACTATATTTTTTAACTACTTCCATATCATGAGAAACAAGAATAATTAATTTTGAAGATGATTCTTCTTTTAATAATTCCATTAATTGAATAGCATTCAACTCATCTAAAGAAGCTGTAGGTTCATCACATAAAACAATCCTTGAATCAAAAGAAAAAGCTCTTAAAAAAGCAATACGTTGTCTTTGACCTAAAGATAGATTTGATATATTCTGTCTTTTTAAATCTTTTAATCCTAACATATCTTGATAAGTTAAGTTACCCCTTTTAAAAAATAAAGGTAACCGAATATTATTAATAACATTTAACCATGATATCAAATGAAAACTTTGAAACAAATAACCTATATTCTTTTTTATAAAACGAATATTTTTATTATTAAATAAAATTTGTCCACTATAATCTTTATCAATACCACCAATTATATTAAGCAATGTCGTTTTTCCACAACCTGACTTCCCTACAACTGCAATTAATCCACAATCAGGTAATGTCATTGAAAGAGAATCAATAACCTTTTGGTAATGATATTTCTTTGTTATATTTATAATCTCTAACATATTATTCCTCCCTTAATAATGATACAAAGTCAAGATGTAAGACTCTTTTAATTGAAATATAAGCAAAAAGAACTGTTAATAAAATATAGATAAAAATAATCATTAGATAAATATCTTCATTGAAAAACATATACTTTTCTAATTTTAAAGAAAAAGATAAATAATTTTGAATCGTAAGAACATGATTACAATAATAAAATATGATTTGACAAAGAATAACTCCGCATATTCCAATTGATGTCCCAATAAAAAAAGCTTCTTTAATAAACAAACCTAAAAGTCTATTTAAAGAAACTCCCATCATAACAAGCAAACTACAATCATGCTTTCGCTCATCAATAATAATTGTATAAACTATATATAACAAAAACATGGAACTCATAAGACTTACTGCTATGAAAATAATAGCTATTATTTGGCCATAGGATAAAAGCTCTGTATAATTTTGAATCTTTTCTCCATTTTCATATGTTACTAAATAATCTTTTTCTAATTGTTGAGATAACTTTAGGCAATTTTCACTTTCAATAACAATCACATAATGATTGATATAATCTAAAATAACATTTCTAAAAATATAAGGAAAATAAACATATTTTTCTTTGAAAAAATCCTCTTCTATAACACCAACAACATTAAGTTCAAACTCTTTTGTTTCAGTCTTATAAACAAGTTTATGATTAGATATTTTATCTTTGAGTGATGATGTAATCAAAACTTCATTATATTCAATTGGCATTCTTCCTTCTTTTAAAACAATATGTCGATTATATTGAGGAAGATATTCCATCATTGCATCACATGATAAAGTTCCCAAATCTAATAAAGATTGATAATCATAATAAGCATTATGAATTTGAGGTAATTCTTTAAATTCTTGACTATTATAATTCTCTATTGTCATAATATTCTTTAATGGTGTTCTTTTTTTGGTTAAAACAATTTGCTCATTGACTCCTTGTAATGCAGTTATAATAAAAAAAGAAGACAAAATAAGTATGATCTGAAACATAAATAAAAATAAGAGTTTATATTTTTGAGCTTTCATTTGTTGAATAATATACATAAATAAGTAACTCTTTTTATGATAAGATTGTTCTCTTCTTTTTTCCGTTTGTTTTTTTATCTTCCCCTTTATTTTACAATTTTCAACAGTCAATAAACTATCACAATACTCCTTTAATAATTTTTGATCATGGGATACAATAATAACTAATCTTTTTAAAGATGCTTCTTTTAATAATTCCATAACTTCTCTTGCTTGTTGAAGATGTAATGCCCCTGTAGGTTCATCCGCTAAAATAATGGAAGTATTTTTTAAAAGAGCTCTTGCAATTGATACTCGTCTAGATTGTCCTAATGAAAGTTGTGATGGATAATGAGATAATAATCTTTCTATCTCTAAACGCTTAATAATCATATTGAATTTTTGTTGATGAAATGATTGATGAGATGTCTTTAAAGCAAGTTTAATGTTTTCTTTAACGTTTAAAGCAGGTATTAAATCATGATTTTGATAAACAAAAGCAATTTCATCTCTTAAAAAAGTTTCTGTTAGTTTTTCGTTATAAAAGAAAATATCTCCTTGATCTGGTTTTTCTAAAGAACTGATAATATTTAAAAAAGTGGATTTCCCACATCCACTCTTACCATAAATCCCTATTAATCCCTTTTGAGGAAATGTAATTGAAATATCATCTAATATCTTTATTTCATCATTTCCACTAAAATAACTTTTTGTAATATGTTGTAATGTTAACATTATTTCCTCCTTATGCTATAATAATTCTGGTGATAAAATGAATAAATTTAAATATACTTTAGACAATAAAAGATATCATACATACAATTATTATCTTAAAAATAAATATCATTGCAAAGTTGCAAAAGTTGCACTCAACGGACATTTTACATGTCCTAATAGAGATGGTAAAGTATCAACTGGTGGTTGTATTTTCTGTTCTTCTTCTGGTTCTGGTGATTATGCAGGAAAAGTCACAGATCATCTTTATAAACAGTTTAATGATGTTTCTTTAGTGATGAAAAGAAAATGGCCTCAATGCAAATTTATTGCTTATTTTCAAGCAAACACAAATACTTATGGTTCAATTGAAAAATTAAAACAAACTTTTGAACCTTTTATTGATTATCCAGATGTTGTAGGAATAGCGATTGCTACAAGACCTGATTGTTTAAATGATGAAATTGTTGATTATCTTTATGAGCTATCCAAAAAAATTGATTTGTATATTGAGCTAGGTTTACAAACAATTCATGATTCAACTGGTCGATTAATAAATCGTGGACATAATTTTAAAACATTTGTTGAAGGGCTTCAAAAGTTAAGAGATAAAAATCTTGATGTTTGTGTTCATATCATTAATGGACTTCCTTATGAAAGTAAAGAAATGATGTTAGAAACAGCTAAGGTTTTAGGGACACTCGATATACAAGCCATTAAAATTCATAGTTTATTTATTTTAAAAGATACAAAATTACATGAAATATATCAAAATAAACCTTTTAAAATATTAAAGAGGGATGAATATATTCAACTCGTTGTAGAGCAATTACGATATATTCCTGAACATGTCATCATAGAAAGATTAACTGGTGATGCTCCTATAGACGATTTAATTAAACCAAAATGGTCAATAAAAAAAGTCACTATCTTAAATGATATTGACAAATTAATGAGAGAAAAAGATATATATCAAGGGGATAAATGCAAATAGAATTTGTCCCCTTACTATTATATTCTAAAAAAAATCTCATTTTTCTTTTTTTATTTGTAAATTTTTTTCTTTTGTTGGAAAGATACAATATGAATATATAATGACTGAGGTAAAAATCTTCCTAACAGGATTGCTAATCTCATTTTTAATGTTGGTATAATAACAACCTTTCTTTGAAACATTTTCTTTAAAGCATAATGAACACATTCTTTAGAACTTATTGCCTTAAGAGCAAATTTAACATTAGCTCTTTTATTAAACTCACTTTCTACTGGTCCAGGACATAAACAACCAATATAAGTTAAACTTTGATGTTCTTTTAACTCCTTATATATTCCTCTTGTTAAACTTGTAACATATGATTTTGAAGCATAATAAACAGACATATAAGGTCCTGCTGGTATTAAACCTGCTGAAGAGGCAACATTGAGAATATATCCTATTTGATTATTAAAATATCTTAACATGAGTTTTGTAAATATATGTACTGCTTTTATATTAACATCTATCATGTTTATTTCTTTATTTAAATCATTATTAATAAAATAACCACAATCTCCAAATCCAGCGTTATTAATAAATATTTCAATATCTTTATCTTTAATTTCTTCAAATATTCTAAAACATTCCTCATGAATTTTTAAATCAGCTTCAATAATTATACATTCACAATCAAGTTGACTTGCTATTTCAATAAGGTTTCCTTTTCTTCTAGCAATTAATATCAAATTATATTTTAAAGAAAGCTGATAAGCAAATTCTTTACCAATCCCACTACTTGCTCCTGTAATAACTGCATATTTTTTCATTTATCTATCTCCATAAAAAAAAGCCATAAGGCTTTTATTTTTTTGTAAGTAAAGAAGCAGCTGCTTCATCTATAATTAATGTAACATCATCATGGTCTTGTAATGCGCTTGCAGGTAATTCAACATTTTTTTCATCTTCAACCATACCTTTAACTGCGATAGCTTTATTTTCACCACAAGCAATCAATAAAACTTTTTTTGCTTGTAAGATATTTTTAATTCCCATTGTAACTGCATGTGTAGGAACTTCATCGATATTTCCATTAAAGAATAATCTTGCATTATCTTGAATTGTACTTTCTTTTAATTGAATATAATGAGTTGTTGAATCAAATGATGTCCCAGGTTCATTGAAACCAATATGACCATTAGAACCAATACCTAATAATTGTAAATCAATTGGATTTTCTTCTAAAAGTTTGTTATAAGCCTCAGTTTCTTCCTCAATACTCCCTTCACCTTTTGGAACATGGACATTATTCATATCAATATCTAATTCATCAAATAAATTATGACACATAAAATAATGATAGCTTTGTGGGTGAGTGGGTGCTAAACCATAATATTCATCTAAGTTAAATGTTCTAATTCCTTTATATGTAGTTCCATTTTTCTTATGATCTTCTCTCATTAATTCATATAATCTTAATGGAGTTGAACCAGTTGCTAAACCTAATGCAGAATTAGGATTAGATTTTACCTGTTCTACCATAATTTCAAATGCTTTTTGACTTGCTTCTTCATAATCTTTAACTATAATAACGTTCATTTTACTTCCTCCTATTTACTATACTCTAATTATATACTAAATAAAGATAAAGTAAAGAAATAGTTTTCATATTATGAAAATCATCTTCTTTTAGATTTTTATAACTAAAAAGATTTTTAAAATTTGAAATCTAACAATTTATTAATTGATAAATCATATTGTACTTTATTTTCTTGTAAAAATATTGTAAAATAGAAATATAATGGAGGTAGGTCAAAGATGACAATGATTAAAGGAATTGCGGCATCAAATGGTATTGCAATCGCAAAAGCATATAAACTTGTGATGCCTGATTTAACAGTTACTAAAGTTACTGTTGAAGATGTAGAAAGTGAAATTAAAAGATATGAAGCAGCAATGGAACAAACTGCTAAGGAACTTGAAACTATCAAGGAAGCTGCTTCAAAGAATTTATCAGCTGAAGAGGCTGCAGTATTCGATGCTCATGCATTGGTATTAGCTGATCCAGAATTAAAAACACAAGTAGAAGACAAAATCAAAAATGAAAAAGTTAATGCTGATGCAGCATTAGAAGAAGTTGCTAACACTTTTGTAGCTATGTTTGAAATGATGGATGATGAATATTTCAAAGAAAGAGCTGCAGATATTAAAGACGTATCTCGTCGTTTATTAGCAAACTTACTTGGTAAACCTTTACCAAACCCTGCTTTAATTGATGAAGAAGTAATTATAATCGCTGATGATTTAACTCCTTCTGATACAGCTCAATTAAATAAAAATTTAGTAAGAGGATTTGCTACTAATATTGGTGGTAGAACTTCTCACTCTGCAATTATGGCAAGAAGCTTAGAAATCCCTGCAGTTGTTGCTTGTAAAACAATTACTGAAGATGTAAAAGCTGGGGATATGATTGCATTAGATGGTATTGAAGGTACTGTTGTCATTAATCCTGATGAAGAAACAGTAAAATCTTATACAGCTAAACGTGATGAATTTATTGCTTACAAAGAAGAGTTAAAGAAATTGGTTAATGAAAAAACAGTGACTACTGATGGACATCATGTTGAATTAGTGGCAAACATTGGTGGTGCTAATGATTTACCAGGTGCTCATGAAAATGGTGCTGAAGGTGTTGGGTTATTCAGAACTGAATTCTTATATATGGAATCTGCTGATTTACCAACTGAAGAAAGACAATATGAAGTTTACAAAGAAGTATTAGAAAATATGAATGGTAAACCAGTTGTTGTTAGAACATTAGATATTGGTGGAGATAAGAAAATCGAAGCTATTGATTTACCAGAAGAAATGAACCCATTCTTAGGAGTACGTGCTGTTCGTTTATGTTTCCAAAAAGAAGATATCTTTAGAACTCAATTAAGAGCTTTACTTAGAGCTTCTGTTCATGGTGATTTAAGAATCATGTTCCCAATGATTGCAACTTTACAAGAATTCAGAAAAGCTAAAGGTTTATTATTAGAAGAAAAAGAAAAATTAGTTGCTGAAGGTGTTAAAGTTTCTGATACACTTCAAGTTGGTATCATGATTGAAATTCCAGCAGCTGCTGTACTTGCTGATCAATTTGCTAAAGAAGTTGATTTCTTCTCAATTGGTACAAATGATTTAATTCAATATACATTTGCTGCAGATAGAATGTCTTCAGGTGTATCATACTTATATCAACCGTTTAACCCTTCTATATTAAGATTAGTTAAACATGTAATTGACTCTGCTCACAAAGAAGGAAAATGGGCTGGTATGTGTGGAGAAATGGCTGGAGAAACTTTAGCTGCACCATTATTATTAGGTTTAGGACTTGATGAATTCTCAATGTCTGCTACATCTGTTTTAGCTCAAAGAAAACTTATCAAAAACTTATCAAAAGCTGAAATGGAAGTATTAGCTAATAAAGCTATCAATTGCTGCACAATGGAAGAAGTTGTTGCATTAGTTGAAGAAGTTATAAAATAATAAAAAAATGAAGAGATTTCAATTGTGAAATCTCTTTTTTTACTATAAATATGGATCTTCAGGAACAATAAATGCAATAATAATATAAATAATCAATCCACTTCCCCAGCCAAATATAAGAAGTAAAGCTATAATTCTTACAATGCTTGAATCAACATTAAAATATTCTGCTATTCCTCCACAAACTCCAGCAATTTTCGAATCTTTATTTGAACGATATAATTTCTTATCCATTTCATTTCCTCCTATTTCTAACTATAAAATAATACAATGCATACAATATGCAAAGAAAGATTCCTATACCAATAAAAGCATTTAAAAACATAACAACAATAATTCCTAAAACAATACACCATAAAAAATTATTAGTGACCACACTTTGACTTCCTCGAGTATCTTGAATTTCATTTTTTACAGAGTGTACTTTTTTAGAACTTATTTCAATGTCTTCATCATAATATTGTGTTTGACTTTTTCTAATCATATTAGATAAATACACTGTACTACCTAATTGATTGACAATATTTTCATATGTATCAAGATGAGCTTCTATAATATAATTCCTATAATATTCAACAGCTTCACACCTATCACCACTATCTAAATCAATTAATAATTCTTCTAATTCATTTAAATATCTATCCATAAATATCTCCTCCATTAAATAAAATATTTATTTTTTGAATATAATCAAACCACTCTTCTTTATAGATTAATAGTTGTGCCTGCCCTTTACTTGTAATCATATAATATCTTCTATTTCTTCCTTGATACTGCTCATCATAAGTCTCTAAACAGTTATCTTTTAATAATCTTCTTAACACAGGATATAGTGTTGATTCTGATACAGAAATAACTTTTTGTACATCCTGTGTTATTTTATATCCATATGTTCCCTTAGCATTTCTAGAAACAACAGACAATACAACAGCATCTAATAAAGCTGAACCTGTATTAAAAATCATAACATCATCCTTTCTGTATAATACTATACACCATATAGTATTATATGTCAACAAAAAAACTCCCCTTAGGAAGTCTTTCTGTGATCTAAATAATGAGCAACAGAATAATAACACGGAACAGATAAATAGATAACCCATCCAGGATGCCAATATCCATTATATATACCTATCCATAAATACATAATTGTACATAATAATGGATAAGCAAATTTAGAAAATTTCCTTTTATGTATTGCACTCATTAAACTATCAAATGTAGGAATAGATAACAATACAATCCATATTGGATCCCATTCATTTGTTATAACTGCATAGATTAAAAATAAAGAAAAAATAACAGCACTAAATGGAAAACTATACTTTTTATTTTCTAAATTGTGATGTATCAAATCCTTTTTTTCTCCATCAATAAATATTCCCTCTTTACTTACATCTACAATATGTCCATCATTTTCATTAGCATGTATGCCATCCCATGATACATGAACTTCATCACCTTCTTTTTCTTTCACATGAATCCCATCAAAACCTACATGAACATAATCTTTATCTTCTTTATCATCAATTATTTTTTTTGTAGGTTCATGTAATAATAATTCATCTAAAGAGATATCATAAAGCTTTGCAAGTTCAATAAGATTATCTGTATCAGGTGATGCTTCTGCTCTTTCCCATTTGCTTACTGCTTGTCTACTAATCCCTAATTTTTGAGCAAGTTGTTCTTGAGATAATCCCTTCTCTTTTCTAAGTTGTAATAATTTATTTGCGATTTCTATATTCATTATTTCCTCCCCTATCTTTTCAAATACATTATATAAAATAAAAGACAGTTGCGACAATATATTTTAGTTTGAAACCAGGAAACTATTGGTTGCATTTCGATAAAAAAGGATTGAAACATAAATTTCAACCCTTAATGATTTACTATCTTTCTAAAGCAAGCTTTGCTAATGCTAAAGCACCACATACCCCAGCATTATCTCCTAATCCTGGAGATACAACATAGTCTTTAATCTTATCAGTAGTAATTTCTTCTTTTTGAATATATCCATTCAATCTTTCTTGTAAATACTTATGAATCATAGGGAATAGTTGTAATTGATGCATAACTCCTCCACCTAATATAATTTTCTTTGGAGAAATAGTTAAGACATAGATTGCTAAAGCTTGCGCTATATACCATGCTTCTAAATCCCACGCAGGATGATTTTCATCTAACTCGTAACCTTTCTTACCCCATCTTTCTTCAATAGCAGGACCAGCAGCTACACCTTCAAAACAAGTACCATGATATGGACATTTTCCTTTATAAGAATCATCTTCTCTGACTTGCATCAACATATGTCCCATTTCTGGATGTAATAATCCATGAACTAATCGTCCTTCAACAATAGCTCCACCACCTATTCCAGTTCCAATCGTAAGATATAAAGCACTATCTAACCCTTTAGCCACTCCAAAATAAGCTTCTCCTAAAGCAGCACCATTAACATCAGTATCAAATCCAATTGGTAAATCTGGATAATGCTCTTGTAAAGCTCCTACAATATTATAATTTGACCATCCTGGTTTTGGAGTAGTTGTGATATACCCATATGTTGGACTATTCAAATCTGGATCTATAGGTCCAAAACATCCTAGCCCAATTGCTCTTACATCTTTATCGTCAAAAAATTTAAAAATATTTTCTACCGTCTCCTTGGGAGTTGTTGTAGGAAAAGAATCTCTTTCTAATACATTCCCATTTTCATCGCCTACTGCAACTACAAACTTTGTTCCACCTGCTTCAATTGCTCCTAATTTCATTTTATTTCCTCCTTCATTTTTTTACGAGCTGCTCTCATACCTTCTTTAATCTTTTCTCTAGCAGCTATAGCATCTTCTTTTTCTAAAGGTTTTACCCCTTTTAAAGGATAGTCCATATTTAAATTCTCATATTTAACAACACCCATTGTATGATAAGGCAAAACATCTAACGCTTTTAAATTCTTTAAAGTTCCAATGAATTCACCTAATTGATATAAATAAGTATCATTTTGAGTAATACCAGGAACAACAACGTGACGAATCCATATTTCAATATTTTGACTATCAATATATCTAGCAAACTTTAAAATATTTTCATTTTTTTGTGCTGTTAATTTTATATGTTCCTTTGGATCAATATGCTTTATATCCAACATAACTAAATCAGTAACTTTTAACAAACGATCTAACTTCTTTAAAAAATCTGGATTTTCATTAAAAACAATTCCTGAAGTATCTAAACAAGTATGTACATTTTGTAAATGACATGTTTCAAATAATTCTGTAATGAAATCCATTTGCATCATTGGTTCACCACCAGTACATGTGATTCCTCCATTTTTATAAAAGTTCTTCTTCTTATTGAATTCTTGCATAATTTCATCAACTGACATCTGAGTACCTTTATTCAATGTCCATGTATCTGGATTATGACAATATAAACAACGCATTGGACAACCTTGTGTAAATACTACAAAACGTAATCCTGGACCATCTACAGTTCCACAAGACTCAATTGAATGCACATATCCTTTCATCGTAAACACCTCACTAAATACATTTTATCATAAAATGAAACATCAATAAACATATATATTATCTTTTCAAAATAAAAAAAGAACCCGAAGGTTCTTTCATTACATACTTTGATGGAATGTTCTTGAAATAACATCATCTTGTTGTTGTTTAGTTAATTTAATGAAATTAACTGCATATCCAGAAACACGAATAGTTAATTGTGGATATTTTTCAGGATGTTTTTGTGCATCTAAAAGAGTATCTTTATTTAAAACATTAACATTTAAATGATGCCCTCCTTTTTCAGCATAAGCATCTAACATAGCAACTAAATTTTCTTCTTGTTGTTTACTAACTGACATAATAATCTCCTTTCCATTCTTCATTAATCATCATACTCTGGAAGATTAGGAATCTTACATGCTGTATCCCCTAAATCACAATCCATTTTTGATACAACTGTTACATCATCTATCTTAAGTTCAGATTTATCATTAACTTGAACATTTATATGTCCAGAACCTGAACTCATACGAGAATCTAACATATTCATTAAATCTTCTATTTCTTTATCTGTAGGCATATTAATTCACTTCCTATTGATCAATATCTCCTAAATCAATATCAATATCTCCTGCAAATATCTGATCATCTTTACCTAAAGCACCAGGTAAAATTGAGAATGTATTTGAAATACCATCTTGAGCATCTTTGAATGGTAATTTAGATACAGAAGATAATGATGAGATAGCACCTTGAGTATCTCTACCATGCATTGGGTTAGCACCTGGAGCAAATGGTTGTCCACCTTTTCTTCCATCTGGAGTTGATCCAGTTGCATTACCATATACAACGTTTGATGTAATTGTTAAGATTGAAGTTGTTGGATAAGAATCTCTATATGTATGATGAGAACGAACCATAGCCATGAAAGTTTCTACTAACCAAGCAGCAATATCATCTACACGGTCATCATCATTACCATATTTAGGGAAATCCCCTTCTACTTCATAATCTACAACAATACCATCTTCATCTCTAATACATTTAACTTTAGCATATTTAATAGCTGATAAAGAATCAGCAACTACTGATAAACCAGCAATACCAGTCGCAAAGTAACGTCTTACTTCTCTATCATGTAATGCCATTTGTAATTTTTCATAAGCATATTTATCATGCATATAATGGATAATATTTAATGCATTAACATAAACTTTAGCAAGCCATGCCATCATATCTGTATATTTAGAAATTACATCATCATAATCTAAATAATCACCTTCAACTGGACGATATTTAGGACCAACTTGTTTCTTAGATTTTTCATCAACACCACCATTGATAGCGTATAATAAACATTTAGCTAAGTTAGCACGTGCACCGAAGAATTGCATTTCTTTACCAACTCTCATTGAAGATACACAACATGCAATAGCGTAGTCATCACCATGAGTGACTCTCATTAAATCATCATTTTCATATTGAATTGATGAAGTATTAATAGATGTTTTAGCACAGAATAACTTGAAGTTTTTAGGTAAACGAGTTGACCATAAAACTGTTAAGTTTGGTTCTGGTGCAGTTCCTAAGTTTTCTAAAGTATGTAAATATCTAAATGAACTCTTAGTAACCATATGACGTCCATCAACACCAACACCACCAATTGATTCAGTAACCCAAGTAGGATCTCCTGCGAAAATTGAGTTGTATTCTGGAGTTCTTGCGAATTTTACAATTCTTAATTTCATGATAAAGTGATCAATAAACTCTTGGATTTGTTCTTCAGTAAAGACTCCATTCTTTAAATCTCTTTCCACATAAATATCAATGAAAGTAGAAGTTCTACCTAATGACATTGCAGCACCATTTTGTTCTTTAACAGCACCTAAATATCCAAAATATACCCATTGAATAGCTTCTTGTGCATTGGTAGCTGGTTTAGAAATATCAAAACCATATTTAGCAGCCATTTCTTTTAAATCACTTAAAGCTCTAATTTGTTCAGATAATTCTTCACGTAATTGAATAACTCTTGAAGTCATTCTTGTTTGAGAAGTTGCTAATTGTTCTTTTTTATCTTCAATCAACTTATCTACACCATATAAAGCAACTCTTCTGTAGTCACCAATAATACGTCCACGTCCATAACCATCTGGTAAACCAGTGATAATATGAGCTGAACGACAAGCTCTAATTTCTGGTGTATAAACATCAAAAACACCTTGGTTATGAGTTTTTCTATATTCTCTAAAAATATATGAAATTTCAGGATCAACACTATAACCATTTGTAGCACACGCTTGTTCAGCAATACGGATACCACCAAAAGGTTGTAAAGATCTCTTAAAAGGTTTATCAGTTTGTACACCTACGATCTTTTCTTTAGACCTATCTAAATATCCTGCATCATGAGAAGTTAAAGTAGATACAGTTTTAGTATCCATATCTAAAACTCCACCAGCTTCTCTTTCTTTCTTAGATAAATCCATTACAATATCCCATAAATCCTTAGTTGCTTGAGTAGGACCAGCTAAGAAGCTATCATCACCATCATATGGTGTGTAATTTAATTGAATGAAATCTCTTAAATTAACTTCTTTATTCCATTTACCCGCTTGGAAACCATCCCAGGCATCATTCCATCTTTGTTTAAAAGTCATTTTTTAACCCCCTGTAATTTTATTTCGAGTTCATTATAACATTCTTAAAAAATCTAAGCAATGAATATGCCATATTTTTTTGAATAAAAAGAAAAAAAGTGGAAAAACTCCACTTACAGATTAAGATAATTATGTAAATCTTTATCAATAGCTTCCGATACTTTACCGAAAATCATAGAAAAAGAATCCTTACCCTCAACAATACCACTTGCTCCAAGTTCTCTAATCACATCCACATTCGTTAATGTAGAATCTTTTAAATGAACTGATAACTTTGAATGAGAGTGATTACTCTCTATAATATTATCCTCTCCACCTAAAGCATCTACAAGTTTTTTTATATCGACTTGTGATTCAATAATTTCTTTTGCAGGTTTTCTTTTTACAAATGATATAAAACCATAATAACATAGTAACATCACAACCAAAACTGCTAAACCTATTAAAATTGTCATTAAATCCATTATTTCACATCCTTTTTATTTGAAGTATTTATAAAATATAGTATACTATAAAGAAAGAAAAAAGAAAATAGAAAGGAGATCTCAATATTGAATATCAAAAAAATTTTTAATGATCATCCCTTATTAATTATAATTAGTTTACTTTGCCTATTAAGTTGCTTTGCTATTTTAAATGCAGCACCATTAATAACTAAAGTCGCTTCACCTAATACATTATGGTTAAAACAGCTTATTTTCTATATTTTATCTGCTGGTATGATTTTTGTTATATTCTATTTAGGAAATGATTCTATTTATAATCATATCAAACTTATTTATATTATTTTTATCATTTTGCTTGTATTACTAGCATTTGACCACATTGTTGCCTATCGTTTATTAGGATGGGCAGGCACTAGACATCTTATACCACGAGCCCATAGTGTTGGTGGAGCCACATCTTGGTTTAATTTACCTGGATTTAATTTTCAACCTTCTGAGTTCATTAAAATTGTTATTGTGATTTATTTAGCAAAAATCACAAAAGAACATAATGAAAATATGTTGATTCGTACTTTCCAAGGTGAAGTTGATTATCTTTTAGATGTGTTAAAAATCATTATTCCACCAATCGTATTAATTTATCTACAAAATGATACTGGTGTTGTTTTAATTATTTTAGTTGGAATTTTCTTTGTTGTATATTCAAGCGCATTAAGAAAAGAATGGTTTTTATTATTAGGTATAGTTGTCTTATTAATTTTAGGATTAGCTACATATTTATTTATATTCCAACATGATATCTTTACAAAGATTATTTCAGGTCATAAATTAGCTCGTATATATGGTTGGATAGACCCAGAAGGAACAATTGGAAACCAAGGATATCAACTCTTCTATTCACTATTATCTTACGGTAGTGCTGGATGGCTAGGACATGGTTTTCAAGCTGTTGTCAAAGTTTTTCCTGAAGCTCAAACAGATTTTATCTTTGCAGTCATTGCAACTGATTATGGTTTTATAGGTGGATTAATTACAATATCATTAATTGTTCTTTTAGATGTGACTCTATTAAAAATAGGTCTAGAATCCTCTAATACAAGAGATAAATATTTTACAATGGGAATCTTTGGTTTATTGTTATTCCAACAAGTATGGAATATTGGAATGATTCTAGGATTGTTCCCAATCACTGGTATAACACTTCCATTTATCTCCTATGGTGGTTCATCACTATTATCTTATATGATTGCAATAGGAATGTTTTTTGATATAGAACGTCAAAACAATCTCGTTAAAAGTACACAACATTAAAAATAGGAACATAGCGTTCCTATTTTTTGATACAAATATTTTTACCAGTAACTGGATGAACAAACGAAACTTCTATACTTTCTAAATAGAACTCTCCTTCTTTTCCTCCATATAATACATCCCCAACTAATGGATGACCAATAGCTGCCATATGAACTCTAATTTGATGAGTCCTTCCTGTTTCTAAAACACATTTTACTAAACTATAATTATCGTAAGATTGAATAAGCTGATAATGAGTTATTGATGGTTTTCCTTCTTCATCAATAATTCTTTTCATTTTCTTTTCTTCTTTTAAAATAGGCAAATCAATGGTTCCTTCACTTACAATTCCTTCAACATGAGCATGATATATTCTTTGAATATGTTTTATATTTTTTGAAAAAGTATAATGTATATCTCGATATTTTGCAATAATCATTAAACCTGATGTATCTTTATCTAAACGATTAACTAAATGAATAGCAGCTTCTATATGATTCTTTTGATAATAAGACATAATAGCATTCGCAATTGTATGAAAACGATGCCCTCTTGTAGGAATACAAGCAATCCCTTGAGGTTTATCAATCACAAGCAAATAATCATCTTCATAAACAATCTTTAATTCTTTATCCCACGGTTCAACTAAACTTTCTTCCTTAGGATAACAAAAAACAATTTTATCATTATATTTTACTTTATCAATAACTGTTACATGTACATTATTAATAAGAATATCACCTTTCATTTTTATATCTTTAAGCGCTCTCTTATTAATACCTTTTAAATACGCAAAATCAAGGACTTTTAAACCATCTTCCTCATAACTAACAACATATTCTTTTCTCATTTAATAAACGCTCTTTTTACCCTTTTAATAAAAGATAATGGTTTAAACTGAATAAACCTTGCACATTTATCACTGACTTCAATTTCTAATTGATTAATATCTTTTAATTCATGAACTTCATTATCAATACCTAGAATAGCATTAGAGAAATTAAGAGAATGAACACATATTTTATGACGATCATCTAAAATCAAACTAGAATCTAATGAACGATAAGCATTATGATGAATACCAGCAATTTCTGATAGTTGCATTAACTTCACTCCAGGATAGATAATAGCCCCTCCCAAAGAACGATTATAAGCTGTTGATCCAGAATCAGTAGAAACACATAATCCATTTCCTCTAAAGGTTTCTAAATGTTCTTCATCAATAAATACATCTAACACTAAAGAATGTACATTATTTTCTATTCTTACTTCATTTAAAGCTAAAGATTCTTTATCTCCATAATGAACTTTTAATAAATACCTCTCTAAAACAGTTCCTTTATCAGATTTAATTCCTTCAATAAGTTCCATATATTCTTCTTTACGATAATCTGTATAAAAACCTAAAGTCCCTGTATGAAGTCCTACAAAATAAACACTATCTAATTGATTAATATATTTATGTATACAAGAAAGCATAGTTCCATCCCCACCAACACTAATCACTAAATCAGGATGTTCTTCGTCATATATCATATCATTTTTTAATTCTCTTAAAATAATATCCTTTAATCGATAGGAAGCTTTATCTTCTCTACATATAATTGCTATTCTTTTCATCTTTATCACCTAATTATCATTATATATGAATTGATTTTTTAGTCAATTAAAGATAGAATAAATATGGTGATAAAAATGAATGAACAAATGGAAATAGAATATAAAATCCTTCTTACAAAAAAAATATATGAACAAATAAAAAAAGACTATCAAAAAGACTTAATCAAAAGCTATAAACAAACAAACTATTACCTTTCTCATCCTATACTTTTAAAGAAACAATATATGTTAAGAATAAGAGAAAAAAATGATCAATTTGAATTAACACTTAAAAGGCCTAAAAATAATCATCAATTAGAAACAAATATGATTCTTGATAAAGAAACAAAAGAAAAGATTTTAAACCAACAAGAAGTTCATAATGAAATATTTGAGATATTAAAAAAAGAAAACATTTTACAAACAGATTTAAAAAACCAATTCTCATTAACAACATATCGTTATGACTATAAATTAAAATATGGAATACTATCATTAGATTATAACGAATATCTAGACACTATAGACTATGAATTGGAATATGAAGTCAACGATGAAATAAATGGTTATAAACATTTCTTATCCATTATTCAATCTTATCAATTACAATACCAAAATAACTGCACTTCAAAAGTTAAAAGAGCATTACAACAATACAAAAAAAAGAAAGTCACCTAATTAAGACTTTCTTTTTTATCTTTATCATATTCAGCTTTAAGATCAAGAAACTGTGGACAAAAATCAGTATGATCACATTCAGCAATTTTCCTAAGTTCTCTAGGTATAAATGCACGTATTTCTTCAGCATTATAACCGACTTGAAATCTTCTTTCATCAATAATAATAGGTCGTTTTAATATTGAAGGATTATCTTGAATAAATTTAATTAATTGGTTAACTGATAATTCTTCTATATTAACCTTATTTTCTTTGATAATCTTTGATCTTTTTGAAATGATATCATCTGTACCATTTTCACTACGTATAAGAAGTTCTTTTAATTCATCAGTTCTTAAAAGAGTTGAAAAAATATTCTTTTCTACATAAGGAATATTATTTTCCTTTAACCAAGATTTAACCTTTCGACATGATGCACAACTAGGAGCAGTATATATTCTTATCAATGAAATCACCTTCTTCTAGCATATTATACAACATTTTTACAATTTGTGTATGTTTTTTGTTTTTTATCCAAATTTTTTTGAAATGAATTGTTCATATAATATATCATGAACATGATTATAACCAGTTTCTATCATTGATAATATTCTTTGATATTGAATCGTTTTATTATTATCAGTTATCATAAATTCCTTACATATCTTCTTTAATACATCGTTATGATAATAATAAGCATCTTCTAACATTTCTTCAATCACTTGTTTTTTGGTACGTTCTAATCGAGTTAACCCAAATTCTTTAACACACGCTCTTTGTAAAACGGTATAATGGAACGAAGATACTGGTAATGTATCTATAATTTTAAACACTATATTTTGTTGTTGATAATCTATTGTTCCTCTTCTTAAAATCATATGATTACTGATTTCTACCACAAAACAATAATGACTATCTCCAATAATATATATACCATCATCCATATCATCTATTTTAAGAGTTCCATATAAAAAATCATAAAGCATACTTGTTTGAAAATGAAAAATTACTAAATAAGAAAATTCTTCATATCGATCATCTATTTGCCACTCATATGGTTCATATATTTCTTCATCATCTAACACAAAGTTCACTAAAAACATCATTATCACCCTAAACATTTTATGTTTATTATGCCATTAATATCACTATTTTATAATTTCTTATGTATTTTTTTTTATTTTTCATATATAATAGCCAAGAGGTGAAAAATAATGAAATTGATTCAAGATATTATTGTTTATGGTATATTAGGTATTATTCAGGGGGTTAGCGAACCTATTCCAATTTCAAGTAGTGGACATCTTGTTATTTTTAAAGCTATTTTTGAAAAATTCGGATGGACTTTCCCTACTACTGATATTACTTTTGAAGTTTTAGTTAATACAGGCTCATTAATTGCAATTATGTTTTATTATCGTAAAGATATCGCAAGACTTTTTGTATCATTCTTTACTTATATCTTTAAAAAAGAAGAAAGAAACAGAGAAATAGTGAATTTTAGATATTGCATATTACTTATAGTTGCAACTATACCTGCTGCTATTGGAGGCGTTTTATTTAATGATTATATTGAAACTGCTTTTTCTAATGTGAAATTAGTAGGTTGCACTTTACTTATAACTGCCCTCTTTTTAACTTTAATTCATTTATATGGATATAAAGGAAAAAGAACAGAACGTTCAATCAATCTATGGGATGCTTTAAGAATGGGATGTTTCCAACTTGTTGCTTTACTTCCTGGGGTTTCAAGAAGCGGAAGTACAATTACAGGTGGTATGCTTGGGGGATTAGAGCAAAAAACTGCAAGAGATTTTTCTTTCTTTATGTTTATGCCTGTTAGTTTTGGAGCAATCATTTTAAAAGTAAAAGATTTTTTAACCGCCAATACATTAGCTCAATTATGGCTTCCTTATACAATTGCATTTTTATTAAGTGCAGTTTCAACTTATATCGCTTTGCATTTATTATTTAAAATTCTAGATAAGAAAAAAATGAATTATTTTGCGATATATTGTGTATGTATGGGATTATTTGCATTACTTATTTTATAGACTCTAAGGAGTCTTTTTTATAACAATTTATTACAATATCTAAAATCGTATTGAAAAAAAATATGGGATAAGTTAAAATATATCTTGGGAGGAATAAGAGAAATGAAAATTTTTAAATTGTTATGTACTGCATTATTAACTGTATCACTTGTTGCTTGTGGTGGTAGTAAGACAAATGAGATCAAAACTGATGGAGCAAATACAATTGATGGTTATATGAACTATGAAGTTTTATATGCTCAAGTCACTGATAAGATTGAACCGCCTATTTTAAAAGGGTATTATACTTATTATAAGGCAAAATCTACTTCTAATACTTTAGTTGATTTAGTTTTAAAAGTTGAAAACACATCTGCTGAAGAAATCAAATTAGCTGATTTAAAAGGAACTTTCACAGTTGCTGATAAGGATTATCAAGCTATTAAAGTTAGTGAAGAAGATACATCTGTTTCTACATCAAAAGGAATTGCTTCTAAAGAAACAAAGAATGTTCATCTTTATGCAGAAGTAGATAAAAAGACTGACTTTACAAAAGATATTAAATTTGTTTTAGAAGCTAATGAAACTGAAAGTGAATTAACTTTTGTTGTTAGTAACTTAGAAAAGAAAAAAGATTATCAAAAATCAGGATATCAATTAAAAGATGATAAAGCTGAAATCACAATTGATAAAATCACTATTAAAGATCAAGTTAACCCTGAAAAACCAACAGGTGTTTATCGTTATTATAAACCAACTGGTTCAAATAACACTTTTGCAGCTTTGAAATTATCTGTTAAGAATATTGGAACTGAGGATTTAGCAATATCAAAATTAATTGGATCTAAAGCTTATATTGGCAATAGCACATATCCAGGTCAAACAGTTATTCAAAACGAAGCAAAATCAAGCTTATATGAAGCTGAACAAATTAAACCAGGTAAAACTCATACAGTTTATTTATTAGCTCAAGTTCCAAAAGCTGATAAAGATAAAGATATTGAAATGAGTGTATATTATGCAGGCACAGAAATTTTTGTAAAAAAATAGGAAGCACATTGTGCTTCTTTTTTTAATACAAATGATATAATTCGTTTTCTTTATGTTTTAGATATCGATTTCTTGCGATATCTAATAACCCTTTTCTTTCTAAAAGATTATAATAATATGGATCTTGTTCATCAACCTTTAACAAATTAAAGAACTCACAATCTTTATCTTTAATATTCTTTGTAGGTGAAAATATACTTTGACCTATTTGAATAGGACAATGATATTTTGTTTTAGATGATCTTAATGTATTATTTTTACTTATAGATTTAAAAAACTTTAATACATCAATATCATAAATCTCTATATGTTTATCCTCATAATAGACACTACAACAATTCTTATCATATTTTTCAATATAAAGAATATTATCCAAATTATTTAACAGCAATGACTTCAACTTCTATTAATGCTCCCTTAGGTAATTTTGCAACTTCTACTGCACTTCTTGCAGGGAATGGTTCTACAAAATACTGAGCATATATATCATTCATAACTGCAAAATCATCCATAGAATCTAAAAACACTGTTGTTTTTACAACATTTGAGAAATCTAATCCTTGACTTTCTAATAATCCTTTAACATTATCTAATGATCTTCTTGTTTGCTCTTCGATTCCCTCTGGCATAACACCTGTTTGAGGATCTAAAGGGATTTGTCCTGAAAAGAAAATCATGTTTCCTAAATCAATTCCTTGACTATAAGGTCCAATAGCACCTGGTGCTAAATCAGTTTTTACAATTTTTTTCATAATTTTTCCTCCTTTTTAATCGTTTAGCTTATTATAACACAACTTTTATATAAAAAACATATATTTGATTATTGTTTTATAGCTCAAAATTTGATAGAATATGAATATTAGGAGGCGGAAATAATGGATTTCATAAAGAAATTTGCTAAGGAAATAAGTGTATTTGGATTAGTTATTGTTATTTTCTTAGGTTTATTTGTATATAGACAGATAACATTTAAAGACTATAAAACAGTGAGTGAAGAAAAAATAACAACAATGGTTAAGGATAAAGAAAATTTTGTTGTTGTTTTAGGAAATTCTTCTGATACAACTATGCTTTCTTTCCAAGAAGTCATGGCTGAATACACAACTAAAAACAGAAGCACTGATATCTACTATCTAGATACAAGTAAAATCAAGAATACTGAAGAGTATGTTAAAAAGACATTCGATTTAGATACAACATATCCTATTACATTAGTAATTAAAAAAGGTAAAGTAACTGCTAAAAAGCAAGGAGCTTTACAGTATTACTATCTAAAAGATTTTATAAATGAAAATAAGTAATCTCAAGCGAGATTACTTTTTATATATTCTTTCAACACGTTCACTAATTAAACAAGGAATTTCATATGGAATTGTATTTAAATCCTTAGCCATTGAACAAATAGAAATATGCTCACCAAAAATTTCTACTTTATCATGTAATTTTACTGTTTCATCAACTTTAACCATCATTTGATCCATACATACCCTACCAACTATTGGATAAGTTTTACCATTAATATAAACATTTCTACCTTGGTTAGCCCTTATAATACCATCCGCATACCCAATAGGAACTGTCGCAATATACTCATCTTGTTTTGTTTGATAAGTCATTCCATACCCTATCTTTTCACCTTTAGGAACAATCTTTAACATAGATACTTTTGAATATAATGACATTACTTGTTTAAGCTTAGGATTTTCTTCTCCTGTTGGATCTATACCATACATGACGATTCCAATTCTAGATAGATTAGAAATTTCTTCATGATGATATAACATCGCAGCAGAATTCTGACAATGAATATATTTGAATTTTTGATTATCTAATATCTTATAAAACATTGAAAGTTGTTTTTTATATTCATCATATTTTTCTGGTTCATCAGCAGTCGCAAAATGAGTAAAAATTCCCTCTATATTAAATATCTTAGAATCAATCATTTTCATCATTTCACTATAATCATTAATATTTTTAAATCCTAATCGATTCATACCAGTATCTATCTTAATATGAACCTTAACGGGTTTTTTATTATTATGATATTTCTTAATTTCTTTTAAATAATCAATAGAAAACATAGTTAAGGAAATATCATATTGAATAGCAATATCTATATCATCTAAAGGAATAGGACCTAAAACTAAAATATCCTTTTCTATCCCTATTTTCCTTAAATCAATCGCTTCTTTTAAAGTCGCAACTCCATACATAGAAATATGAGGATTATCTTTTAAAGCCTCTCCTACCTCTTTATATCCATGACCATAAGCATTGGCCTTAATAATAGCCATCATTGGTTTTTTAACTTTATTATAAACATATTCTATATTCTCATTTAAATAATCTAAACGGATGATTGCATATGTATCTCTATATCTTATCATCTCGTACACCTCTTTTCTCATATAGTATATTCTATATCTTAATTTTTGACAAGTATTAAAAAGGGAATTTCTTCCCTATTTGATACTTGCAGATTGCATTGATGAAAGTACTGATAACATCTCTTTTTGATTTAAATCATTTGAATACAATGAACAAACAACTCCAGAAGAAACATAGATCATTTGATTTCCCTCTTGATAAGCAAAACCATCAATTAAATCAATCATTTCTGCATTGATTTCATCAACGTTCATTTGTTTATTTTTACTCATTGTTTTTTCTATTAAAGTAAATGATTTATTCCCACCAAATTGTAAAATATGATTTGTTGTTTGATCAATTGTACTTACCTCTTCTTTTTGTAGAGTAGAACCCATTAAAGCTACTGGATAAAGCGGCAATGAAGATGAGACATTAGAGTATTGATTTTGAGAACTCTTCATTATCTTCTCTTCATTAAAACTATCTTCTTTAACATTTGCATTTAACTTAAACGAAGATATTTTTAACTTCATGATTTCTGCTCCTTCTTTATCAAACACATTCACATATAAAGGCTTTAAATCTTTATTAAACTTCACTTCCTGACTAGCAACTCTATCATCATTTTCATAAGTAATTTTACCATTAACTAAATATCCATCTTTCTTTTTTTCAACCTCCCCTTTTTCTAAAAAATCTAATAGGGATTGATAGATGTATGGTTTAGGTGAATTAAGTGGCCATTCACTTTGAAATTTAAAAGCTTGATTTAATGTTGGTGTTAAAACAAAAACGCCATCATCATTTCTAACAATAATTTGTGATTGATTTAATGACTTATCATAAAGTTCAACCTTAAAATAATCTTTATTCTTTTTTAAATATGTGACATTCACTTGATAACTCTTTAACTCATCATTTTCCATAAGTTCCATTGAAGTTTCTAATATATAACTCTTTGCCTCTTTCGCTTCCTTTAAAACACTTTTTAAAGAAGGACTTTTTAATTTAAAAAAAGCAAATATTCCAATAATCAAAACGACAATAGCTCCAATAATAATATATTTCTTATTCACTTGAATTCCTCCCATTAAATATTATGAAAAAGGAAAATATTTATGAATAAATATTAAATTTTTGTCTATAATAACCAAGAAGGAGGTCAATATGAATATAGTACAAAAAATCGCTCTTGTATTCACTATTATAGGAGCTTTAAACTGGGGATTAATTGGACTTTTTAATTATAATTTAGTAGCAGCGCTTTTTGGTGATTCCTTGCTTTCTGCTATCATCTATATGATTGTTGGTATTGCAGGCATTATTAATATTATGTTATTATTCACAGACTTAGATCCCAAATAAAAAATGTAAGATTAGTTCTTACATTTTTTTATGACCACTCCATTATTTTCCCAGTCTTCAATTCAATTCTTACTTTATTTTTTACCATATTTAACATAGGCATATCACTATAAGAATCAGAATAAGCATAAGAATGATCAAAATCTATTTCATAATTTTTATCTTTTAAATATTGATTAATCAAAGTTACTTTATGTTCATTCTTACAATTTTTCCCAATAATTTGGCTACCTCGAGTTTGAGTCGCAATCAAACAATCAATTGGTAATTGATGATATTTCATATATGCTTCGCACGATGCTGTACAAATAATAACTTTATATCCTTCTTCTTTTTTTCTTTTTAATTCATCTACGACATGAAGATAATATCGGGGAATAATGTTTTCTTGATAAAAACATTCTAATTCTTTATCACTCATTTTATCTATTGGAAATAGTAAAGATGATTTCAAAGCTATAAAAGAATTGATTTTCAGTTTATATCCAATATATAATACTAATGATCTAACAAGATAAAAAATAGAAAATGGATGATGTAAAATATAATACTTTAATAATTGATTAATCGAGTCTCCTTGATAAATCGTATTATCAAAATCAAATAATGCAACCTTAACCTTCATTAAGCAATCTCCAATGCAATTTCCATCATAGCAGTAAATGTCTTTTCTCTTTCGCTGGCAGTTGTTTCTTCACTTGTAACTAAAGAATCAGAAACAGTTAATAATGTTAAAGCTTTTTTATGAAAATATGCTGCATTCGCAAACAATGCAAATGATTCCATCTCCACTCCTAAACATCCCATTGCTGCCCATTTTTTATGAGAATCTTTATCAGCATGATAAAATAAATCTGAAGCAATAACATTTCCAACATGATATTGAACTTCTTTTTTCTTAGCTTCATTTACTGCTTTTTCTAATAATTCATATGATGAAATAGCAGAAAAAGTACCTGGTAATTCAAATTGATAAGCATAATTACTATCAGTACATGATCCTTGTACAATAATAATATCTCTTAAATGAACATGATCTTGTAAAGCTCCACACGATCCTATTCTAATAATAGATTCAACTCCATATTGCTCAAATAATTCCCAACTATAAATCCCAATTGATGGTTGTCCCATTCCAGACCCCATAATAGAAACTTCTTTCCCTTTATACTTTCCAGTATATCCAAACATATTTCTTACTGTATTAAATTGATGAACATCCTCTAAATAAGTTTCAGCTAAAAATTTTGCTCTTAAAGGATCTCCAGGCATAAGTACAGTTTTCGCAATTTCTCCAACATTTGCTTGGTTGTGTGGTGTTGACATATTACTTCCTCCTTAATATAATGTCTTATTTTCTTTAAACAAATAATAATCTGCTAATACTTCTATCTCTTTATCATTCATAGCATTATCTATATTTTTTAATAAAATATCTTTATTTTCTTGATTATAACCAACTTTCACAAATGCTCCATCAAAAACAATAAAAGGAACACTGCCAGTATGATCATCAACTTTATAACCTTCTAAACAACTTATAGTCTTTGCATATAAATCTATTGTTTCTTCATCATCAATATTATGTAATGTAATGACTAATTGTTGATTATATTTTTTCTCTAATTCTGGAATCACATCTTCTTTAAACAATTCACATCTAGGACAAGATGAAGCATAGAAGAAGTCTAAATGATATTTAGTTAATTGATTCGCCTCTTTCAATAATTCAAAACGCATTCCTTCTAATTCATCACACAGTTTTTCACCATTAACTGCATGAATAATATCTTGAGCTAATAATTCCTCATCTCCTAAGTTATAACCCAAAACCGCAAAATAATCATCTACAACCACAAATGGTCCCCATCCATAAAACTCCTCATCAAAATACTCAATTCTATCGACATAACTATCATATATTTCTGTGTTTTTTGAATCATCTAAATCATATTGATGAATTTCAATGTTCTCACCAAATGTTTTCTCCAAATATGGAATAGCTTCTTCTTTAAAAGCCTTACATTCACTACATGTTTGTAAATAAAAAAACTGTATTGTGACTTTTTCTTTTATATCAACTTGAGTTGTTGTGCAGCCAACTAACATAAATAAAATAACAAGTAATTTTTTTATCATTTTTAACCTCCTCTACTATTATAAACTAAATAAAATAAATTGTATATGAATCAAAAAATATTTTTTCAATAATTATCTTGCAAAAAAATAATTTTAATAATATAATGTAATTGAGGAGGAAATTATATGGGTATAGAAGTAGGAATAATGTCATTGATAATTGTTTTTCTTGTATTGTTAGCAACAAACAAAACAAGAAAAAATAATCAAACAATTATTCACTTTCATAAGAAATGAGAAAATATTGTAAATAATTCAAAATTAAAAGATATTGGGTATTGATGTAAAGATTCAAAGATAAATACTGAGGAATTAACGAATCTCATCATTAAAGAGTTAGCATTAGATGATTTTAATATAAGATCAACTACTGATTTATGGATATCTCATCTTTAAAAGTTTATAGTTTATGAATAAAATATATAAAAGGAGCTAGATAGAATGGGTTTTACATGGACAACAAATGATATAGCAACAATGACTATTTCTATTTATGAAACAAACATAACTTTAAATAAAGCAGCATGTAAATATTTTGAAGATGTCAATTATGTTTTACTGGGATTTGATGAAGAAACTGATCAAATTGCAGTTAAACCTGTATCTAAAGATGAAATTGACAACAATATATATCCTAGAGATCAATTACATCGCATTTCATTAGGTAAAAGTTATGGAAGAGTCACAAATAAAAATTTTATTGAAAATATAGCAAGGCAATATCACTTTGATTTTAATAAAAATCAGTGTTATAAGTATAAAGGGAAATATGATATTATTCATCAAATGATGATTATTCAGCTATAAGGAGGGAAATATATGTCAATGACTATCATATGGACAATAATTGTCGTAATGAGCATTATTGTTGAAGCTGTTACAATCAATCTTGTGAGTATATGGTTTGCATTAGGTGGAATCTTTGCGATTGTTGGTGATTTATTAGGAGCTACCCCAATTCAACAGATTTTTATCTTTGCAATAAGCTCAATTATTATTATTGCAATTACTCGTCCATTAGCAAAGAAATATGCTAAAGGAAAGATTACAAAAACAAACCTTGACCGTGCTGTTGGTAAACATTGTTTAGTAACTGAAACAATTACCGCTGACAATAAAGGTGAAGCAAAAGTTATGGGCAACCTTTGGCTAGCTTCTTCATTAAATAATGAAATAATTGAAGCTGGTGAATATGCTGAAGTTGTAGCTATTGAAGGAGCTCATGTTGTATTAAAAAGAATTGATTAACATTAAATATTAAATGATATTGTAAAAAAGAAAGGAAGAGATTTATGTTAAGTGAGATTTTTAGTTATTTATGGATTGTTATTTTAGTGATTGTGGTTCTTGCTATTATCGCAAAGGTTATACGTATTGTACCTCAATCTTATGCCTATGTTGTAGAGCGTGTAGGTGCTTATGATCGTACTTGTAATGTGGGATTAAATATTTTAATTCCTTTATTAGATAGAGTTGCGAATAAAGTATCTTTAAAAGAACAAGTTATGGATTTTGCTCCCCAACCTGTTATCACTAAAGATAATGTTACTATGCAAATTGATACTGTTGTTTATTTCCAAATTACCGATCCTAAGTTATTTACTTATGGTGTTGTTAGACCATTAAATGCGATTGAAAATTTAACTGCAACAACATTACGTAATATTATTGGTGACCTTGAATTAGACCAAACATTAACTTCTAGAGATATTATTAATGCTAAAATGCGTTCTATATTAGATGAAGCAACTGATCCTTGGGGAATTAAAATTCATCGTGTAGAAGTCAAAAATATTATTCCACCTCGTGATATTCAAGAAGCAATGGAAAAACAAATGCGTGCAGAACGTGAAAGACGTGAAGCAATCTTAAAAGCTGAAGGTAGAAAAAAATCTGCAATTCTTGAAGCTGAAGGTGAAAAAGAAGCTTTAATCTTACGTGCTAACGCTGAAAAAGAAGCAGCAATCGCAAAAGCAACTGGTGAAGCTGAAGCATTAAGATTAGTTTATGAAGCTCAAGCTAAAGGTGTTTCTTATATTAATGAAGCTGATCCAAAGAAAGCTTATATTACTTTACAAGGATTTAAGGCTTTGGAAAGTTTATCTCAAGGTCAATCAACTAAAATCATTATTCCAAGTGAATTACAAGGTTTAGCTGGTACAATTTCAGCTCTAGGAGAAACTTTAAAAGATCCAAACGAAAAGAAAAAAGACTAGTCTTGTGACTGGTTTTTTTTATTTTAATAATATTTTATTAATTCCTTTGTATTTCCCTTTTTTTCTTGTAAAATAGCAATTTAGGAGGGAGTCTCATGAAAAAAGCTTTTAGTAATGATTTATATGTAGAATTACAATCTAAACATATTAAAGAAAGAATAAATCAATTTGATAATAAATTATATCTTGAATTTGGTGGTAAGTTATTTGATGATTACCATGCATCAAGAGTTTTACCTGGGTTTAAACCAGATAGTAAGTTAAGAATGTTATTAACATTAAAGGATAAGGTCGAAATTATTATTGCTGTATGTGCAAAAGATTTAGAAAAAAGAAAAATGAGAGGTGACTTAGGAATTACATATGATGATGAAGTTTTACGTCTCATTGATGAATATGAAAAAGCAGGTTTTTATGTTGGTAGCGTTACAATTACCCAATATGATCATCAAAATGCTGCTAATCACTTTAAAGCTCAACTTGAATTAGCTGGTCGTTCGGTTTATTTACAATATCCTATTAATGGTTATCCTAATAATATTGATTTAATTATTAGTGATGAAGGATTTGGAAAAAATGATTATATTCAAACAACAAGACCATTAGTGGTTGTTACTGCTCCAGGACCTGGTTCAGGAAAAATGGCAACTTGTTTATCACAACTTTATTTAGAACATAAACATGGTATTCGTGCAGGATATGCAAAATTTGAAACATTCCCTATCTGGAATCTACCTTTAAAACATCCTGTTAACCTTGCATATGAAGCTGCAACTGTTGATTTAAATGATGTGAATATGATTGATCCATTTCATTTAGAGAAATATCAAGAAACAACAGTTAATTATAATCGTGATATTGAAATTTTCCCTGTTTTAAATGCAATGTTTACTCGTATTTTTGAAAAATCTCCATATTATTCTCCTACAGACATGGGAGTTAATATGGCAGGTTATGCAATTGTTGATGATGAAGCTGCAAAAGATGCAAGCTGTAGGGAAATTGTAAGAAGATATTATCATACACAAGTTGATTATTTAAAAGGTAAAGTAAGCAAAGAAGCTATGGGAAAAATGCAAATGCTTTTATCTCAGGCTGGTATTACTATTAAAAACAGAAAATGTGCAGAATATGCAATAACATTAGAAGAAGAAATTAAATCTCCAGTATGTGCAATCGAACTTAATGATGGTACTCTTATCCATGGAAAAACATCTTCTTTATTAAGATGTTCAAGTGCTGCACTTTTAAATGCATTAAAGTATTTAGCAAATATTCCTAAAGAGATAGATTTAATTTCCCCTACTCTTTTAGAATCAATTTTATCATTTAAAAATAATATTTTAAATGATCAAAATCCTTTATTAGATATCAATGATGTATTATTAACATTATCTATTGCATCAAAAGATGATGAAAACGCAAGAAAAGCTTTAGAAGTTATTTCATATCTTGCAGATTGTGAAGTCCATTCCACAGTTGTTTTATCAACAAAGGATAATGAAATTATAAGAAAACTAAAAATGAATGCTACAAGTGATCCTAAGCAAGCTTAGGATCTTTTATTTTTATAATTTGATATTGTTTTTTTGTATAAACAATTCTATAATAGTCTTTGGGGAAAAGAGGGATATTATGACTTATGGAAAATCACAGAAAATAAAACCTTATAAAAAAAATCTTATTTCCTGTGTATGTGTACTTATAGCTGCACTTATCATGTCTATTAACATTAAAACTTTCGTTAGAGCTGGAGGTCTTCTACCAGGAGGATTTACTGGACTTTCTTTATTAATTCAAAGAATTGGAGACAAATTTTTTAATATTGAGATTCCTTATTCAACAGTCAATATATTGTTAAATGCTCTTCCAGCTTACATAGGATTCAAAACAATTGGAAAAAGATTTACAAGCTATTCAGTCGCAATGATTATTTTAAATTCATTCTTAGTAGATTTTATACCATCTATTCCAATTACATCTGATCCTTTATTAGTTGCTTTATTTGGAGGCATATTAAATGGAATAGCTATCTCAATCGCATTAATGGGTAAAGCGTCTAGTGGAGGCACTGATTTTATTGGAGTTTATTTATCTGAAAAGTTTAATACATCTTCTTGGAATTTGGTTTTAGGAATTAATACAATTATCTTATTATGCTCTGGAATATTATTTGGTTTTGAACCAGCACTATATTCAATTATATTCCAATTTGTATCTACTCAAATTATAGAAAAGCTTCATCAAAGAAATCAACAAATCACTTTATTTATTATTTCTAATAACTGTAATGAATTAGAAAAAAGCTTATTAGAATTTACCCATCATGGAATGACGAGATTTGAAGGGAAAGGATGTTATCATGGCGATCCTCGTTCTCTTCTTTATATGGTCGTTGGTGCTGATGAATTAAGAGATGTTACTGATTTTATTAAATCTATTGATAAAAATGCTTTTATCAATATCACAAAATCAGCTGGTGTAAAAGGTAATTTTTATAAAGAACCAATAGAGTAAAAGGAATCCTCTCGATTCCTTCTTTTATTTACTCTTTATTAATTTATTTAATGAATACTTCTTCTTTTTCAACACCAAAGATATTAATAATCAATTCAACTTCATTATTAGTATTAATTTTAATGAAAATATTTCTTGATAAACATCCTAGTTTCTTATCAATAAATTAGTTACTATTTCTTTCATTATTTTAATTTTTTCCATCTCTTTTAATTAATCACATATTTTGCACATTATCACATTGTTCTCCTTATATAATCTTTAAAACATAAAATCTATATCAACTCAAAATATACTTCAATATATCATCTTCCTTATCAATCTCAAATATATTCAATGCTATTGTATTTATTGTCTTTTCATCAAGAGTGTTAATAATTTTGATAACATTTTCTGATAAATATCCTAATTTCTTTTTAAGTAAATTCATTAAAATATCTATTTTCCCTTCTATCTTACCTTCAATTCTACCTTTGCTTATTCCTATAAGTTCTCCTTCTTCTAATCCTTCAATTCTTCCCATCTCTTTTAATTGTTCACATATCTCACACATTTCTATCACACCTTTCCTTTCTTCTTTATAATATTTGACCCATTTTTTTAAGACTTCACTATACATCTCATTTGGATCAATACAATGAAAATCATGGATTAATCTTCCTAGTACTGTTTCTCTGTCTTGATTATCTCCATTCACATATATCATCTCTTGTCCTATATCTATCTTATCTCCTGTTTCGTCTATATAGCTATGTATATGATATATTGGTAATCCTCTTTTAAAATAATCTCCTTCGCATATGAAAATCATATAGCTTTCTGGAACTTCTTCATATTCTGAACTTTTCTTTATTTCTTGTGTATCAATAAGACTAAGATTCAATCTTCCTCTTTTTGGTGTCGCTCCTTTTTCTTTTCTCTGTATTTCTACATTGATTCTCATCTTTTCACTTTTGACATAAATATCAAACTGAGCTTCTCTTCCTTTGATATTGC
>CAJTTM010000021.1 GCA_910579135.1 uncultured Erysipelotrichales bacterium | reverse complement strand
GTGTCCATCCTGTAAATGAATATCCTGGTTTCTTTGGTTCTTCTTTTGGTAATTTAATTGGCTGATCAGTATCTTGTTCTTCTTTAATTGATTCACCGTCTTTATTCTGATATTCTACGGATACTTTCTTAGCTTTCCATATTGCATAAAGTGGAACTTTATAATTATCATTAGACCAATCTGTATCAATAGAGCTATCTTTATCAATCTTCAACGTTTCATTATCACCAAATCCTTCACGATCTAATGACCATCCCACAAAGTCATATCCTTTTCTTTCGGGATTATTTGGTAAAATTTCTAATTTATCTCCGTTTTTATAGTACAATGCTTTTTGATTTTCAGGTATACTTCCTGCTTCAAGAACAACCTCTGTTTTATCTTTTTTATCATAGTTACGATAGAAAACTGGTGTAACTGCTGGTAAAATCGTAAGTTTCTTTCTTGTTTGTAAATATCCACTATTACTTCCCACATTATTACTATTCAAATACCAACGATAATTAATATAATATTCACCAATATCTTTAGATAATGCAGCTCTTTTTCCAGTAAAAAGCTTAACGAAATCATCATTGATAGTTAATTCTTCTAACTCTCCATTTGCGACTTTTTTTTGAACAGATATAATAACTGTTCCACCTGGTTGTTCATTTAAAGCAACAGAGGTAAATTGATCAACTGTGTTTTGTTCAATACCTTCCAAACCTTGTTTTTGAACATTTTGTCCCATTTCATTTCCAGTTGCAAAAAACATTCCTATTCTATGATCATAATTAACTTCCTTATAAGTCAAATAATTAACATTTAAACTTTCATCAGTTCTTTCTCCATCAGGAACAGCATAAATCAGCGCATCCAGTCCAGATGTAACATCACTTTCTGTATTTTGAACCATAGTAATTGCAGAAGTTGGAACAAGTCTTAATTGACGTTGTCCAATGACCCCATTCTTTTCAACATTAACTGTTACCATACTTATACCTGGAGCCAAACTAATAACTGAATAGTCATCATTAGGATTCTTCGAATCTTCTGACTTAATAACAACTATATCCGCATCAGTCATATCTTCAACTTCACATTTCTTTCCATCACTTATCCATGAAATATCATATGAGCCTGTCGTATTCGCAAGAGTATTATTTGTAAGTGGGAACAAGAAACGCAAACTACGTACTGTATCATAATCTGTTTTATCAATCTTTTCAAAATCACTTTCACTAACATTAGAAGGATATAAAATAGCTGTACATACCGAAGCTTTAGAATAAGCATCAGCAATATTTTTATCTTCTCCTGTATAATCTTTATTATTTGCGAAAATCTTTAATTGTGGATATGTTCCATCTGTCACTGCCCAAGCACTTTCACTAGCTGATTTTCCATCAGGTAATGTCTTCATAAGTTCTTGAGTTAATAGTCCATTTGCATTTGCATGACCAGATTTTTCTTTCATTGCAGTTGTTTGCTTATCATAATAACAATGATCTAAATTCAAAGTTCCTGTTACTCTTCCAACAAAACCACCCATAGGCAACGATGCATTATTTAAATCAGTACCTAAAGCTCCTACTTCACCTGCTGCATAACAATTACGAATTGTGGATGTAGAATTGACTTCTTGTTGACCAATAAAACCACCTTGATTTTGTCCATTATTTAACATACCTACCATTGCTGTACTATAACAGTTTTCAAATAAGAAATTTGTTGCATAACCTTCACAAGTCCCTGCTCCTGCAACAAAGCCTCCCAAGTTACTATTACCTTCTACAAAACCAGCTGCATAACAATTAATAAACTTAGTCACACCATCTCCACCAGGTGTATATGCACTATCTTCTACATGCCCTACAAAAGCACCTGTATTACCAGAAGCATAGGCTCTTACATTTGTAAAACAATTTTGAATAACATAATTTCCTGCACAAGATGTAAATGAACCTGAATGATTCCCTGTTCTCATTGTTCCATCAATTGCATAACAATTTTCTACATAACCACTAATAGGTCCAAAAATATTTCCAGAACATGCACCACTTGTATTATAAACATATACATTTTTGGTATGACAATGATTTGCATAAACTCTCGCAAAAGAACCACTTCTACGATAATAAGCTGCACTTATTAAACCACCTATATGACTATTACCACTAGTCACAATTGCATGTTCTAATGAAACATCTTCCATTGATATATATGTATTACTTGAACTTCTTCCAAACAATCCTTGATCTATATAGGCTGAAGAAACTTTAAGATCCTTTACAATAACAGGTTGAGTCCAAGATGAAACTAAACAACCTCCATTCAAATTATAAATAGTATGCTCATTCCCATCAATAAAAACTTTATTATTTAAAGCAACTGAACTCCAAGAAACTCCTTTGTTTCCTGCCATATCCAAGTCTCTCATAAGTTTAATATTATATCCTCTAGTCATTGCATAACGTAATTGTTCTGGTGAATAGATAGCATAATAAACAACATCTTCTTCAACTTCTTTAGGCATTTCTAAACACCAACTTCCATCACTCATTTGATTCATCTGGTTATAAGTCACCTTTTCAGATGCTAATTGAGTTGGAATTGCAAGTGGATTCGTAGCTGGATCACCACTTTGACTAGCCACTGCATTTGTACCACTCCATTTTGGAACATCTGCTTTTGTCTCAGTCCATCCGTTTTGTCCATAGCTTTTCCATTCATTAATATCATCATTCCAAGTTGCAGTTGTAGCTGCATCAATATTTTCTAATTGCGATAATGGCATCGCTAAACTCAATATCAAAGCTATAACAATAAAAAATTTAAATCTATAATTCATAACTTTTCTTGATATATTCATAAATATCTCCTTCCCACATTTCTATTTTATAACTCATTTCTATTATATCACAACTTTTTTAAAAAACTACATTCTTTGATAAGAACAAACAATAAAAAAGAAGGCATAATCATACCTTCTTACTCTTTAATCTCTTTTTTCTTTTTCATAATTAATTATCTTACCAGATTTAGCATCTATTTTATACTCATATTCATAAGATTTTGTTTCAAAAGAAACTTCATAATAATGATCTTCTAATTCTACTTCTAGATCATTCACTTTTTGATTCAATAATCCTGCATGTTTTAATGCTATTTTTTTGGCTTGATGACTTGTGATTTTTTGTAAAGAAATTGTCTTTATTTCATATTTTAAAATCTTACCGTTGGAAGCATTCATAACATATTCATATTTTTTATTTCCACTTACAAATTCTATCTCATATTCCAAAACACCATCATCATTATCTTTTTCAATCTTATAATTTGTTATTTCTTTAACCTTAGCATGATTCATAGCAATCTCTTTGGCTTTAGATTTTGAAATAACTTCTTCCACTGGTTTTTTATCATTTTTCTTCTCTGATTTAACTTGTTCCCTATCCCCCTTCAATATTTTACCACTTATTGCATCTAACTCATAATCATACTCCATAGAATCATGTATAAACTCAACTTCATAGACCATCTTTCCATCATCATAATCCAATTCTATCTTTTGATATTTCGGTTTAAATATTTGAGAATCATTTTGTACAATCTCTTTCACCTTATCTTGACCAATATATTTTTTAGTACTTACTTTTCCATCAATTTGAACATGATTAACTTCATTTTTGGAAAGCAAAATATTTAATTCATTCACATTTAAGTCTTTCAATTTCTCAAACGTATACTTTTTATTCTTTTGTATTAATTGCTGAATAATTTCTGCCTTACCAATAGATATATTATATCTTTCAGAAAGTTCCTCCAAATCATTATTTTTATTCAATGTTTGTGAAATAATTGCTCCATCAATATAATTCCCTTTCAACAAATCATCAATTTCACGTGAAATTCTTTTTCTAATTCTTTCATTTTCCACTTTATTTTCTCCTGTCACAGAAATTAATAAAGAATTCTTCAATTCATTAATATATCCCTCTTTAAGCATTGAACCAATTAAGGCATTCATCGCAACATCAATATGACTTCCTTCTAATTTCATATCACCTAAAATCTTTTGACCATCTTTATTATGAGTAATAACCTCAACAACCTTTTCTTTGTTATCTAAGTTTAATTCAACACTAGGATTCACATCAACTCCTACAGTCGCAAAAACAGTATTATTATTTTGTAATATGAATGAAGAAATAATAAGAACTGCACATATTGAAGCAATAAAAGCAAATTTATAGTTTCTCCTCTTTGGAGTGACTTCTATAGCTGTTGTTGTACTCATCTCTTCTGTATGTATTCTTTCTTCAATTTTCTCAAAATCATTTGGGGCTACCTTTTCAAAAGCGTTATATAATTTATTCATATCTCAATCTCCATTTCTTTCTTCATTTTTTTCATTCCTCTATGATAACAAGACAGTGATGTTGAAATAGATATATCAAGCAACTTTGCAATTTCATAATGTTTAAATCCCCATAAAGAATGCATTATAATGACTTCTCTTTCTCTTTTATTTAATAAATTAAAAAGCTCTTCTAATATCATCCGAGTATCCTTATCTATTTGTTTAGGCAATAGAACATTATCTACATATTCATCCATATACACCCTTTTCCTTAGATACATATAACATTCATTTCTAGCAATCGTATATATCCAAGCTAAAGGTTTAGACATCGAATGATAATTTTGACTTGCTTGATAAATCTTAATATAAACTTCTTGCATAACATCTCTACTATTATCATAATTTTTTATTACACTCATAATATAAGCAAAAATATGAGTGTGTGTACATTCATAAAATTCTCTAAATGAATTTTTATTAGAAAAGAGTTCTAACAATAGCTGATCGATCTTTTTATTGTCCATATTTTTATCTCCCTTCATTATATAAATGCTTAGTATTCAAATATTATTGCACAAAAAAATAAAAAGATGCAATTTCGCACCTTATTTATCAAACGCTAAATCAATTAATTTATCAATTAAATCACTATACGAAATACCAAAATCAGCCATTAACTGTGGATACATAGAAATCTTTGTAAATCCAGGCATTGTATTAATTTCATTTAAATAAATCTTATTTGTTTTTTTATCCAAGAAAAAATCAACTCTTGATAAACCATGACCATCTACTGCCTTAAAAGCTTTTAAAGCGTATGCTCTAATTTCCTCTTGAAGTGATTCATCAACACGTGCTGGTATACAAGTTTTACTTTCTTCATCTTCATACTTTGATTCAAAAGTATAGAACTCACCATGAGGCATGATTTGTCCTACACGTGACACAATTGGATCATCATTCCCTAATACTGCAGTTTCTAACTCAATACAATCAATACATTCCTCTACAACAACATGTCTATCATATTTTGCAGCCTCATTAAGTTTATTCATTAAATCATCTTTACTACTACATTTAAAACATCCCACACTTGAACCTGAGCGACTTGCTTTAATAAAAACAGGCAATCCTAATTTTTGCTCAATAATTTCTTCTACATTTTCTAATTGATTGAATTTTTCATCAACAACAACTACCTTACCATCATATCTTTTTTTCACATATAAAGATTTAACTTGTGGTATACCCACAGTTTCTAAAATTTTCTTTGTATATATCTTATCCATAGATACACTAGAAGCTAAGACCCTACACCCTACATAAGGAACTTGGGCCAATTCAAATAAACCTTGAATTGTACCATCTTCTCCATATAAACCATGTAACACTGGGAAAACAACAGCTTGTTTCTTTAATAAGCCAAATACATCATGTATTTCTTTAGCGTTATTTAACCATGTATCTTGAGATAAATCTTCTTGATTTTGATCTAATTCATACCAAATACCATCTTTATCAATACCCACTAATGTAATTTCATATAAATCTTTATGAATATTTTTTAATACAGAAGTACACGACATCCTAGAAACAATATGTTCACTAGATTGTCCTCCACAAACAACTAATAATTTCTTCATTTAACATTCTCCTTTATATAATCAACAACTTCTTTAAGTTTCATACTATTAGAACCTTTCATCAAAACAATATCATTTTCTTTTAATGCTTTTAATAAAAATTCCTCAACTTCTTGATTTGAATCAAAATGATAAGATATCATACTATCCTTTGTTTCATCATAAATATACTTTGTAGCATTTCCTACACATACAAGCATATCAATCTTCTTTTCAATCAAATATTTGCCAACTTCTCTATGAAGTCGTTCCTCGTATTCACCTAATTCTAACATATCTGCAAGAACAGCTATCTTTCTAGATTCATATTGACTTAAAACATCTATACCAGATTTCATTGAATCTAAATTTGCATTATATGTTCCATCAATAATAGTAATATTATTATCAATATGAATAACATCATTTCTATTTTTAGTTAACTTAAAAGATTGAATTCCTTCTATACAATCAGTTATAGAAATATCCAATAACAAACCAACCTCAATTGCAATTAAAGCATTTAATACAAAATGGGCTCCTGATGTTGGAACAAAGACTTCATAATCTTTATCAAAATAAGTCAATGTAAAAGTAGAATTCGTTTCATTTAATTGAACATCTTTAATATTTAAATCAGAAACACATTCAATACCAACCTTTTTCATATTATGATAAGAAACTTGAGATAACATATCATTATCTCCATTCACAATTAACATTCCCTCATCATTTAAACCTTCTACAATTTCCATCTTCGCTTTTAAAATATTTTCTCTAGAACCTAATTCCCCAATATGAGCAGTCCCTACATTAGTAATCACCGCAATATCTGGTTTCGCAATATTTGTAAGATAAGAAATTTCACCTAAATGATTCATTCCCATTTCTAATATCATCACATCTTCATCTTGATATCTTAATATAGTAAGTGGTAATCCTAAATGATTATTAAAATTTCCTAATGTTTTTAAAGTCTTATACTTGGTAGATACAACTGAATATATCATATCCTTTGTACTTGTTTTCCCTACACTTCCTGTAACTCCAACAACTTTAACCTTAGATTTTTCTCTTATATAAGAGGCAATATCTCCTAATGCCTTTAAAGTATCTTCTACATAAATAACATTCTCAATTGATGTATTTACATCTTGACTCACTAATACTGCCTTTACAATACCTTCTACTTGATTTATAAAATCATGACCATCTCTTACACCCTGAATCGCAACATACATATCGCCATTTTGACAGACTCTTGTATCTTGAGAAATCTGTTTGATTTCATTATGAAGATGACCTTTAATTAATTTTCCATTTGTCGCTTTAATAATTTCTTCTATAAACATGTCTGTTCCTCACTTTTCTTTTCTATTATAGCACTTCAAAATAATTCTTTACAATACAATATGAAAAGAAAAGAAGATTGTGTCAATCTTCTTATACAAAACTACCATCATCTTCTATAAACAACTCATAAGAACTACCATCTTCATTAACAATTGTCCAATTCACATCATTATTCACTAATATAACATTGCCAACAACTTGGAAAGAAGTCACTTGTCCAACATATAAAGTTTTCATTTGTTTTGAAGTTATATTATAACTAATTATACCACCACTTGTATAAGCATAAATTATATTCCCAACTTTATTAAACATTGCGACTGGTAAATCAATAATTTGTTCTGTAGATTTATCATCTAAATTATAAATATTTAATTTCGAATCTTGTACATAATATAACTTATGATTTTCATATATTAAATTATAAACTTTTCCTTCAATAATTCTCTTATCATTCTTTCCATCTAAATCCATTTTATAGATTCCATCACTACTAGAATAATAAATACAATCATCTTCAATATTAGGACAATAAGTTCTACTCTTATTAATCTTTGTTGATTTCTTTGTTTTTAAATCTAATACATATAATGATTCCTGATCACTATCTAATTGATAATAGATCTTATCACCTTTTAAAACCAAATAATAAACAGCTTTCTTCACAAGTATTTCTTTATCTTTACCATCCTTATTCACACAACTCAAATAATTATTTGCATCTGCAAAATATATTTTATCTACATAAGGCGTAATATAAGAAACCTTTTCTTCTAAAAGAACCTTATTATTTTTAAAGCTTTTATCTAATGAAATTAAATAACCCTTTTCATTTGTCATATAAACTGTATCATTATTTAGTATCGCCTTACCTTCTAAATTCACATTTCCAATATATGTAGTATAAGTATTCTTTTTTTCAACAACAACTTCCTTCTTCTTTTCAACTTGAGTCTTGTTATTGTTTTTATATGGTCGTGTTGCGATATAAACTTGACTAACCACTGTTAATAAACATATCACAACTACACCAATAATGATTGGTTTCCATTTGACTTTTTCCTTCGGGCGTGGTTCAAAAGGTTGTTGATTATCTTGAAGTGGTTGATAATAATCATGTTGATCTTGAATAGGTTGATAGTGTTCACCTTGATGAATAGGTTCATAATAATCATTTCTAAATGTAGTTTCTGTTGAATAATCATCTAAAGGTTGTCCACAACGTGAACAAAACTTATCTTGTTCAGATACACTATTATGACATTTTGGACATTCTCTACTACCAACTTTACTTCCACAATATGGACAATAATTTACATCTTCATCTATTTCTCTATGACAATTTTCACATTGCATAATATCCTCTCCTTTACAAAAAACACTCTTAGTGAGTGTCAGTTTCTTTTTCATCTACGACTTTATAATCAACATCTATAATATCAGGAGATGAATTCATATTTTCACTATATTCTTCTTTGTACTCATATGTAGTATGTTTTTCTTTTTTTGAGAAAATTGATTTTAATACAAACACAATAAATAAAATAGGTATTAAATAAACAATAAAAGGAAGAAATATTCTTATTAAGAACATTAATAAAATCAATACACAAAATATATATAAATAACTATAACCCATACTTTTATCCTCCTTCTTTAGTCTATTATTCCAATATAAACTCAAAATGAATTACTTAAATAAATCTGATGTTTTCACCTGTAATCCAATCGCAAACTTCTCAATTACTTTTAAAGAAACATTCCTTGTTCCTCTTTCTACATCAGATACATAATTTTTTGATAAACGACAACGAAAGGCTAATTCTTCTTGAGAGATAGATTGCCTTACTCTTAATTCTTTAATTCTTCTTCCAAATTTTTGTTCAATTGTCAGATTCTCCATACTTAATCCTCCATTGATCTTAGTTTCATCGCTTCCTCTTTTATCTTAGCAAATCGATGATGTAATCCAGACTTACTAATACTCTTCCCTGTTTTCATTAAATAAACCTCTGCAAGTTCATTTAATGTTAATTCTGGATTTTCTAATCTTATATATGCAACCTCTCTTGTTTTCGCATCTAATATCTCTAATCCTGCTTTATCCATAACATAAGCAATATCTTCTATTTGTTTTTGAGAAGCGCTCATGGCCTTCATTTCATTCGCAATATCACAATTATTCCAACGATTAACAGTATTTGTCATAGAACGGTCTATTCTTGTTATTTCAAAATTCATAACTGATTGAGAAGCCCCTATAGCCCTTAAAAAATCTCCTATTCTTTCTGCAGATTTTAAATAAACAATATATTTATTCCTTCTTTTTATAACTTTCGCATTTAATTCAAACTTATTCATTAAATCTTTTACAAAATGAGCATAACTTTCATCATTTAAACTCATTTCTAAATGATAATTACTTGTATCTGGATTATTAACACTTCCACACCCTAAAAATACTCCTGCTAGGTATGCTCTTATATCTGCATCTCTAGTTAATATTCTTTTATCAGGAAATTGATGAAAAGATAATCCTTCCATTAAATGTAAATCATCTAATATTTCTCTTGCTTTTGTTATTCTTAAAATATAAACATTATTTTTTTTCAACTTCATCTTTTTTGAAACTAAAAACTCTATATGAGGTTGATATAATTCTTTTAATATTTTATGTGATTTAGAAGCAATCTTTGCATTTTCAGTTCGCATTGTAAGTAATAATCCACTTTGACTTAAAGACAATGTTCCAATCACCTTAATTAATGCACACATCAATGCCTTTTGACAACTTGTTTCAAAATCATTAAATACTATTTCTTCCTTAACTTCTCTAGAAAAAGATAACACAAAACCACTCCTTAATGATCAGCATCTCTATGCCATGTATAAACTTGATAAATTTGTCCATAATGCTTAGCCAAATAATTCGCAAGTGTAACTGAACGATGTTGTCCTCCAGTACATCCTACTCCTATAATCAATGACATCTTTCCTTCTTTTTCATATTCCTTTATTAAATAATCATAGTATGCAATAGTTCTTTCTACAAACTCCTTAGTTTCCTTTTTAGACATTACATAATCATAAACCTCTTTATCATTACCTGTTAAACTTCTAAGAGATTCAACATAAAATGGATTAGGTAAAAAACGAACATCTAACAATAAATCAGCATCCTTAGGTATTCCATGTTTATAACCAAATGAAACAAAACTAATTCTAAAAGCTGCTTGTTTCCCCTTATGAAAATTAGCTTCTATTTTATCTTGCAATTTTACAGGTTTTAATAAAGTTGTGTCAATAATGATATTCGCTAATTTTGCGATAGGTTCTGCTTGTCTTCTCTCTACATCTATTGAATCAACTAAAGAGGATGTTATATTTTTTATCATTAATGGATGAGATCGTCTTGTCTGTTTATAACGTGTTAAAATCGTTTTATCTTCACAATCAAGGAAAACTGTATTTAAATCTATCCACTCCATATTAGATAAAATCCTGATCGCAAATATAGCATCTGTTAAAGATACAGCCATTGCTACCTTATTATACGTATTTGATGTTCTAAGTAATTCACCAAATTCCTTTAATAAATTCACTGGATAATTATCAATACATTGATAACCCATATTCTCAAAAATGGCCATTGTCTGAGTCTTTCCAGCCCCTGACATTCCAGTAACAACTATAACCTCTATCCTATTCATCTTCCCACTCCCCTATAAAATAACTATAACAAATTTACTACCATAAGTGTACCACTTTTTCTTTTTTTTATTATATTTCTTATTTTACCCAAAATATACCATAAAATAAAGAAAACCCTTATATATTAGCATCCTTCATAATTATTTTAACCAATAATGAACTATATCTTAAATCAAAAAAGTGAAAAAGTTTTCTTCACTTTCTCACTTATTAAACAAGAGCATGTAACCATTTTTTAGTTTTCAATCTTTTCATTCCCAATACCAATCTTAGTAATTGCTCTATTTGACTTATAAGAATAATTATGACAATATTTGACATATTTAAAATGCAAATCATAAAGAATGTTGTCAATAAACCAACACTCCATAAAATAATAGAATCCAAAAATGTTAAATACTTAGAATCTCCTCCAGCTCTTAGTGCAGAGAAGATAATAACATTAAATAATCTAAAAGCAATTCTAACAGAAAGAACTCTTACAATTGATATAGCAAGTTGAACTTGTTGTAATGAATGTAATTCAAATAATGTTATAATTTGGGGAGCAAAGATCAATAATGCAACTATTATAAAACATGATAAAATAGCTGTCATCCCAAAAAAATAATTCACTTCTCTTTGAGCATAATCATAATTTTCTTTTCCAAGTTCTAAACCAATCATTGAGGTAGAGGCATCACTCATGGCATTAACAATTGTATAAAAAATATTCACAATTTGATTCCCAATATAATAACAATCCATTACATTTTTACCTAATAACCCATAAGCAACTATAAACAAACTATTCCCTATGCTAAAAAGTGTTTCATTAATGATTAATGGAGTCACTCGCATATATACTTTTTTAACAAAATAAATAGGCATTTTAAACATTTCCCTAGGTCTGCCAATAAAAGGTTGATGTGAAATCACAGAATACAAAAAATAAAATAATAAACATATTGCTTGACTCAATAATAAACTGATTGCTGCACCTTTAATCCCTAAATGAAGCTTAAACATAAATATATCATTAAATATGATATGTAAAACAATTGTGATAACACTTATTAATAATGGTATATATGTTTTTTGAACACTATGATAAGCAAAAGTAAAGCTCAATATCAGTGAGGTTAATATATAAGAGAAGCAAGCAATATAAATATATTCTAAAGCATTATAAATAACCATTTCATCTTGAATAAATAAATTTAATAAGTCTTTATTAAATATAAAAACAATAGCTGTCCAAAGCAAAGCATTAAAAGCCACACTTAATAAACTTAATCCAAAACTTTTTTTCATATTCTTTATATCATTAGCTCCATAATATTGAACAACAAATATATTAATACCTGCTCCTATTCCAAAAGCAACACCTTGCATTAAAGCATCAATTTGTAAAGCAGTTCCTATAGCAGACACACAATCAATTTGAGATGCCATCATGGTATCAATAAAACCACTAATACTTGTAATAATAGATTGAATAGCGATAGGAAACATAACAATTCCTGTCTTTTTATAAAAAGATTTATTCCCAAAATATTTTTTTACAAACACCATATATTCCTTTCCTGAAAAGAAAAAGCACTAAAAGAAGTGCTTTTTCAACAATATTTTAAAGAGAGGTTATTCTTCATATACATAACTTTGCATTTTTTTATGAAAATCAGGATCACTAGGTATATTGGCATCAATTCCTAGATCCGCAGAACAACTTCTTGCAAAAACTTGAAGAGGTACAATGTATTCCAAAACTGCAAAGTCTTTATCATTTGTAAAAGGGAAGTTAAAATCTTTCTCATTATTTTTTTCATTCGAAATCAAGAAACAATGTGCTTGGCGTTCTTCTTCAAAATATCTTTTTAATCTCTTTGTTCTTTCAAAATATTGTCCACCAGAACCCAAATACAACATATATGTATCTTTATCAATACAATGATAGATACCATGCATAAATTCCTCTAATTCATAACATTGTGTACTATACCTAACTGATTCTGATATTTTTAAAGTTCCTTCCAACATTGCAGAAATACAATTTTCATATCCTAATATATATAAACGTCTACATTTTAAAAATTCATCTTTATTGTCCTGATACCATTGTAATGATTTTTCTGCAATACTTGGAATATTATCTGAACTTTTAAGCATACGCTCAATATAATCATCATAAGTTTCTTGTGTTATTTTATTTTGCTTTAATGCTACTTTTAATCCAAGGATAACCAAAGTTACAATAGAACAAATATATCCTTTTGTTTTTGGACCTGCATATTCCATAGGCATATCAATAAATAATTGTTGATCAGCATGCTTTAAAATTGGAGTATCTTTTTCAGCTGTAACCGCAATAGTAGAAAATCCTTCATCTCTTGCTTTATCTAATCCAGCAATTGTTGATGCTGACATTCCAGCATGAGAAATTCCAATAACTAAAGTATTTTTATTAAAAATTAATTCATCTTTAAATGGTATCGGATAAGATTGAAAAACCTTTATTCCTAGTACTTTTTCGATGATAGGTTTAGCTGCAACAGCAGCGTGATAAGAGGTACCTGATCCAATAATATATATTTGATCAATTTCTTTACCTAAGATATAGTCAACTGTAGAATTAAAAATCTCTTCTTGATGATCAACTATATCTCTAACAGCTTGTTTTGATTCTAGAATATAAGTATACATATCCCATTTTTTTTCTTCCATAATTCGTCTCCTTCCATTTATAAACACATTATAATAAAATGTATATACAAATGTCAAGAGAAAATAAAACATTTGTTTATATGTATTGAAAAAGACTTTACAATATTTGTAATTATATGTAAAATATGAATTGGTGATAAAATGAAAGAAAAAGCAAAATATATTCTTGTTGAAGAATACATCAAAAATTTAATTAGTAATGGAAAATTAAAAAATGGTGATCAGTTAGAAACAGAATTCCAATTAGCAGAAAAATTTAATGTAAGTCGTCTGACAGTTAATAAAGCCATATCAAGGTTAGCTACTGAAGGAATTATTGATAGAATACCTGGAAAAGGATCATTTGTAAAGCAATCGATGTTTTTTGCTGATTACAAAACAGTTGGTAGTTTTAGTAGATATATGACTTCTCAAAATAGAGTTCCAGGTTCTAAATTGATTGAATATAAAATACTTAACTCTAAAGATATTCCTATTATTTCTAACTATTTACAACTCAATAATAATGATGAAATTCAATATTTTGTAAAAGTAAGAACTGCTGATGGTGAACCAATAGCCATCATCACAACATATATACCATCTAAATTAGTTCCTTCTTTTGATATTTCCGTTTTATCTGGCTCACTATATGATTATTATGATAAAATGGATTTACCAAGACTGAAAACAAAGTCAAAAATTACTGCTATTCTATCTGATGATTATTTATCAAAACATCTAGGAATAGAAAAAAATACTGCTTTATTAAAGCATGATCATGTTACTTATACAAAAGATTTTATTCCCTTAGAATATTGTGTTGCAATATATATAGGCAATAAATACGCATATGAAATTGAAGAAAATAGAATTAATTAATACAAGGCATCACTGATGCCTTTTTATTATGTATTAAAATTTTTAATACAAAGTTGTTGACAATAATGTATATATAATATTATAATAATGTATATACAAAATATAGAGGAGGAGATTATATGAGTACATTCACACTCGCACTTATCTTGACATTATTTGCCATGATAATGACATTTGACTATTGGTCAGAATTAGGAATTTACTGTCCATTAGTATGTGGTGTGTTTACGGGCTTTGTTGTTGGAGATATTGAATTAGGTTTCCAAGTTGGTTCTGTATGCACATTAATGAATTTAGGTTTTTATAATTTTGGAGGGGCAACTACACCTGATTATCAAATTGGTGCAATATTAGGTGTTGTATCCGCTAAAAAAACAGGAGATTATAATGTAGGTTTATTAGTTGCAACTTCATTAAGTTTATTTGTTATGCAATTAAACATTTTAGGAAGAACTTTAAATACATTCTTCTTACATAAAGCTGAAAATGCTTTAAAAGCAAATAACATTAAAGCATTTGAACGTTTCCATGTTATGGGAATTTTACCATGGATGATTGCAAACGCTTTACCTGTTTTTATTGGCGTTATGTTAAGTGATTATTTAACTGTTATTTCTGATTTTGCAGCTTCTGCTCAATGGTTCTCTACTGGATTACAAGTTGTTGGTGGTGCATTACCAGCTATTGGATTTGCTTTATTATTATCTTATATGGACCTTAAAAAATATTGGCCATTTATGGTTATTGGTTATGCATTATTCTCATTTGCGAATGTTCCAGTATTAGGACTTGCAATTTTAGGTGCTGCATTTGGTTATATGTATATTACATTTGGAAGGAAAGAAGGTGTTTCTCATGGAAACTAAATCCATCTCTAAAAAAGCATTAAATAGAACAAGATTAAGACATAACTGGGCATTACAATGGTGTATGAATTATGAAAAAATGCAAGGTAGTGGATTTGCATTTGGTATGGTTCCTGTTATTAAGGATTTATATGATACTGAAGAAGAACAATGTCAACATTTATTAAGACATGCTCAATTCTACAATTGTCATCCTGCTGGTTCAGCAGCCATATGTGGAATTGCTTGTGCTTTAGAAGAAAATAGACAAAGTGATACCGCTGATAGTATTAAAGTTGCTTTAATGGGTCCAATGGCTAGTGTTGGAGATACAATTCAAGGTGTTTTAGTTAAACCATTAGTTAGTTTAATTGGTGCTGGAATGGCAGCTGAAGGAAATTGGTTATCAATTTTAATGGTCACTTTACCAATGATTGCTTGCTTTTTAGCAAGATGGCCAGCTTTTAATATTGGATATAAACAATCTTTAAATTTATTAAATAATATGCATAGTACATTTTCATTTGATAAATTACAAGAATTAGCTAGTGTTTTAGGATTAACTGTTATTGGTGGGTTTATCCCAAGTATATTAGGATCAAAATTACAACTTGGATTTGAAATGACAAAAGCTATTACCGATCCTAATACTGGTAAAGTTGTGGAACAAGCTTTTAAATTACAAGAATCTTTAGATTCATTATTACCTTATATTTTACCTATTTTATTTGTAGGTTTATGTTTCTATTTATTAAAAAAGAAAAAAATGACACCTGTTAAAGTCATTCTTATTATTGCAGTTATTACATTTGTACTAGGTGCAACAGGTATTATGGTATAAGAAGTGATATGAAGGGTATTTTGTTGATTAGCCATGGAGAAATGGCAAAGGGTATGATGAATTCAATTTCACTATTTTTTGGAGATTTAAAACAATTGGATTATTTATGTCTAAAAAAAGAAGATAATCCAGATCAATTTCATGATTTAATGAAAGAAAAAATAAACCAATTAAATTCAGGAGATGGTGTAATTATATTAGCTGATATACTGGGTGGTACACCTTGTAATCAGGCTGCTTATTTAGTAAATGAGGATATAATTGTTTTAACTGGTATGAATTTAGGTATGCTTATTGCGATTATGTCTTCTAGACAAGGGAAAACAATTGATATAGATATGGTTTTAGATGATGGTAAAACGGGTATAAATTGTTTAAATGACTTATTAGGAGTGAAAAGATAATGATAAAACACATCAGAATTGATAATAGATTAATTCATGGACAAGTTGCAGCAGCATGGAAAAACAACATAGGAGCAGAAGCTATTATAGTATGTAATGATGATGTTGCGAAAGATCCTATTCAAAAAATGATATTGCCCATGGCAGCACAAGGATCAAAAGTTTTAGTTTTTAGTATTGATGAATTAATTGAATATGATCAAAAAAATCCAAATGAAACAAAATTTGTAATTTGTAAATTTGCTAGTGATTGTTTACAATTATTAGAAAAAGGAATACAAGTAGAAGAAGTAAATATTGGCAATCAAGCACCTGTATTAAATACAGATTATGTAATGGTTAATGGTTTTGTTGCTGCAACAAAAGAAGATGCTATGACATATAGAAAAATAGCAGAATATAGAGGAGGTAAACTTCCTTGCCAAGTTGTACCAACAAGACCAGTTGAAGATTTCTTAGAATTATTAAAAAAGGCAGGACTATGAAGCAAGATATTGCTTGCTTTTCTCTTATATGTATATATATCTTCAACAAAAAATAAATAAAATAATGGTATACTTTCTTCTTTTGGTTACTATTATTTTAATTGGACTATATTTTTTATTTCTAAAAAACATAATGAATATGATCATATTTGTTCTTGCTTTTGTATTTATTATATTTTTATTTAACTATATAATTAGATTTATAGAACAAAATCTTGAACATCATACAATATATAAGATGTTATTAAACAAACAAATTGCACTAGCAACCATTCAAAATGTAGAATTTTTTAAAGAATTAAGAGATAGTACATTTACAAAACAATTTGTTTATAAAATTCATATACAATTAAAAACGTTAGAGTCTAAAGTTTTAGAACTAGATATTTATGAAAATCTAAAAAACAGTCATATTGATTGTTTACCTGGAGATGTTTATGTTACTTATGATCAAAATCTAAAACATGTCGCAATTATTCCAACATTAATGATCCAAATGACCCCAGACGTTGAATCAATAATAAGAAAATACGAAGAAATTTACCAAACTCATTATATCGTAGCTATTAGAAATAAAGGATTAAGCTTAAAATCCATATCAGTAATTGTGAAAGAAATGAAAAATGACTAATATATTAAGAAAGTTATTATAAGTTTTATAGTGACTTTCTTTTTTATTTGTATTTAAAAAGCAGCATTATGCTGCTATCTTAATTGACTTGCAATATATTGACCTGCAATAGCTCCATCATTCGTTGCAGTAACAACTTGTCTTAAAGTTTTATCACGTACATCACCTATCGCAAATAATCCTTTGACTGTTGTTTCCATGTTTTCATCAACCAAAACATAGCCTTGTTCATTAGTGACATCAAATGATTTCACTAATTCGCTTAATGGATCTAAACCAATAAATGGGAAAATACCTTGAACATTGATTGTTGTTAATTCTTGAGTTTGGGAATCCTCTACAACTAATCCTGCAACCTTTTTATTTTCTTCAATAATTTTATGAGGTTTCTTTAAGAAATGAACTTCAATATTCTCACATTCATTAATCTTGTTCACAAAATATTCATCGGCTCTAAAAACATCTCTTCTAACAATTAAATGTACCTTATTGACAATTGTACTCAAATATAAAGATTCTTCTAAAGCGGAATTTCCTCCACCAACAACAGCAACATCTTTGTTCTTAAAGAAAGGTCCATCACAAACAGCACAATAAGAAACTCCTCTTCCTGTTAATTCTTCTTCTAATTCAATATTCATTAATCTTTCTTTTGTTCCACTCGCAAGTACAACATTTTTAGTTTCTATTTCTTCTTTATTTGTTTTCACAACAAAATAATCATCTTTCTTTTCAATAGAAACAATTTCTTTATAATCCATTTTAGCCCCAAATTTCATTGATTGTTCATACATAGCATAAGCTAATTGAGGTCCTTTCATATCTGCTCCTGGATAGTTTTCAATAGAAGCAGTTAAATTCATCTTTCCTCCAGGTGCTCCTTTATCTAAAATCATAACACTTGCTCCTGCTCTAGAAGCATATAATGCACAAGTCATACCCGCTGGTCCTGCACCTATTACTACAACATCTAACATTCTTCACTCACCTCTTCAATAAATTTTACAATTTCACTCATATCATCAATAAGTAAATCCACCCCAAAACCTTCCATCTCTTGATATCCTTTAGGGCTCCACTTTACTCCTATAGTATAAATATCAGCGTTTTTACCACATTTTATATCACTTATATTATCACCAATCATAACACCTTTTACACAATTTGTCATTGATAATGCTTTTAATATTCCTTCAGGATCAGGTTTTGCATTTTTCACTTTATCAATTCCAATAACTTCATCAAAATAATTTGATATATTAAATAAATCTAAACCAATATAAGCAGCTTCAGTCGTTTTTGATGTTACAATAACTAATGGATAATTTCTTTGTTTTAATATTTCTAATGTTTCTTGAACATAAGGATATATAGTCACAAAGTTCTCATGATGTTGATGATTATATTCTTTATAACATTCCACTAATTCATCAACCTTATCCTTACTTACATATCTAGAAAAAGTCTCCCATAAAGATGGTCCTAAAAAAGATAATAATTCTTCTTGATTCAACTTATAATTTGGAAAATACTTTTTAAACACATATTGAAATGTTTCCATTATTAATGAATCAGTATTTAATAACGTTCCATCCAAATCAAATATAACCGCAAAATCCTTTTTCATATTTACTCTCCATAAACAATCATTCTTAATTCATCCATTAATCCATCCATCTGTTCATCTGTTCCTATTGTAATCCTTAAATAATCTTGAATTCTTTCACTATTAAACCATCTTACTACAATACCTTTTTTTCTTAACTCATAAAACAAATATTCTCCTTTAAAATCAGGATGTTTGACAAATAAGAAATTAGAATAAGAATCAGTCATCTCAAACCCCAAATCCTTTAATTCCTTAGAAATTCTTTCTCTTGTATTGATAATCCTTTTTGCATTTTCTTTAATATATGCACTATCCTCTACACTCGCTTTACCTATCACTTGAGCAATTCTATCAACAGGGTAAGAATTAAATGAATTTTTAACATCGTATAAACGTGAAATAATCTCTTGATTCCCTAAAGCCACACCTAACCTTATACCAGCTAAAGATCTAAACTTAGAGAATGTTTGAATAATCAATAAATTATCATATTGAGATAATAAAGGAATAACACTCTCTCCACCAAAATCTATATATGCTTCATCAATAACAACAACGCTTTCTTGATTATGTTTCAATATATCTTCAATAAAATCAATACTTACTAATTCTCCTGTAGGAGCATTAGGATTGGGGAATATAATTCCTCCATTTTCCATATAATAATCTTCTTTATTTATTTTAAAATCTTTATCTAATGCTATTTTCTTAAAATCAATATGATATAAATCACAATATACAGGATAAAAAGAATATGTAATATCTGGAAACAATAAAGGTTTATCTCCATTAAAACATGTTAAAAAAGTAAGAGCTAAAACCTCATCAGAACCATTACCTATAAAGATTTGATTATCTTGAAGTTGATAATAAGTAGCTAATGCTTTTTTTAATTCATCACTATTGGCATTTGGATATAATGATAATGTTTGACTATCAAAAGAAGCAATGGCTTCTTTTACTTTTTCTCCTGGACTATAGGGATTTTCATTTGTATTTAATTTAATGAGATTTTCTATTTTAGGTTGTTCACCTGCAACATATGGCTCAACATCTCTAAGCATCTTTCTCCAACTCATTATTTATTCCTCCTCACTTAAAAACTCATAAACATAAGATACTATTTTATCGGCTTTCTTTTTCACTTCTTCATCTGCATAATTGAAAGTTGCAGAAACATCAACATTTTCAAACATACTTGTATCGTTGAAGGAATCTCCAATCGCATATGTTTTATCTATTTTTTGATCTATTAATGATAATAATGTCTTAACTCCTGTTCCTTTAGAACACCCTACAGGAACAACATCAACATAAAATTGATTGATATGTGTTTCTACATCATTGAAAAACATCTTTTGAATTTGATCTAGGCAATAATATATATTATTCATTTCTTGATTATCTTGATTAAAACAAAGAATTTGAAAATCATCAGTTTCATTATATAATTGGTGAAATTCCTTTGAAACTTCTTCATTTTCAAGACCATTATGTTGATAAGTCTTTCCATCTAAATAAGCGTAATTATATTTTCCATCACAAAAATAAGACCACATACCTTCTATATTGGTTGTTAAAGCTAAGATTTGACAACCTACATTATGAGAAATCTTCTTTTCATATAACGTTTTTTCTTTATCTAAAATATGACCACCATTATTTAAAACTAAGTAATCATAAGGAATATCAAAACGTTTTAAACTACTTTGACATTCCATAATATTTCTACCAGTGCATAAAGCAATAAGATTTCCTTCTTCTTGCCATCTTTTCATTTCTACAAAATTCTTTGGATGTAACTCATCTTGAGCATCTAAGATCGTTCCATCCATATCACAAAATAATAATCGAGTCATATATTCACCTACTTTGTTTTATACTTTAATACAGATTTAAATTGCTTTCCATCTTTATAAACAACTAATGAAACCTTATCTTGATATTCCCCAAAGCCAAAATGTCCAATATATTTCTTCTTTTTGTTAAATTCATCTTCTCTCTTTAATAAATCATCTTTAATATTCAGTACATTTTTATCAGTTATTAATTTTTGAATTATTTCATCAAACTCTATATCTTTAATATCTTTTAATCCTTTTTGTTCCAATATATATTCTTCTTGATCAATACTTTTACTTCTTGTATAAATCTTATTTACTAATATATTTGTTTTATTATTAATTTTAAATGTATAATTTAATTCAAATGCAATTTCATAATTATTATAAACTTGTATAATATATGAAGAAGTAAAATCCATTCCCATCTTTTCTTTTAATTCATTCTCATACAAATGAATTTCATCACTAAAACTTTGTCCTTGCTTTATTTTTTTATTAAAACTTTCTAAATCATTAAAATGATAAGCAACAGCTAATGTATTTGTTTCCTGTACATCCTTTAATACAACAACATCATTTGACTGATTATTATATAAATAATCTATATCCCCTAATACAAATACATATAAAGCAGGTATAACGAAAAATGATAACAATAAAATCACATTGATCCATTTAAATCTAACCCCTCTTTGTTTCAAATCATAACCACAATGTGGACAAAACTTATCATTTTTATTGACTTCTTTTTTACATCTTGGACATTTATTCATTATTTACCTCCTCAAAATAAGAATCCATAAATTGATTAAACTCATTTATAAAATCTTGTTTCTTTCTTTTCTGTTCTTCTCTATCTTTTATCTTTATATAGTCTTCATCTAAATATTGATATTTCTTTTCTATCTTACCATTTCTAATAATTTCTAATGTAGGAGTCCAATCCACATCAAATTCTTCATAAAAATTTTCATAAAATTCTTTTTCTTTTTGAGTTGCAGTTTCTTTACGAGCATTATCCCTCATTTCTTTAATATTAATATAATATATTCCTGTATTATCATGTGTATTGATATATTCTTCTAAAATAGGATAAAACTCATTACAATCCCCACAATCACTTCTACCTATATATAAGAGAAATTGCACCTTAGAATTCTTCATTTCACTAAGTTTTTCATAAGTGACTTCCTCTATTCCTTTTATTTTCATATAAGAAGTTTCTTGTTTACAACCAAATAATATGAAAATGCTTATCAAGATTATTGCAAATTTTCTCATAATTTCCTCCTGTGTAAATAATATAACATAATTATAATAAAAAGATAAGAGCTTTTCACTCTTATCTTTATAAGTTATTTAAGCAAGCTTTCTCCATCCATTTCTTCAGGAATTTCTAACCCTAATAACTGAAGCATTGTTGGAGCTAAATCTCCAAGCTTTCCATCTTCTTTTAATTCTAAATGACTGTTAGTTACAATCAATGGAACTTCATTTGTAGTATGTGCTGTAAATGGATTATTGTTTTCATCTAATAACTGTTCACTATTACCATGATCAGCAGTAATTAACATTGTTCCACCTAATTCAAATACTTTTTGGTAAACTTCTCCAACACATTCATCAACAACACTAACTGCTTTAATAGCTGCAGGAATAACTCCAGTATGTCCTACCATGTCACAGTTTGCGAAGTTTACAATAACAACATCATAGATATCTTTATCTAATTCAGCAATTAAAGCATCTTTAACTTCATATGCACTCATTTCTGGTTGTAAATCATAAGTAGCAACTTTAGGTGAATTAATTAATACACGAGTTGCTCCTTCTATTTCTTTATCTACTCCTCCATCAAAGAAGAAAGTAACATGAGCATATTTTTCAGTTTCAGCAATTCTTAATTGTTTTAAGCCTTTTTCTGAAATATAATCTCCAAATGTATTTGTTAAATTAACCTTACCAAAAGCAATGTCTCCATTAACGCTATCTGCATATTTCATCATACATACAAAGACAATATCTTTAGGTTTTACTGGTGGTTTATAATCATAAACATCATTAGTAATGACTGTAGAAATTTGAATAGCTCTATCTGGTCTAAAGTTAGCGAATATAATAGAGTCATTATCTTCAATCTTTCCATCTACTTCACTATTGTATCCAGGAACTACAAATTCATCATAAACTTCTTCTTGATAAGATGCTTTGACATAATCAACTGGATTTGTATATGATTTACCCTCTTGCATTACGATAGCTTTATAAGCTAAATCAATACGCTCAAATCTCTTATCTCTATCCATAGCATAGTATCTACCAGATACAGAAGCAATTGTTCCTACACCAATTTCATTAATTTTTTCTTGTAATTCTGCAACGAAATCTGCACCACTATCAGGAGCAACATCTCTACCATCTAAGAAAGCATGTACATAAACCTTTTCTAAACCTTCTTTTTTTGCTAATTGTAATAATGCATAAATGTGTTCATTTGATGAGTGAACTCCCCCATTTGATAGTAATCCCCAAATATGTAATTTAGAGTCATGTTCTTTAGCATTATTAATAGCTTTTAAAAACTTTTCATTTTGATAAAAAGTTCCATCCTTAACAGATTTATTAATTAAAGTCAAAGACTGGTATACAATTCTACCAGCTCCAATATTCAAATGTCCTACTTCACTATTCCCCATTTGTCCTTCTGGTAATCCAACTGCATTCCCACTAGCTTTAATTCTTGTAGTTGGATAAATAGCCATTAAATCATCCAAATTAGGTGTATTTGCGAGTCTAACTGCATTTCCATCAATACAATCAGTTAAACCATAACCATCCATAATACATAAAACGATTGGTCTTTTCTTCATTTTTTCTTACCTCCATCTCTAAACGTAATTATATCTAATTTATATAAAAAAATAAAGAAGAACACACATTTTTTAATCAAAAGAAAATAATATGTATCAATAATATTATGTCCCCATTTTTCTTTATTATATAAACAGGAAAAAAAGGATACTTAAATCAATAAATATCCTTTCCATTTCCTATTTCACTTTAGTACTCTTTATAACACTATAAGCTATAACTTTAACACAGAAATTCTTTTTGTTCTTTAACTTCTTAATCGCTTTAGAAGTTGCTTTAAAATTAACGGTGATATATTTAAATCCATTATTCTTATTTGTTGAATATGCTATTTGATATACACTTGCTCCTGTGACCTCCTTATATTTCACTGTTAGTTGTTTCTTTCCTAGATTGGCACTACTAATAGTTACTTTTTAGATACCAAAAAGTTAATCGTTTTATTTTCACTTTAATTACCTTTGCCTTTAATTGTGATAGTCGCTTTTCTTGTATATATTGCATTCTTAACTGTTATCTTTATTTTTGTAATTATATTCACTCTTTTAACAAAAAATAATATCTCCTTAGCTATATTAACTATCACTTCCCTATTTTTTATATATTACTTTTATTAATAATCATACCTTTTGGACAAAATGTCCAATGACAACTCTGTTTTATACTCTTATAATAGATTTATAGAAGTCTATATTTTCATATTATGAAATTATACATTTAAAAAAAGAAAAAGCCTCTTTTTATTAGTATAGAATAATAGGAGGTCAAATAAATGAAAGCTAAAAATCAAGATGTTTTATCCCTTATTAAGTCTATGACTTTATTTCATTCTCCTATGATCAAAGTTGTCTTTGGTCATAGGGAATGTGTTAATGAAATGATTGATATCATACTAGGAAGACATATACATATTGATGAACATCATGTTGAACATTATATGAGTAATATCAAAGGAAGAGAAGCTCAGTTTGATATTTATGTCAAAAGTGAAAAGATAAGAATCAATGTAGAAATACAGAGAAAAGAAAAAGGAGCCAATCCTAAAAGAGGAAGATTAAATCTTTGTCTTATTGATACACAAGAAATAAAGAAAAGTTCAGAATATGAAGAAGTTCCAGAAGGTTATATGATTTTCATATGCGAAGGAGATTATTTTAAAAGAGGATTACCAATATATCATATACATAGCTATATAGATGAAACAGAAGAGAAAGTCGATACAGGGCAAGAGATGATATATGTGAATGGAGATTATCAGGATGAAGAAACAGTACTAGGAAGATTAATCCATGATTTTCATTGTATTGATCCAAATGAGATGTATAGTGAAGTGTTTAAGAAATGGATGAAATATTATAAAGAAGAAAGGAAAGGAGTTACTGAAATGTGTGAGATATGTGAACAATTAAAAGAGATGGGAAGGATTGAAGGATTAGAAGAAGGCGAACTTATAGGAATAAGTAAAGGTGAAATCATAGGGATCGAAAAAGGTTATGCAAGTGGAAGAATAGAAACAATAAAAGAAACAGCAGCAAATTTATTGATGAAGAAACTAGGATATTTATCAAGTCATATTGTTATTAAAATTAATGGTAGTAATGAAGATGAATTAAATGAATTAATTATTAATATATTTGATATTGATAAAGAAGATGATATATTGAAATATATTCATTAAACATAAGAAAACTACATATAGTAAATGGATAAAATCATTTATTATATGTAGTCTTTTAAAATATTTTTTCTTTTTCTTCTATATATAATATAACATAATATACTTAATACAATAACTATAGCTACAATAAGCATAAAACAATGCATAAAAAAACTTTCAGGTAATATTTTTATTATTGGATCAGTGCGATAATCAAAAATCCAATAGTCATTTCTAAAAACAATTTGATGAAACCAAACAAATGCTTGATTAAAATCAGCACTCGCAATCATTCCTAATACTAAGGGTATACCTATTGAAAATATAGATGTTAATTTTAAAAAGTCATATTCTTTATCTTTAACATTTCTATAAACAAGTGGAATACTTATAACTCCAGTTAATATACATGATATTTGAATAAATTCAAATATCCTTTTAACTTCTTCAAAATGTATTCTTCCTTGTGTTGACATGACAAAATCAGGAAGATTTAAAGTTCCATTATAAAAAAGACTTTGATATTCAATTAAAATATCATAATTTTTTTTTATAGTTTCTATATCTATTAAAACGTATTTATCAATATTTAAATAATCTATATCAAAATAATATAGAGGTTTAAAAAACACTGTAAAGCATACTGCAAAAGATATAAAAAATATAGTTAATAAAAGAGCTAAAAAAATATCTTTTTTTCTACTCATTATAAATAAATTCTTCACCTTTTTGAACCTCTACTTTTGATAAATCAGGAAAATTCTGCTGCCTTAAAACTTCATAAATACCAATTGCTACTGTATTTGATAAGTTTAAACTTCTTGCATCTTTACTCATCGGAATACGTACACATTCATCTAAATGTTCTTTTAAAATATCATGAGGAATACCATCGTGTTCGTGTCCAAAAATAATATATTGATCTTTATCAGAAACATAAGAAACATCACTATAACATTTCTTTGAATATCTTGTATAAAAATGATAATCTCCAAAATTCTTTGAAATAAAATCATTCCAATCCTCATATATTGTCATTTTTAAATCTTTAATATAATCCAATCCTGCTCTTTTCATATGTTTATCATCTAACGAAAACCCCAGTGGTTTAATAATGTGTAAATGACTTTCTGTCGCAACACATGTTCTCATAATATTCCCTGTATTTTGAGGAATAGCAGGATGTACCAATACAATATGATTCATTTTATTTCTCCTTTAAAATACTATAAAGTTTTTTCAAAGCTTTTGCTCGATGAGAATATAAATTCTTTTCTTCCATTGACATCTCAGCTGAAGTTTTATGTAGTAGTGGATAATAGAAAATAGGATCGTATCCAAAACCATTTTCACCTGCAATACAGTCATTAATCTCACCTTCAAAAGATTCTTCTATTGTCATTGTTTCTTCCCCAGGAATCGCAAGTGCCATTGCACAAATAAAACGAGCAGTTCTTTCTTTACCTTCTACCTGATCAATAATATATTGATTTTTAATATCATAACTTGTATCATATCCTAAAAATCTAGCAGAATAAATACCAGGTGCCTTATCCAAGGCATCAACCTCTAATCCAGAATCATCTGCAAGCGTTGGAAGTTGAATCATATTCATAATTGTTTCAGCCTTAATAACTGCATTTTCCTTAAAAGTTTTACCAGTTTCTTCTATATCTATTTCTTCATCCAATACATCATTCATTGAAACAACTTCAATTCCAATACTATCTAACATCTTTTTTATTTCTCTTATTTTCCCCATATTTGTTGAGGCAACAACTATCTTCTCCATACTCTCACTCCATTTCTACTCTCATGATTATATCATTTATATAAAAAATATCAAAATAATTATTTTCATAATTTGAAAATGTTTTTAAATATACATATTATTTAGCTATAATGAATTTGGAGATGATAAAAATGATAAAGAAATTAATTGTAAACGCTGATGATTTTGGAATGTGTGAAGGAAATACTATTGGTATCCTATTAGCACATAAAAATGGAATATTAACTTCTACTACAGTTATGATGAATATGCCTTATGCATCATTTGCTTTAAAACAAGCACAAAATTTCCCTGATTTAGGTGTTGGAGTTCACCTTAATATTACAATTGGAAAACCACTTACTCAAATGAGTTGTGTTGATGAAAATGGTTATTTTCTTCGTCGAGATAAATATGAAAATAATCAACCTAAAGTCAATCAAGATGAACTTTACAAAGAATGGAAAATGCAAATAGAAAAATACATAGAAATCGTAGGACATTTACCTACACATTTAGATTCACATCATCATGTACATATGCTTCCTTGGCATATTGAAGTTGCGAAAAGACTAGCAAATGAATATAATGTTCCATTAAGACAAAGAGAAAAAGTTATGGACCCTTATGCAAGATGTGATGATACTTTCGAAAAAGATCATGTAACATATGAATATTTAAAATCTATTATCAATTGCAATGATGAAACAATTGAAATTATGTGTCATCCTGGTCTAATCGATCAAAGACTATATGATATTTCTAGTTATAATCTTCCTAGAATGAAAGAATTGGAAATATTAACTTCAAAAGAAATCAAAGACTTTATTTCAAAAAGCAATATAAAACTTATTAACTTTACACAAATTTAAAAAAGGGGGGGATCACTCCCCTTTTAAATGTTTTTCAACAAATTGAATAAGTTTTGCACAATCATAAGTTGCGAATGTTGCTGGATCCACAACTGCAAATAAACTTTCCTTAATCGTTTCTTTTAATCTTTTCATTTGATATTGAATCTGAGGCGCAAGTAAAATCATTTCATATTTTTTATCTATCGAAATTAATTCATCTACCCCCATAGCATCTACTGTATAAGGGAGTTGATTAAGTTTACAAAATTGATTAACTCGATTTGCGAAATAACCAGTTGTTAAACCACTACTACAACATAATAAAATACTCTTTTCCTTAACAGTTATCTCTTCTAATAATTTATCTAACATCCTCTTAAATAAGTCAGTTGCATACATAAAATTATAAAATTGAAAATGTAAATAAAATATAGTTTCATCATTCTCTTTAACAATCTCTTCAACAATTCCGTTATCCCACATATTAAAACAAGCTATTTTATTTTTATATAATAATTGAAATGTATAATCCTGAACTTCAAGTTGAATTTGAGGATATTGCATAATTTGATAATAAACCCATTTTTTAAATATTTCTATATTATCACTTCTATAAAAATGGTCCATATCAATCACCTCTTATAACTATTATACACAATTAAAAATATCATGTCTTATCTTTTCCCATCACGAAAAAAGAATTGACTTTAAGCCAATTCTTTCATACTATCCTATCTTTTCAATTAAATAAGTATCTCCACTCTCTACTAAAGTAAGATTTAAAGTTGCATCTTTTGCTTCTACGCCTTTCACTTTTTCTGCCATACTATTAAATAAAGTTGGAGCTAAATCAGACATCACCTTTTCAATAACTGCAGATTGTCCTTTTTCTGTTGCAATCTTTTGTAATTCACTTAAATGCTTTGTTTGATATTCTTGCATCATAGAAGTTAATTCACTTTGATCAAAAGAAATACCACTTAAATCCTTCATTTTAGCACTAACACTCACTTTATATTTACCATCTTCTTCTTTTATTTCTTTAATCTCATAAGACGTAATTAATTCATTAAAGACAGTTTTCACAAACTTGTTTGTTTCATCTACAAATGTTTGTCCATAAGTATCAGCATTTTGATAAACCTTTAATTGATCCACCATTGTTGATAAAGAACCAAAATTCTTATTATCCTCTGTACAATAAGTCTCTGCTTTATCAAATTCAGCATTTCTTATAGCTTCAATAAAGTCCTTTACAACAGCCTCTTGTTTATCAGTAGAAGAAGTTCCTCCACAACCAACAATCATTACCATCAATAAACAAGACAAAACAATTTTCATTAATTTTTTCATTATCCTTTTCCTCCCATTACATATAAATATTATACCATACCCTAATGTTTAAAGAAATATATTCTTATTATTTCTCAACAACAGTATACTTTCTTTTTTTCTTATCATTCATATTTTCATATACTTTTCTTTCAATAATAATAGGAAGGGTTTCACCAAACAACGTCTTCTTCTTAACCCATATAATACGTCCAAAATGAATATCCATTAAATCATTAAATAACTCATCTTCATAAGGATGCCAATGAGTTAAAGACATCTCTTTACCATCCTTTAAATAATAAGTATCAATATATCCTTCATTAGGTAAATTATTAACATAAATCTTGATAATAATCTGATTCTCAAGTTTCCAAATTATCATATCTTTATTCTTTAACAAATTTCCTTGCAAATTATATTTCTTCATTTCTAAAAACAAATCATTACTATCTTTAGGAATAAACACATTATTATTTTCTTTCATAATTATTTTTCTATTTCCCTTAATAACTTCTCAAATAATTTCATATCCTCTTCAATCATATCAATAGAATTTTGCCAGAAATTAATTGATGTTAAATCAATACCTACTTCCTTACCAATATCCTCAATACTCATCTTTCCAGTTATTGATAATAACTTCTCATATTTCTCACAAAAAGAACTTCCTTCTTTTAAATACATTCCATATAAACCTTTAGAAAGTAATAATCCAAAAGCATAAGGGAAATTATAAAAAGCATAATCAACCTCATAATAATGTGGTTTCCATGTCCACATATAAGGATGTAAAACATCATGATCCAATCCATTAAGATAAGCTTCTTTTTGAGCATCTATCATCAAGTCTTTAATCTCATCTACACTCAATGGTCCATTCTTACGTTTTTCTATAAAACGACTTTCAAATAAAAACCTTGAATAAATATCCACTATAACTTGAGCACAATCAGATAATTCATTTTCTAAGATCATTAATTGTTCTTCCTTTGAAGCTTCTTTTAAAGCCGCTTTTTTTACAATTGTTTCACAAAAAGTTGAAGCAGTTTCAGCTATTGGCATAGGGTAATCAGAGTTGAGAGCTCTTTGTTCATTTAAACAATGTCCATGAAAACCATGTCCTAACTCATGAGCCATTGTAATGACATCGCTAAATTCATTTCCATAATTTAATAGGAAACGACTTTCTTTGATACAATGTAAATTATGACAGAATGCGCCTCCTACTTTTCCTTTTCTTGGATAAACATCTATCCATTCATTTTCAATTGCTATTTTTGCATAATCTCCTAAATTTTTAGAAAAATGATTAAATTGTTTAACAACAAAATCACATCCTTTTTCATAAGGATAATGACTATTAGTTTCAATAATAGGAGCATAAATATCATACCAAGGCAATCCCTTAGAATATCCTAAATACTTAGCTTTCAATAAAAAATATTTTTCAAATAAAGGTAATGCTTTTTTCACTGTTTCAAGTAATGCTTCTAAAGTTTTTCTTGACATTCTTGAATCTATCAACGTTCTATCTAATACAGATGGATATCCTCTTAGTTTCACAATTGTTAGTGCTTCTCCTTTAATTGCATTTAATGCACTCGCAATACCATTTTCCACATCTATATAAGCTTTAACCTCAGCTTCATAAGCTTTCTTTCTTATATCCTTATCCTTAGAATATGCCATATTTAAAACTTCTGTCAAAGGATATTCCTTATTATCAATTATAATATTCATAGATGAAATTAATTGATCTTTATATTTTGACCAAGCAGAAGAACCAGTTGTTTTCATAGCTGCTAAAACTTTTTCACTTGCATCATCTAATAAATATTGTTGATTCTCTCTAATTTCATTCAAATAAAAAAGATGCTCTTGAATATAGTCATTCTCATACCTTTCAAATTCAATACCTGAAATCCATTTTTCTATCTGACTTCTTACATCTGCTTCATTGGCTAATATATTCTCTAACATAGAATAATATTGAATAGCTTGATGATTTGTTGTATCTGCATTCATAGTTAAACTCACATATGCAAATAACTTTTCCATATAATCATTGAGTTCACTTTCATCTTTTAAATAAAAAACTAAATTCTCTTCATTTCTTTCTAATAAAGGATACTCTCTTAACCCTTTTAGTTTCTTTTTCATTTCATCAATATCATTAATAAAACTTTTATCTTCAAACGATTTATATAAATCATCTAAATTCCACTTTTTTTCCATAACCAAACTCCTTTCTACTATACTCATTATACCACATATTTATTTTTATATGAAAAAAGGTTTATCAAATAAACCTTATTCCTCGCCTATAAACTTTTCAATCCCAAGAGTAATAATAGCTGTAACAGGGAAAACGATCCATCCAGGATGCCACCATCCTTTAGTAAATCCCATAATAAGATAAACCATGGATGCGAGTGGCATTGTAATTGAAAATATAGATGATTCTTCTTTTTTCTTTCTATTTAAATATTCATGATTACAAATTAAAAATCGATACATTGAATCTTCTACACCAATAACTATAAATAAGAAAACAGCTATTGCAACACAAACCATTAACTGCATTGGAGCAATCACATTTTCTTCTCCAAGATATTCATGAATTAATATTATAGATGCTACAGAAATAATAATCAAACAAACTCCAAAAGCAATAATCATTCCAAATCTTAATCTAAACTTTGTATACTGTGATTGTAAGTTTTGTAAATCATCAAAGCTCATATTAATTTCACTTTTTTCTAATTCTTTATATTGACTAGAAGATAATCCTGTTAAAATCAAGATAGACACTGCACAAGCAACTATAACTAACATCATAAATGGTCCAATTGGATTTTTTAATACAATTGGAAATATAACAGATAGAATAATTATAGCGATTGCAATCGCAATCTTAAATGCGAATGATTTTTTAAAATTCATATATTCTATAATCTTTTGTTGATTTAAATAAAGTTTCTCTTGATGATATGTTGTTGATTCACTCATATCTTTCATTAGATAATCAAGTGAAACATCAAATAAATCACTAATGATAATCAACTTCTCCATTTCAGGATATCCTTCTCCTGTTTCCCATTTACTCACTGCTTGTCTTGAGACGCTTAGCTTCTCTGCAAGGGCTTCTTGCGATAACCCTTTAGATTTTCTTAATCCTTGTAACTTTGTTCCAAAATTCATTTTATTCACCCCTAATAAAGCATACACAATATGGTTTGTCATCACTACCAACATTGTCTTGCTTTTTGTCAACTTTTCGTTGCAATCATATTTTTTAAAAGTTGCAACTTTATTTTACCATATTTCTTATTATTTTTATTAATCTTTAATTCATTTTGTGGTACATTATTAAAAGGAGGTATAAACATATGATAAAAAAATTACAACAATTAATGAAAGAAAAAAACATTCACTATTATATCATTCCTACCGATGATGATCATCAAAGTGAAAATGTAGGTGAATATTTTCAAGCAAGAAAATATTTTAGTGGTTTTACTGGTTCTGCTGGTACTTTATTAGTAACTTTAAATAATGCTTTCTTATGGACTGATGGAAGATATTTTATTCAAGCCGCAAAAGAATTAAGTGATGATATAAAATTAATGAAAATGAATACTGAAGGTTATCCTTCACTCTTAGAATTCTTAAGTCAAAATATAAAAGAAGATGAAACATTAGCTTTTGATGGAAAAGTCATGAATGCTAGTTTCGTTTATCAATTAGAAAGTTTAGTTTCTTATCCATTACATATAGAATGTATTGATTTGATTACTCCTTTATGGAAAGATAGACCTGCAATGTCATGTGAAAAAGCTTTTCTATATGATAAAAAATATCATGGAATGGAAACAAAAGATAAATTAAGTCAAATAAGAGAATATATGAATGAAGAAAAATGTGATGCTCATTTAATTGCTTCATTAGATGATATTGCATGGATTTTTAATATTAGAGGTTATGATATTAAATGTACTCCTGTTGTTTTAGCTTATGCTCTTATTCATCAAGATAGTGCATATTTATATATGCAGGATAACGCCTATGATGAGACAATAACATCTGAACTTAAAAAACAAGGTGTCACAGTTAAAGGATATTATGATGTTTATAAAGATGTAAAAGCGTTAAATGGTCAAGTCTTAGTTGATCTTTCTAATGTAAACTATGAACTTGCAAGTTCTTTAAATTGTGATGTTGTTGATGAAAATAATCCTAGTCAATATTTAAAATGTATTAAAAATGAAGTTGAAGTAAAAAATACTATTCAAGCTCATATTAAAGATGGTGTTGCAGTTACAAAATTCATGTATTGGTTAAAGAATAATGTAGGCAAAATAGAAATGAATGAAATCAATACTGCTGAATATCTAACAAGTTTGAGAGCTAAACAAGATTTATTTATTGAACCATCTTTTTCAACAATTAGCGCTTATGGGAAAAATGCAGCTTTAATGCATTATCACGCAACAAAAGAACATGCATCACCACTTGAAAATAAAGGGTTCCTATTAGTAGATAGTGGTGGTCAATATTATGACGGCACAACTGATATTACTAGAACTTTTGTATTAGGAGAAATTAGTGATATTCAAAAGAAACATTTTACTCTTGTTTTAAAAGGGATGTTAAATCTTCAAAGAATTAAATTCTTACATGGACAAACTGGTATTGATTTAGATGTTTTATCTAGAGCGCCAATGTGGAATGAAGGTATTGATTATCAATGTGGCACTGGACATGGTGTAGGACATTTATTATGTGTTCATGAAGGTCCAAATGAGTTTAGACCTAAATCTAGAACTGGATGTCCTGTTGCTTTACAAGTTGGTATGATTACAACAGATGAACCTGGTATTTATTTAGAAGGTCAATATGGTATTCGTTTAGAAAATGAATTATTGTGTCAAAAAGATATTAAGAATGAATATGGACAATATATGTCATTTAAGTGTTTAACAATGGTTCCTCTTGATTTGGATGGTATTGATGAAACAATGTTATCTTATGATGAAAAATTAGCTTTAAATGATTATCATAAAACTGTATATCAAACAATTTCACCTTATTTAACCAAAAAAGAAAAAGCTTGGTTACAAAAATATACAAGAGAAATATAAACAATGTCGAATTTTGACATTGTTTTTATTTCACAAATATATAACTTTTTGTTAGAATACAACAAAGGAGGGGATTCTATGCAAAAAGATCTAACAAAAGGTAATGTTTTGAAAAATATCATTACTTTTTCATTACCTTTTTTATTATCAAACTTTCTACAAACTTTTTATGGTATGGCGGATTTGTTTATTGTTGGCCAATATAATGATGCAGCATCACTTTCTGGTGTTTCTATTGGTAGTCAAGTTATGCATATGATTACTGTTATTATTGTAGGTTTAGCAATGGGATCTACTGTTATGATTGGAAGATATGTTGGGGAAAAGAAAAATAATGAAATGAATAAAACAATTGGAAATACATTGACTTTATTTGTTTTAGTATCAATAATACTAACAATTCTTTTATTATTACTTCTTAATCCAATCATAACTATTATGTCAACACCAATAGAAGCTATTTATGAAACAAGATTGTATTTAATGACTTGTTTTATTGGTATTCCTTTTATTACTATTTATAATATCATTAGTTCTATATTTAGAGGCATGGGTGATTCAAAAAGCCCAATGTATTTTGTTGGTATTGCATGTATTATTAATATTTTATTAGATTTTATATTAATTGGTTATTTTAATATGCATTCATTAGGAGCAGCATTAGGTACTGTTTGTTCTCAAGCAGTAAGTGTTATGATTGCATTTGTAACTATTATAAAAAGAAAATTGCTAACAATTAAGAAAGATGATTTTCATATCAATAAGTCTATAGTTTTAGATATTTTGAAGATAGGAACTCCTATCTCATGTCAAGATGGATTTATCCAAGTTTCATTTATCATCATTACAATTATTGCGAACTCAAGAGGTGTCAATGTAGCTGCTGCTGTTGGAGTAGTGGAAAAAATAATTAGTTTTCTATTTCTTGTTCCTTCTAGTATGTTATCAGCTGTTTCAGCAATCTGTGCTCAATGTATTGGAGCAAAAGTCCATGAACGCTCAGTATTGACATTAAAATATGGTTGCTTGATTTCTATTGGCTTTGGTTTGCTATTTACAATTATATGCCAATTTGTTTCTCATCCAATATTATCTTTATTTACTAGTGAAACTATTGTTATTACTTTAGGTAGTCAATATTTAAAGGCTTATGTATTTGATTGTATCTTTGCAGGAGTTCATTTCTGTTTTAGTGGTTTCTATACTGCTTATGGATATTCAATGATATCATTTTTTCATAATATTATTTCTATTATTTTTGTAAGAATACCAGGTGCTTATTTTGCCGCTAAGATATATCCTGATACATTATATCCAATGGGACTAGCTGCACCTTTAGGTTCTTTACTTTCATCTATCATATGTATTGGTATTTATATGGTATTAAAAAAGAAATTATATTATCAAAAAACGAATTAATATTTGAAGCTTTTTAGAAGCTTCTTTTATTATTGAATAAAACCCTCTTGACCTTTCTATTTACTTCAAGCATAATAAGTTGTTAGAGGAGGGATATCATGAAAAACATGACTAATGGATCACCATTAAAACTTATTTTCTTATTTGCTATGCCTCTTATGTTTGGCAATATCTTACAACAACTTTATACAATGATTGATACAATGGTTGTAGGTCAGTTTGTAGGAGTCGATGCTCTTGCAAGTATAGGAGCTGCCGATTGGATCAACTGGGCACTTTTAGGAATTGTTATGGGATTTACACAGGGCTTTTCCATTCGTGTATCTCATACTTATGGAGCACAAGATTTTGAAAAGTTAAAAAAAGTTTTTGCAATGATTTTTCTTTTATGTGGTGGAATTGCGATTGTAACTACAATCATCTCATTATGCATTATTCATCCACTTTTAACATTATTACAAACACCTTCTAATATTATACAGGGTTCTTTAACTTATTTAACAGTAATGTCAATTGGACTAACAATTGTAATGTTTTATAATTGTTTTTCTTGTCTTTTAAGAGCTTTAGGAAACAGTAAAATTCCTTTATATGCAATGATATTATCTTCATTAATTAATATAGCATTAGATTTACTTTTTGTATGTGTTTTTCACCTAGGTGTCTTAGGTGTTGCGATTGCAACTTTGATTGCTCAATTCTGTTCTACCGTATTTTGTTTAGTATTTTTTATCAAAACAATTCCCTTTCAAATGACAAAGAATGATTTTAAATTTGATTATGAAATTATAAAAGATTTAATCCGATTAGGAACACCTTTAGCATTTCAAAATGGGATTATTTCAATTGGAGGAATTGTTGTTCAATCAGTCGTAAATAGCTTTGGATTCCTATTTGTTGCTGGCTTTACAGCCACAAATAAACTGTATGGTTTATTAGAAGTTGCAGCTATTTCTTTTGGTTATGCAATCACAACTTTTAATAGTCAAAATTTAGGTGCTAAGAAATATGAAAGAATAAAGAAAGGAGTATGTCAAGCTTCTATTTTATCTCTTTTCACATCAATAATTATTAGTATATGTATGATTGTTTTTGGAAAAACAATTCTAATGTTATTTATCTCTGGAAATCCAAATGAAGTTAATACTGTATTAAATATTGCTTTTCAATATTTATCAATTATGGCATATTGTCTTCCTATACTTTATATCCTCCATACTTATAGAAGTGCTCTTCAAGGTATGGAAAACACAGTTATTCCTATGGTTTCAGGGATAGTTGAATTAATTATGAGAATTTCTATTGCTTTATATTTACCTAGACTTATTGGTCAAGATGGTATATATTATGCTGAAGTCTTTGCATGGGCTGGTGCTGCAATACTTTTATATATAAGCTATCATATTCAATATAGAAAAATTATTAAACAAGTATAAAAAAAGAAACAAAAATCTGTTTCTTTTTTAACTCATCTCTAACAGTATTCTTATTAGTAAAAATAGAAGGGGTGCAATGATAAAACAAACGAAGATTTCTTTGTTATTAATTATATAATCTTCTCCTTTTTTTATCATATGAGCAGACATTAAAAGAAAAGGTATACTAAAACAATAATAGCGTGTTGAATAAACTATGTCTAAGGTTATACCTACTGTTAATAATATGATTGCAATATTTTTATAAAATTTCTTTGTCGTCATTATCATCACTTCCAAGGTTATTATAAAATAAAAATATGGAATTTCAGTGACTACTCCATACTTTTTTTATTTTCTAATCTTAAATTGATAAATCTTTTACTTAATTCATAGATAACCGAGAATATGGGTAACCCAAAAACCATTCCAGTTATTCCAAATAATCCACCACCTAAAGTAATGGCAAACAAAACCCATAAAGCAGATAATCCCACAGAGTTTCCAACAACATGAGGATAAATGATATTTGATTCAAATTGTTGTAATAATGATCCAAATATAATAAAGATAATAGCTTTAACTGGTGATACAAGTAAAATTAATAGTGCTGAAATTCCTGAACCAATAAAAGGTCCAAAATAAGGAATAATATTTGTTATTCCAATAATAATAGCAGCAATAGAAGCATAAGGAATTCCTAATAGTTTACAACCAATATAACATAAGATACCTATAATAAAAGATTCAGTAATCTGTCCTGTAAAAAACTGTCTAAATGTTTTTAAAATCAATTCTGTTGTATCTTTTATAAATAAATACTGTTTTTTATTAAATAGTGCATAAATTGTTTTATCAAATTGGCGAGATAATTTATCTTTATCAAGGCTCATATAAACTGCAATAATAACTCCCATAAAAACATTAGTTAAACGACTTGTGATTGAAGTAATACCATCAACAAATGATGGAACTAAAGCTGATATAAAAGATATGATTGCACTACCTAAATCATTTTGAATGACTGTAATTTCTTTAGCAATATCTTCATTTAATTTCAATTGTTCCAGTAATATTTGTAAATAACTTTCACTTTGTTTAAACATATCAGGAAGATTATTAATTAAGGCTGTAATATTATCAACAACTTGTGGTAATATGATAACCATAATAATACATAAAACTAAGAAAACAAATACAATAGAGAGTAAAGTTGCTATTAATCTTTTTTTCTTTTGATTCCCTATTTTTAAGTGACTTTCTATAAAGGGTTCAGGAATTTGAAATATAAATGCAATAATACCACCATAAATAAACGGTGAAATAATTTGAAAAAAATGCCCAACAATTTTAAGGATATTCTTAAAATAAACAATTCCTAAAATCGATAAAGAAGCATATGTTATTATAAAAAAAATACTTTTTACATTCATATCCCCCATTTTTTGAGAAAACAATTTCACACTCTCACCTACTTTCTTTATTATTATATAAAAAAAATATTTCCTATGTATGAATTAATTTCCTACCCCAAAATCTGTAGGATTATCTAAATAATCATATCTATCATCATCTTTTAAAAATGAATATTCTTGATAAAACCATTTTATAAGATTTTCATCTCTTTTAATTGATGTAGAATTATTACGATAAATATTGATTGTACCATGATTGAAATATTTAGTAAGTATTTCAATATCTTTTCTTATCATTTCTTTTGTTTGACCTTGAATCCCTATCATTAAACAAGGTGAATCAAAATTTTCTAAAATTTCTTCTATTGAATCAAAATGAACATTTTTATTTAAGATATCATTTCTCATACCTTGATCAAATGTTTCTATACCTGTTTTTACAATAACTTCTATACCTAATCTTTTTCTTAAATCTTTTATTCTATTTTTATACAAATAGTGTGCTTCAATGTATAATTTTTTAATCTTTTTTTCTTTTATAATTTCAATAATTCTCTCTATCGTTTCATCAGGAAGTTCAAAAAAACTTCCTGAATTAATGACTTCTAATACTTGATATTCTCCAGTTACTCTATTTAAGATCTCATTATTGACTTGAGCATTACTTTTTTGGTCACTACAATTATCTTCAATATAATCACAAAAAGTACATTTTCCCCATATACAAGGTCTTGCTTTTAAAAGAATGATTTCTCTTTGATCTTTATCTTGAATTTGACTATACCTTTCCATAATTATTCCTCAATATACTCCATAAACCTATCATTTTTTTCTAATCTTTTATAAACAATTGTTCCTAAAAATAAAACAACGGCTTCACCAATAAAGACATATATTGCATTAATAATATATGGAATATGATAAACAATTGCTAATTCTGCCCCAACTATAAGTCCAGTTGCAATCGAACCAATAAGTGCAGAAGTATAGATATTATCTACCCTATTCATAAAATAGCACACAACAATTGTGCTAGCAGGACCAACTATCCAATCAATAACTCCAAGTGGTGATGGAATATTTGCAATCAAGCATCCTACTACTAAACCTGGTATTAACTTTTTATTGTAAAAAGCTAATAACACAATGATTTCAGACAATCTTAACTGTATCTCACGATAAGCTAATGGCTGAATCATAAGTGTAAATGCTGCATAAACAGCTGCAATCATTGCATTTAATGCAATATTGCGAATTAAATCGTTTTTCTTCTTCATTTTTCTACCTCTCCAAAATAACAGTTTGAAGCCAAATAAAGAAAAAAGCGGCAAGCCGCTTTTATTTCCCTATTCTTAGTTTTTTATACTGGGTTTGGCTTTCGAACCAGTGGATTTTATCCATGTAAAGTTTACAATACTTTGAATTTATTGTCAAGTTATTTATATAATGATTCACAAATCAAATAACTTAATTCATTCAGTTCTTTTCTTTGTTTAATCGACCATTCTCTTTGTGTATCATAATTAGTAAAAGAAATAAATCCTCTAAAACATGTACTTTCAACAAGCGCTAAAAGAACAGTTAAAGCAACTCCCATTTCTATATCTTGAGTTAGTTTTTGACTAAACGGAGATTGCTTATTAGAATAAATAATCTCTTTAGCTTTATGTAAAAACATATAATCATAATCTTTATGATTGATTTTTCCTTTAACATTAAATGATTCATAAGCTCTTGAAGAAATCCATTGATTTTCTTGAAAATATGTTAGATCATCCTCTATCTTAAATATAGCTATTCTATTTACATGATAGTATTCTCCCATCAATTCAAATACTTTATATTGCTTTCCTTCTTTTAATAGAATTTGAATCCTTTCTTTTAAGGTTGAATATCTATATTCGTTCTTTCTTTTTTCTCTATGATAAGCATCTAAATCTGTACATACTCGGTAATTATTTCTGCCTTTTTTCTTTACTTCATATAATATATAATCAGCATTTTTAAATAGTAACTCAAAAGGATCGTTTCCCTCCTTTAAATAAAAGACACCTATACTTGTTGTTAGAGTTAACGGTTTATTCTTAAATTTTAAATTCCTTACACTATAACAAATATCTTCAACAATCTTTATGACTTTATCAATATCTTTATTAACTAATAAAATCATAAATTCATCTCCACCAATTCTAACAACAAAATCATTATTCTCAATTGCCTGATTCAAACATTCAGTATATAAAACAAGAACTTCATTACCAAAAAGATGACCATAAGTATCATTTATTGTTTTAAAATAATCTATATCTAATATCAATAATGCACATGATTCATTAAAATCTTTATTACTTAAATAACTCTCTATCTTTTGTTTTCCACCTTCTAAATTTAATTGTTGTGTCAAAGGATCTTTATAAATACGTTCTTCTAATTTTATTTTATCATTCCACTCATTTGTAATGTCTCTAGCAGTTGCTAAAATAATAGCCGCTTCATTATTTTCATCATAAATAATTTCATAATCCAATATTTTTCTTACACATTGCTTTGTAACTTTATCGCATTCCCTATAAACAACTGGACCTTTTATTTTTAATTGAAAGATATCTATCAATAATTGTTTATCCTCTTTAAAAACAGTTGAATTAGAAGATGAAAGATAATCAAAATAATGATCATAGATCTTCTTTTTAGATTCTTCTTGTATATCAATAGTCATTCTATCCATCTTAATATCATATTCTAATATAGTTATAGAATTATCTTTTAAAGCCATTGAATACTTTTGTTTTTGTAACTCTAATTTTCTATCTTTCTTCATTAAAGATGTAATATCATTAATATATGCAAAAATTAAAGCATCTCCATGCTCATCAATAATTTTCTGCCCTTGTTCATTAACCCATAATAAGCTACCATCAAATTTCCTTATACGATAACTTATTTGATAACTATCTCCAAATGATAAACTTCTATGAATACCTTTCACAACTGATTCTTTATCCTTTTCATAAACAATTTCAATAGCATGATTATGACTCATTTTTAAAAATTCATCATATGTATATCCTAAAAGAGTTAAAAGAGCATCATTAAAATAATTAAATGTAAAGTTTTCATCTAAATAATAACTTAATAAAGCAATAGAATGAAGTTGTGTAAAAATATTTAACTGATTTAAAGAGGCATGAATATGCTTTATTTTCTCTTGTTTTTGATCATAAGTAATCGTTAAATGATATTTTTTATTATTAATATCAAACAGTCCCTTAATCACACATATATTATCATTGTTTACAATTTCCTTAAAACTTTTTTCATCAAGTTCTATTTTAATATTATGCATAAAAATTTTATCTAAATAACAATATAAATCAATTGCATTATCAAAATTACGTTCTCCTACAAACGAAACATTATCATCTAAACATGAAAAAATATGATCAAAATCATTATTCACTTTTGAAATTAAATTTTTCATTTTCTCAATCATGGTAACCACCCTTTATTTTATTATAAGACATTTTTTCTTATAAAGAAAACAATTTTACAAAAAAACATAAAATAAATCATATAAAAGGAGATTGAATCTTAACTCAATCTCCTAAAACTTTATTTCGCAATTTTTTT
>CAJTTM010000020.1 GCA_910579135.1 uncultured Erysipelotrichales bacterium | reverse complement strand
TTCATCAAAAACATTTTAATTATTTCACCTGTCTACTTGACAGGGGCGGTTCAATCTGAACTTGCATTTTTATTATGATTTATTTTTTAATAAAATGTTATCGATAACTTTATCGCTCGCATATCCTTCGCTATTATCAAAGTTTTCATCGATAAATTTATATAATTTTTCCATTTCAAAATCTTTGTTTTTAATTGTTTCAATCACTTCATCAATTGTTAAACAAACCTTTCCAGGTGCATATTTGTCTAAAGGTCTATGTACACTTCTTAATAATTCATATTCATCTTTATCATAAGCAAAGGAAATAATTGGTTTTCTTTGTAATGAGAATTCATAGATATTAGATGAGTAATCAGTAATTAGAATTTCAGTAACATAGAATAATTGATTAATATCAGGGAAATTTGAAAAATCAATAATACGATCTTGGTATTGAGGTTCAATTTCCATCTTTTTTAAAATGAATGGATGCATTTTAATTAAAAATACATACTCATCACCACACATATCATAAATCTTATCTTGTTCTATAACTTCATAAGGATAATGTGCAGTTCTTTGACCAGTTCCTCTGAATGTTGGAGCAAATAATATAATCTTTTTATCTTTAAATTGAGGATATTGTTGATAAAATTCTGTTTTAAAATTATCAATTTTTTCTTTATCCATATATCCATCTATTCTCATTAATCCATATGGTAAACAATTCTCTCTATCAATTCCAAAGACTTCTGCATAAACATCACGTAATGCTTCACCACCAACAATAGCATGAGTGTATTTTCTATGAGCAGAGTCTAGTGCGTATGGAGATCCTTTTTCACCAAATCTCGCATATCCAACAGATTTAAATCCAACTCCAGCATGCCAAACTTGGACGAGTTTTGTTTTTTTATTAAGATTAATATATTTAAAGAATGGAACATAATCATCAACGAAAATAAAATCTTGTTTAGCAGTTAAAATCGCAAGCTTTAACCAAATAAAGAATATTTGAGGTCTAGAACATTCTAAAGTCTTTTTAAAATGATATGTTATTTTAAATTCTTTATCTAATTTTCTTTCCTTAATTCTATCGTCTAAATATTTTAAGTTTCCACCCATATCTCTTGTCTCCGACATAATAAGTATTCTATTACCTTTTTTTGGAGATAAATGTGTAACACATTGATAAATAATATTTAATGACTTTTCTAAATAATATATTATTCTTTTTTTCCATTGACGACTGATTCTAGGAGATTCTATTTTAAAATATCTCTTTTGAGGTTTAGGACTCTTTGTCATAAATGTAGTATTCATAGAACAAATAATTTGTTCCCTTGTTTTTAATGGCTTAAAAGAAACAATATAAGCATAATTATTACCAGAATATCTATAAATTTTATCTAAATCATGAAGTTTATAACATGTATCAATTGTAATAGGTATATCTTTCCACATATAAGGAATCCAAGGTTTAGGTATTAAATCATCATCATCATGTTCCTTTTCAATTTGATATTTCTCAAATTCCTTTTCATAACGTTCCATTTCACTTTCATAATTTACATTATAAAATTTCAGATACCATTTTCCATTACACAACATTTCTTTATTTTGAATATTTGTGATATTAATAATAAACTCATTTGTGTCATGATTTAATTGAATAGGATATACATATTTATTTTTTCTAGATGCAATAGCATACTCTAATTTATAAATATCTTGCCCCTCAATTTTAATATGCAAATATATTCTATCCCAATACAAGTCGATGATACGCACATCTTCATAATCTTGTTCTTGGATAAAGTTAGTAAAAGTATAATTCATACTTATCCTCCTCAAAACATTTTCCTCACTAATCATATCATAATAATCTACTTTATGACAATAATAATTTAGTTGATTATTAATTATCTATTTCATAATCAAAATTTATAGAATAAGTGTTGAAAAATATTGTAGTAAAGGGGATTTTTTTAAGGAAATTGTTAATACATTGTAAAAATACATAGTTTTTAAATAATTTTATAAATAAAACAAAAAATTTTAAAAAAAGGTATTGCAATTTAAAAAATAAGGAGTAGAATATAGTTGTAAATTAAATTAGCAAACCTACTGAAAGGTAGCGACGCAAAGCTATAGGGTCTTTAAAATGACAGCCAGTTGCAATTATTTATAAACTTATATGATTATATTTAATAGTAAGATGGCTCTATTTACAAGATAAATGGAGTTTTTATTATTTATAGTCAAACATTATTCTTTATATTTAATCGTAACGGCTCCATGATTTATCAAGAAGGGAGTTTTTTATTATGAAGAACACAAAAAAGAAAAACAAAGTCATATCATTAACACTAAGTACATTTCTAGCTTTGTCAGCATTTGGAAATGTCACATTTGCTCATGCAGAAGGTGAAGACATCGCAGCATCAGATGAAATTACTGAACAGATGGACGAAGAGGAAAATCAAACAGAGAAAACAGAAACAACAGAAGAGACAGTTGAAGAAGAGAAAGAAGAAGAGAAACAAGAACAAAAAGAAACTGAATCTTCAGAATTGATGCTAACAAAGAAGAATGAAAAAGCTGAAGAAAGAAACAAGGATGGGGGGAGTGCACCATCATGGACATTCAATGGATTAACAGTATCAACTGCAGATACAGAAGGATTGACATATGGAACTGCAGCAGGAAACTATGATATTTATTCAGTAGGAAACATCCTATATATCAATACAAATAAAGCAGTTACAGTAAAAGGAACAACAACAACAGCTGCACTTGCAATTACGAAAGGGACACATGCAAAGGTGACTTTTGATGGAGTAAGTATTAATTATGCAGGAGCTCAACCAGTAAATCTTATTCCTAATACAGCTGCTGCTACAGATGATGAAAGAACACAATTGTATTTAACATTAGCTGATGGAAGTAATAATAGAATAAATACAACAGGGGCAAGCTATGCAGGTATCCATGTATCTTATGGTGCCATACTTACTATTGATGATTCAGTAAAGAATTGGGCAGATGTTGAAGGTGGACGTATTGTTGGAGAAAAAGATGAAAATGGTATAGATAAACCTTCATGGTTAATGGATAGTCATAACCCAGGTTCAATTACTGTATTAGGAGGTCAAAACGGTGCTTGTATTGGTGGAGACAATAACGAGAATAGTGGTAAAATTATTATTAATGGTGGTAATATTACAGTAAATTCATATACAAACGGTACTGGTAGCAGTGCAGGAGCTGGTATTGGTGGTGGATACTATGGAGGTACTGGATGTTCACTTGATGGTGGAGGAGTCACTATTAATGGTGGAAACATTGATGCAACTGCAAGTTACCATGGAGCTGGAATTGGAGCAGGATGGTCTGCTAATACAGCGGGAGTCGGACATAATGGAAAAATTCCTGGTGATATTACAATTAATGGTGGATATATTCAATCAACAGGAAGAGAGCATGGTAATGCTTTTAATGGAGCGTGTGGAAGTGGTTCAAACTTAGGTCATGGAAATGGTAGTACAGGACACAGAGTAGTTATCACTGGTGGAACATTATTGCCATCTGCAACAGCTTCAGGAACATTTGCGGTTGGAGGTGCTGGTTCTCAAGTTATTGTCACAGGAGGATCATTCTATCCTACAAATACTGCTAATTCAAACAAAAATGGTAGTGCTGGTATTACAGGAGCATCAGTAGTAAGCTCTGATGGAACTGCACTTACAATGGTAAAAATTGCGATTGGAGCTATGGAAGGTGTTGAAGTTGGAGATAGAATCTATGACTTTACAGTTTCAATTGATGGAAAACCACTTGCAGTTAGCTATGGGTTAGCTAATAAAGTCGCAAATGATAAAACATTATATTTCTGGCTACCAGCGTCTTCAATTGGGAAGAGTGTAAGTATCTCAAATGTAACATTAATGAAATCTAATGGAGAATTGGTTAAAGCAGAATATCCATTCTCATTACCAGAAGTAGGAACTGGTGATGGTGTAACAAAAAGATGGGTTATATTTGGTGTAGACACAGATCAATTCTCTGAACAATTGAAAGGTTACTTATATAAAACATATGATGGACTTGGATGGGATATGAATCTTCTAGCTAAGGAAATCGTATCACAAGACATTGAAATCCCTGAACCTAAGGGTGAAAAAATTGATCAGGAAGATCAATTAGACTTCTCATCAGTACGTGTTAAAGACTGGTTTGGAAATGCGACAACGGATGAAAGTACAAGTGGTGAAATCAGTACAACTGGAACATATAAAATCACCGCAAATTATAATGAATTTAAAAATAATGAATCTTTTAGTCAATCATTCTGGGGACATCAGACAACATTAGAGTCAATCATTTCACCTGCAAGCAGTCAAATTACAAATTTGAAAGCCAAATCAACATGGCAAAATGATGAACATACTAAGTTTGAAACGATAACATTAACAGCAGATGTCTATCCAGGAGAAGGAGAAGCAAAGACATGTGCTGCACCAGATGGAGAAGTTCAGTTCTATATTAATGGTGTAAAGGTTGGAAAACCAGTAAAAGTGAAATCAGTAAGAGAGCCAAGTGAAGGTAGTGAAGAATATGCATATTCTTCAGCAGAATTAACAATAGATTTCACAAAAGATTTAGCAAAATATCCAATACCTGAACTTTCAGATGGAACATTCCAAATAGAAGCACAATATTTAGGAGGAACAAACTTTAAGTTGGCAGAGAAACGTGCAACAGTGGTAGAGGAAACTTCACCAGAAGAATTTCCATTCGCAACACCACCTACACCAAAACCAGGTGGAGAAGAAGATACTCCAATTGTACCAGACAAGTATGAAGTAGAAGATGGAGAAGGAGATACAGTTATCTTGCATGGATATGCAGATGATTCAATCACAAATTCAGTATCTGCAGAGTCAAAGATGATGACAAAAGAAGAGTTCATAGAAATGTTTAACGAGCGATATGACTTTATAAATATACAATCAGATGCACATGTAGAAACAGAACTAGAAAAATTTGTTATTAAAGATAAAGATGGAAAAGAAGTAGAAGAGATAGATATCTCAAAAGAAGCGGAATATACAATAATCGCAACCGTTTTTGATAAATCTAATAATTACAAGACAACACTTACAGTAGAGTATGATTTAGTAAGAGTCAATATAGACACAGATGGAGATGGAAAACCAGATGTGAATATAGATACAGATAAAGATGGAAAACCAGATATCAATATTGATCCAGATGGAGATAATATTCCAGATATCAATATTGATACAGATGGAGACGGAAAACCAGATGTGAATATTGATACAGATGGAGATAAAGAACCAGATATTAATATTGTAGATAAAGATGGAGATGGAAAACCAGATCCAATTGATCCAAAAGATCCAGAATCAGATAAGACACCAGATATCAATATTGATAAGGATGGAGACGGAAAACCAGATGTGAATGTTGATACAGATGATGATGGGAAACCAGATGTGAATATTGATACAGATAAAGATGGAAAACCAGACATCAACATCGATCCAGATGGAGATGGAAAACCAGATATCAATATTGTAGATAAAGATGGAGATGGGAAGCCAGATGATTTAGATAAAAAATGGCCAAACATCAGTGATGTGAAACCAGATGTGAATATTGATAAAGACGATGATGGAAAGCCAGATATCAATATTGATACAGATAAAGATGGAAAACCAGATGTGAATATTGATAAAGACGATGATGGAAAGCCAGATATTAATATCGATACAGATGGAGACAATAAACCAGATGTGAATGTGGATCCAGATGGAGATGGGAAACCAGATGTTAATATTGATACAGATGGAGATGGAAAGCCAGATATCAACATCGATAAAGATGGAGATGGGAAGCCAGATGTCAATGTAGATACAGATAATGATGGAAAACCAGATGTGAATATTGATAAAGATGGAGATGGAGAACCAGACCTTAATATCGATCCTGATGGAGATGGAAAACCAGATATCAATATTGTAGATAAAGATGGAGATGGAAAGCCAGATGATTTAGATGAAAAATGGCCAAATATCCAAGATGTCAATCCAGATGTGAATATTGATACAGATAAAGATGGAAAGACAGATGTGAATGTAGATGTAGATGGAGATGGAAAGCCAGATATCAATATTGTAGATAAAGATGGAGATGGAAAACCAGATACAAACATCGATCCAAAGGAAGATGTATATCCAGATATTAACATTGATACAGATAGAGATGGAAAACCAGATATCAATATCGATACAGATGGAGATGGAAAACCAGATATCAATATTGTAGATAAAGATGGAGATGGAAAACCAGATACAAATATCAATCCAAAAGGAGAAGTAAAACCAGATCTAAACATAGATGTAGATGGAGATGGAAAGGCTGATCTTAACATTGATACAGATGGAGATGGAAAAGCCGATTTAAACATTGATAAGGATGGAGATGGAAAACCAGATCTTAATATCGATACAGATGGAGATGGAATTGCAGATAAGAACATAGATAAAGATGGAGATGGAGTTATAGATGTAGACCTTCAAGGAGAAAAGGTACACAACAATAACAAGAAGATTATCAAAACTGGAGATGAGACATCAATCTATGGATTAACAATCCTTACAATGGCATCATTATTAATGGGAAGTGTGTTATTAACATACAAGAAGAAAGAAAATGAATAAAAAGGTAGAGGAGTTCATAAAGAACTCCTTTATGTTTAAAAATAATCATTTTTGTTATAATATATTGGTATATTTTCTAGTATTTTATTATAGAGAAGTGTATAATAATGTTTGTTAAAGTAAGGTGATTAAAATGAGACAATTAAATTGGTTTGATTTAAGTCAATATAGAAATAAATTATATGGTTTTTCAATTCTATGGATTTTTATCTTTCATATTTCTGAAAGTTTTAAAAAACAAATGGATTTTGGAGGTCTTTTTGATGTAGTAACATTTAGTGGGAATATGGGAGTAGAAATTTTTTTGTTTTTATCTGGAGTTTCTTTATACTTTTCAATGTCTAAATTATTGAAAGATAAGAAAGATGTTAATGAAATAACAATGAGTGAGATATTTAACTTTTATAAACGTAGAGTAAGGAATATTATTATTCTATATATTGTTTTTTGCATTCCTGCATTATATATTTCAGATATTGCAATTACTGGAAATGTGGAATTGTTTTTTCATCATGTATTCTTTTTTAATGAGGGTTGTAGAACTTATTGGTTTTTACTAGCAATTATCATTTTTTATTTGATTTATCCTATTATATTTAAACTTATCAAACAAAATAAAAAGAAAAGAATTTATGTTTTTTTAGTTGTTTATTCAATAATATTAGTATATATATCATATATTGGTTTAGATTTTTATGAGTTTTATGAAGTAATGTTAACACGTTTACCAATATTTGTAATAGGCTCATTATGTGGAGAGGCGGTTTATAATAAAAAAAGTGTAAATAGTTATATATTAATATTTTTGTTTGTTGGGGCTTTTCTTAGAAGACCAATTCTTTATTGTTTTGAAAATATATCTTTTTTAAAGTTTTTATATCCTATTGTATTTAGATATTCGCTTGCGATTCCAGCATTATGTGTGATGTTTGTATTATGTATGTTATTTCCTTATTTTAAAGGAAAGGTTGTAGATGATTTTTTGCCATATATAGGAAAAATGACTTTAGAGATTTATGTTGTTCATATTGGATTAAGAGCTATTTTTAGAAGTTATTTGAGAGACTTAAATGCTTTGAGTAAAAATGAAGTTTTTATTTTTATGATAATTCTATTTATATTAACAATATTTTTAAGTATATTTTTAAATAAATTACTTCATTTGAGGAATAATAGAAATACATGATAAGTCTTGCTTTTTTATAAGTTATCACTTAAAATATTATTATCAAAAGAATGAAAAAAGATGCATTTTTAAAGGAGGGCAATATATGTCAAAGAAAAATATCGCAATCATTTTTGCTGGTGGGACTGGAACACGTATGGGAGCAGGTTTACCAAAACAGTTTTTACAAATTAATGGAAAACCTATTTTAATTCATACATTAGATAATTTCCAAAATTCACCTAGTATAGATAAAATATATATAGCTTGTAAAGCTGATTATATTGAACAAACAAGAAGAGAAGTTGAAAAGTATCAAATCACTAAGGTTGCAGCAATTGTACCTGGTGGAAATACAAGCCAAGATTCTATTTTTAATGCTTTAAGTAAAGCAAGAGAGGAAAATTCAGATGATTCTATTGTTTTGATTCATGATGGGGTAAGACCATTTTTATCAGAAGAAGTTATTAGAGCTAATATAGAAAGTGTTAATAAACATGGATCAGCAATTACATGTACTTCTTGTTATGAAACTGTTATTTTGAGTGAAAATGGCGAGAAAATAGAGCAAGTTCCTTCTAGAGATATTGCTTATACAGCACAAGCACCACAAAGTTTCTATTTAGGTGAAATTGTTGATGCACATATTGAAACAAGAAAGATTAATCCAGAATATATTGATATTGTAGATTCTTGTTCTTTATTAAGAAAAATGGGAAAAGAAATTTATATTGTAAAAGGAAATAGAGGTAATATTAAAGTTACAACTCCTGAAGATTTTTATATTTTAAGAGCTTTATTACAATATAAAGAAAATGAACAGATTTTAGGTTTATAGGAGAGAGTTATGAATAAAATTATTAGAGAAGATATAGAAAGTATAGTAAAAGAAGATATTCCTTGGGAAAAATTAAAAGATAGTACAGTATTGGTAACTGGTTTTAAGGGAATGTTAGGTTCTTATTTTACAAAAGTATGTTTATATTTGAATGATGAATTAAATTATAATATTCATGTTATTGGATTAGAAATTAATGATAATAGAGTTGATCCATATTTTGTGAATCATCCTTGTATGAAAATAATTTATCAAAATGTTTCAGAACCATTCCAAATTGATGAAAAGGTAGATTGGGTATTACATGCAGCATCACCTGCATCACCTTTAATTATGAAAAAAGATCCTGTAGGAACGGTTGCAGCTAATGCTCTTGGAACTTGGAATGCATTACAAATTGCACAAAAAGGAAATGCTAAAGGATTTATCTTTATTTCTTCAAGAGAAATTTATGGACAACCCTTTGAAAATCAAAAACAATTCTATGAAGATACATATGGTTCAATGGATCACTTAACTGCTAGATCATGTTATCCAGAAGGAAAGAAATGTGCTGAAACTATGTGTGTATGTTTTAAAGAACAATATGATTTAAATACAAAGATTGCACGTTTAGCACATACATATGGACCAGGTATGTCTATTTACGATGGAAGAGTGCAAGCTGATTTTTTGAAAAATGCATTAAATAAAGAAGATATTATCATGAAAAGCACAGGTGTTGCTATTAGAACTTATACGTATGTAGCAGATGCTATTTCTGCATTATTTAGAATTTTATTAGATTCTGATGAAATTGTTTATAACATTGGTGATTCTAATAATGAAGTATCAATTAAAGAACTAGCAGAAACAATTGTAAAAATTAATCCAGAGGATAATTTAAAGGTTGTTATGGATTTACCTGAAGATGCATTAAAAGGTGTTTCTCCATTTACTTTAGGTATTTTAAATAGTGATAGATTGCAATCTTTAGGATGGAAACCTAGATATTCTGTGTTAGAGGGATTTAGAAGAACATTAAAATATTTAGAAATAGAAAAAGAAGAGGGAAGATTATAAAAAGGGAATGTTCCCTTTTTATATCATATAAATATGATAAAGATACTGATTAAGATATTTATTTTAGGAATAAATATTATATATAGTTTTATTAAACTATTTCCAGTTAAAAATAGAGTTACATTTATAAGTCGTCAATCTAATGAAGTTTCTTTTGAATTTCAAATGATCAAGGAAGAAATAGATAAAAGAAATATAGGTATGGAGTCTGTGTTTTTATGTCATACCTTAGATGGAGGATATCAATCTTCTATTATAAGTAAAATAAAATATGGTTTCCATATGTTTACTCAAATGTATTATATCGCAACTTCTAAGGTTGTTATTTTAGATACATATTGTATTGTTATTAGTTTATTGAAACACAAAAAGAATCTAAAAGTTATCCAAATGTGGCATTCAATTGGTACAATGAAAAAATTTGGATATCAAATTTTAGATTTAGGAGAAGGTACAAACAAAAGTATTGCTCATCTTATGAAGATGCACCAAAACTATGATTATGTTTTTTGTGCTGGTGAAGGATATAGGGATTATTTAGCACAAGGGTTTGGTTGTTCTCCTGATATTATTAAGATATTCCCCTTACCAAGGGTTGATTTACTTCAAAATCAAAAATATCAAGAAGAAACAAAGAAAAAGATATACGGCAAGTATCCGCAATTATCTAGTAAACCTACTATTGTTTATGTACCAACCTTTAGAAAAGATGAAACGCGTTTTATAAAGGCGGTAGATTCTCTTATGAAACATTTAGATCAAGATTATCATTTTGTAATTAAAGTTCACCCTTTATCAAAACTAGAAATAAAAGATAAACGTATTTTTACTTGTGAGGAATTTTCTTCTAGTGAAATGTTATCTGTTGCAGATTATGTGATTAGTGATTATTCATGTATTATTTATGAGGCTGCTATTATGAATAAACCTATTTATTTATATGATTTTGATATTGATGAGTATAATGATAAAAGAGGTTTAAATATTGATTTAGATGAAGAGTTACCAGGTTGTGTTTCTCAAGATTTTAAAGATATTATGAATAGTATCAAAGATAAAGAATATGATTTTGAAAGATTAAATACTTTTAGAAATAAATATGTTAAAGAAACAAGACATGCTACAAAAGATATTGTTGATTTTATCTTATCCATTATATAAAAATTAAAAGATTTACACCTATATAAGATGTAAATCTTTTAATATTTCAATACCCTCATAAACTGCACCTTCTTCAGAAGTTAATGATAAATTATATGTAGCAGCATTTTTTGCAGCGTTTCCAGCATTTTTAGGAGCAAATGAATAATGGAAAGATTTGAGCATATAAGAATCATTTTCACCATCACCAAATACTGCAATTTCATCTTTTTTATATCCTTTTTCTAATATGACTTTCTCTAATAATTTTCCTTTATTGCTTAAATAAGATGTAATTTCAATATTATCTTCATAAGAAGATGAAATATCTAAAGCATCATTATTGAGTTGTTCTTTTACGCCTTTTACAGAATAAGCATCAAGATGACGAGCATCAATCTTTAATACTTGTAATCCTTTATCAATAATATCTTTAGGTTCCTTTTCATAATGAAAATCTCTTAAATAGCCTTCCCTTGTTGTGAAAGTTTTTTGAGGAAGAGGAGAACCATAAGAATGAAGTAATAATTTCATATGATAATCCCAGAATTCATCGCTATCTACTAAAGAATATTTACCTTGATTAGTATGAATTGCGAGTAAATACCCATGATCATTTAAAATAGAAGCTACATTAATAAAAGCTTGATTATCCATAGGATAAATTTCATTGATTGTTTGATTACGATTACAATATTGTGCACCATTATTAAGAATTAAATCACAATTAAAATGATACCTATCTAAAAAATCAACAACCATATTGATATCTCTTCCGGTTGCGATAATAAATTCAATTCCATTATCTATACATCCTTTTAAAGTATGAAAAGTTTTTTCTTCTAAAGTATCATCACTTTTTATTAAAGTTCCATCTAAATCACATACAATACATTTTATCATATCATCATCCCCTTTATATTAAAAAAATTATATCAATTTTTATAAAATGATAGTTGCTTTTTCTCATGTTGAAAATGAAATAATTTTTAACATCGCCATTCATATTAAAATATGATATACTACATTTAGCGAGGTTATTATGCAAGAATACTTATATGTTATTAACTATCCACCATATGAAGAAGAACTTTGTGAAATGGAATTTCAATCTTTATTTCACGAGAAAATGATATCTAAATACTTTATTACCAATAAAGAAATTGATTTTTATAGAAGTGCTTTTATAAGGTTAAGGATAACAATTTTAAAAACATCAAATCATTTTAAAGAATTAGTTCAATATGTACAAAATAAACATTTTACATATTATGACTTTAAGGTCGAATATTTAAAAAATGAAACAACTCATGTTCCTTATAAACAAACAATAGAATATTGTAAACAAATTGCATTACCTATTGATGGAAGTGTTAATATGCATCATCCAAAAGTGATTATTATATTAACGAAAATAGATGATCTATGGATATTAGGAATACAAAATATAAATGATCAATGGGATAAAAATGAAAACAAACCTTATACATATTCGTCATCTTTATCTCTTAAACTAGCAAGAACATTAGTGAATATTGGAATAGAGAATGATACTCATTTAAAGGTTATAGATCCATGTTGTGGTATAGGAACTGTTGTATTAGAAGCATTAAGTATGGGGGTTAATATTAAAGGTTGTGATATTTCTAGAGAAGTATCATATCAAGCAAGGCTTAATTTAGAACATTTTGGTTATAATCCATTAATTATTAATAAAATGGATATGCATAAAATAAAAGAACAATATGATGTTTGTTTATTGGATATACCTTATGGATTATATTGTAAATATAGTGAAGAACAACAAAATGATATTGTAAAATCAACACTACATTTTACAAAAAAATTAGTTTTGGTATCGGGTAGAAAAATGAATAAATATTTAGAAAGCATAGGTTACAAGATTATAAATCAATGTCAAGTGGGTAAAAATGAAAGTATGGATATGATAAGATATGTGACTGTATGCATAAGGGGAAAATAGAATGAAACATATATTTATATTAAATGGGAATATTAAAAGTCATCCATTTGAAGTTATTATTCATAAAGTTATGAAAGATTATGACTATCAAATTATATATACTAAACAAAAAGGTGATGCTATTGATATTTCTAAACAGTTTTCAAATCAAAAAAATCGTATCTATTCTGTAGGTGGAGATGGTATGTTGAATGAAGTTATTCAAGGATTAGTTCATACTGATAACGAATTAGTTGTTATACCACTTGGAACAGGTAATGATTTTCATCGCTATTTGAGTTCAGAGAAAGATTGTCAAAAGATACTTATTGACTCTTTAAAATTACCGTCAGTTCTAGTTGATACAGCATTATTAAATCAACGCTATTATATCAATACAGCATGTTTTGGACTAGATAGTGTCATTGCAAATAAAATCAATGAAGCTCTTCATATCCCTTTTGCTTCTCATAATAAAAGTTATATTCGTTCAATTATTAAACAACTTTTTCAATATCGATCTAGACATATAAAGATAACAGATAATAATCAAGTTTTATATGATGGTGATATTATTTTATGTACTGTTAACAATGGTCAATATTATGGTGGTGGTTTTTGTTTGACACCTAAAGCTGATATACGTGATGGTTATTTAGATTTATGTGTTGTTGATAAACTTCCAGGCTATAAGATTCCTTATATGTTAACACTATTGTTATTGAATAAATTAGAAAAAAGAAAAGAAGTTCATTATTTTAGATGTCAACAATTATCTATAGATTGTCCTTATAGTGGAAATATTGATGGTGAAGAGATTAATAATAGTTTATATGAAATTAAAATCGTCCCTCGTTCCATTCGTTTAGTTTGTTCATTATAATGTTTTATCTTCTTTAAAAGAGTTAATAAAATGATTAATGATAGGAGGCATTTCTTCTTCCTTTCTTGTTATAAAAGTAATACTTGTATATAGCGATTTATGTTTCAATGGGATAACAATTAAACTAGGATCATTAATTAATGGTAAAGCACTTCTAGGAACCATTGCTACGCCTAAACCACTAGAAGCAAGAATTAAAGATGTTCGACTATCATCACTTTGACATTTTATAAAAGGATTAAAATTTTTGGTAATGCAATAGTCAGTAATAAGAGGATAATATCTACGATGCAAAAGTAAAGGAACGTTTTTATAGTTTTTAATATCATTCATTGAAGGTGTTAAAAACTCTTTTTTTCCAACTGCATACATTGGTTCTTTATCAAAATAAATAGCATTGACTCTATTATTATTAAAAGGTGTTCTTACAAATCCCATATCAATTCCATGAGATTGTAATAAATCTAATAATTCATAAGTTGTTCCTTCATAAATCTCAAAAGAATAATCAGGATAATCTTTAAAGAATTTTAAAATACGTCTATTTTGAATTAATGAAGCATTAGAAGAAGTAATACCAATTCGAATAATCTTTTTACTAATATCTTGCATTTCATTATAAGTCAACTCACTTAAAGAAATCATCTGTAAACATCTTTTATAAAATAACTTTCCTGCATCAGTTAACTCAATATTACGATGACCACGTTTTAATAATTGAACATTTAATTCATATTCTAGTTGCTTTAACTGCATAGATAAAGGTGGTTGAGCCATATGTAAATGTTTTGCTGCATTTGAGATTGTTCCCTGTTCAACAATCGTTTTAAAATAAATCATTTGTTTAATATCCATCTTTACCTCCATATAAAAAAAGTATATATTTTATATGTTATATATACTATACATATAATATCATTTCTAGTAAAATGAATCAAGAAAGAAGGGAAATAGTGATGCTTTGGTATAAATATATAAAACCATATCGAAAACAAGCGATTACAGGCTTTATTTTTAAGATGATAGAAGCTTTTTTCGAACTGGTTGTACCTCTTGTGGTTGCGAATATTATTGACTATGGAATTGGTAATAATGATAGTCATTACATTATTAAAATGGGAATTATTCTTTTTTTATTGACTTTTGTAGGTTATGGTTGTGCTTTGATATGTCAATATTTTGCTTCGTATACTTCACAAAGTTTTGGAACTTTACTTAGAAATGATATGTATGAAGCTATTAATAAGTATGATTATGCAAATATTGATGAAGTAGGAACACCATCTTTAATCACAAGATTAACAAATGATATTGTACAACTTCAATTAGCAGTGGCTATGGCTATTCGTTTAGTTTCTAGATCGCCATTTTTAATTATTGGTTCATTGATTATGGCTTTTCGTATAGATGTGACTATGGCTTTGATATTTGTTGTTACTGCACCACTACTTGCATTTGTTATATATTTAGTGATTTCAAAATCAACACCTATGTATCTTAAAATACAACAACAATTAGATAAAGTTTCTTTGCTTACAAGAGAAAATCTATCTGGAATGAGAGTAATTAGAGCTTTTTCAAGACAAAAGCAAGAAAAAGAAAGATTTGATCAAATGACTCAAGAACAAAAAGAAATGCAGATTAGAGTAGGAAAAATATCAGCCCTTATGAATCCAACAACCAATATTATTATAAATATCGCAATCGTTGTGATCTTATATGCTGGAGGTATACGAGTTTCTCTAGGAACACTTTCACAAGGTGATATTGTAGCTTTAATTAATTATATGAATCAAATTTTACTTTCAATGTTTGTTTTTGCGAATGTTATTGTTATTTTTAATAAGGCTTCTGCAAGCTATAAAAGAGTTGAAGAAGTATTAGATATTCAACCTAGTATATTAGAAAAAGAAGGAGATATTGAGGAATTGATTGCTCCTATAGTATCTTTTAAAGATGTATCTTTTTATTATCAAGGAAATATTGCATTAAATCATGTTTCTTTTGATGTTTTGGAAAATGAAACAATTGGTATTATTGGAGGAACAGGAAGTGGGAAAACAACTTTAGTTAATCTTATTCCTCGTTTCTATGATGTAAGTCATGGTGAAATCCTAATTAAAGGAGTTCCAATTCAAAATTATCATCTTCATGATTTAAGAAATAAAATGGGAATTGTTCCTCAAAAGGCAATTTTATTTACAGGAAGCATTAGAGAAAATATGAAATGGGGCAAAAAAGATGCAAGTGATGAAGAAATTAAAGAAGCATTAATGCTTGCTCAAGCTTCGTCGTTTTGTGATAAATTAGATACTCAAATTGTTCAAGATGGTAAAAACTTATCTGGTGGACAAAGACAACGTTTAACGATTGCAAGAGCATTAGTAAGAAAACCTGAAATTTTAATTTTAGATGATAGTGCAAGTGCACTAGATTTTTCAACTGATGCTGCGTTAAGAAAAGCTTTAAAAACAATTGATTCAACAATCTTTATTGTTTCTCAAAGAGTCTCTTCAATTATGCATGCAGATAAAATTATAGTTTTATCTCATGGAGAAATTGTGGGCCTTGGAAGTCATGAAGAGTTATTAAAAAAATGTGATGTTTATAAAGAAATTGCTCATTCTCAATTATCAGGGGAGGAAAAATAATGGATACAAAAACGTTAAAAAGGTTATTAGTATTTTGTAAGCCTTATTTAAAATATTTATATTTTGCATTATTGTTTTCTGCTTTGAATATTATTTTTACATTATTAACACCTATTTTAATAGGACAAGGTGTAGATTTATTAGTTGGAAAGAATGATGTTAATTTTTATTTATTAAAAACAAAGATAATTTTAATACTTGTGAGTGTTATTCTAGCTTCATTGTTTCAATGGGGATTAGTAAGAATGACAAATACCCTGACTTATAGTATAACTAAGGATTTAAGAAATAGATTGTTTCAACAATATTCATCTCTTAATTTAAAATATATAGATAGTAATCGTCAAGGTGATTTGATGAGTAGGATGATTAATGATATTGATTTGATTGGGGATGGGTTGCTACAGGGATTTACTAATTTATTTGGTGGTATTATGACTATTATTGGAACGATTGGTTTTATGATTTATATTAGTTTACCAATTGCTTCGATTGTTATTGTTTTAACACCTTTATCATTAGTTGTTGCTTCCATTATTGCAAGTAAAACATATAGGTATTTTCAAGAACAATTATCTTTAAGAGGAGAACTTGGTGGATATGTTGAGGAAATGATAGGTCATCAAAGAATTATTAAAGCTTTCTCTTATGAAGATGAGAATATAGAGAAATTTAAGGAAATTAATCAAAGAGTACACATCAGTGGTGTGAAGTCACAGTTCTTAGGAGCTTTGGTAAATCCTAGTACAAGAGTTGTGAATAATATTGTTTATGCGTCTGTATGTGTATTTGGAGCATTGCAAGTTGTAAGTGGAAATTTCTCTGTAGGAGCATTATCTAGCTTTTTGACATATGCCAATCAATATACAAAACCATTTAATGAGATTTCTAATGTGTTTGCAGAATTACAAACAGCTCTGGCTTGTGCTTCAAGAGTATTTAATGTATTAGATGAACCAGTTATTCAAGAAACAGATAATCCTAAGATAATTGAAGATCCTCAAGGCAATATAGATATCAATCACGTTTATTTTAGTTATGATGAGAATCAAAAATTAATAGAAGATTTTAATCTTAGTGTGAAAAGTGGTCAGATGGTCGCAATTGTAGGACCTACAGGATGTGGGAAAACAACATTTATTAATTTATTGATGAGATTCTATGATCCACTTCAAGGTGAGATTAATATTGATGGAGTCAATACCTTAGATATGACTAGAGATTATTTAAGAAGTTTATATGGAATGGTATTACAGGATACGTGGTTATTTAGTGGAACAATTAGAGAGAATATTGCTTATGGAAAAAAGGATGCTAGTGAGGAAGAAATTATTAAAGCAGCTAAAAATGCTCATGCTCATAAGTTTATTATGCAGTTAAAGGATGGATATGATACTTATATAGGAGAGGATGGAGGAAATCTTTCTCAAGGTCAAAAACAACTTCTTTGTATTGCGAGAATCATGCTTGTGAAACCTCCTATGTTGATTTTAGATGAAGCGACTTCATCAATAGATACAAGAACAGAAAGACAAATACAAGATGCGTTTGATATTATGATGCAGGGAAGAACAACCTTTGTAGTTGCTCATAGATTATCAACAATTAAAAAAGCAGATATTATTATTGTTATGAAGGATGGTCATATTATTGAACAAGGAAATCATCAGGAATTATTAGAAAAACAAGGTTTCTATCATCATTTATATTATAGCCAATTTGATGTAAATTAAAAAACTTGGAATATTTCCAAGTTTTTTTAATATCTATAATAGCCTAGCATTTTCTATTACAAATAGTTAATACTAATTTTTTTGATTTTCATTGTCTTTTTAGCTATTTTTAGGATTAATTATTTATATTTTAATATATCATCTTCATTTTTGATGTCAAAAATATTAATAGTGAGTTCATTTAGTATATCCTCATCACTATTATTAATTTTAATAATAATATTTTCTGATAAATATCCTAACTTTTTTGTTAATAAACTAATAATCGTTTCGATTGCTTTTTCCATCCTTCCATTGGCATATCCTTGTTTCATCCACTTTTCACTTATTTCACACATCTTTTCTAGTCCTCCTTTTTCCTGTTTATAGTACTTCATCCATTTCTTTAATACTTCACTATACATTTCATTAGGATCAATGCATCTAAAATCATGCATTAATCTACCTATCATTGTACTTTCATCTCTATACTCTCCATTAACAATAATCAGCTCTTGCCCATTATTAACTCTCTCTCCTGTTTCATCTACTGTACTATGAATATGATACATTGGTAAGCCTTTCTTAAACTGATCTTTCTGACATATAAAGATGACATGACAATCTGGCATATCTTCATAAAACTCTCCCTTTTCAACAACGTGATTATCCATTCCACTAAAATAGAATCTTGCTCGTTTAGATAGATATTCTATATTCTCTTTTTGAATTTCTATATCAATAAAACCATGCTCTATGCTTTCTACTAGAATATCAAGTCGAGCTTCTTTTCCATGAAGATTACTTACAAAATATTCAGTTTGAGCTTTCTTAATATGTATATGTTGTTCAAAAAAAGGATAAAGAAGTTCATCAATACATTCTTTATGAGAGAAGACAGCTCTCATCATAGGGTATTAAATAAAGTCATTGTTTTGATATCAGATAAGATATCTTTTTTCGTTTTTAAATTCATTATATTTTTCCTCCTTATTATTCTATACAAATAAAAAGAGGATTTTTCTTTTTATAAACGAATAATTTCATAATATGAAAATAATGACTTCTATAAATCTATTATAAAAGTATATAACAGTATTGTCATTGGACATTTTGTCCAAAAAGAAAACTTGAAGCATTTTATACTCCAAGCTAATATAGACTTTGAATTAATAGCCATCTTAGATTGCTATTTTATTTTTTTAAAGTTCTTCTAATTTCTTGTAAATCAGTAAATTGTGTTGTAAATGTATATTCCTTTTGAGAATAAATAAAAGTGACTTTACCATTTAATCCATAAGAAATCTTTTTCATCTTACGATAATCAATGAGCATTCTTCCAATCATCATTTCTTTGCTTCCAAGTAAGATAACATTAGAAATTGCTAAAGAATAAAGGAAAGTTAATAGAGCTAATAGATTAATCGCAATTCTTAACATAATAAGATTATCAGTATTAAAACTAATAATCATTGCAATAAATCCACCAATATATCCTACTACAAAGATGATTGTAAAAATAATAAAGAAAATTCCTCCACCTCTATTGAAACAAAATTTCATTGATTTATCTCTCTTTTTTTGTCTAAAAATAGTTACTGCAATATTAGCAGTCATAAAAGAAAACCAAGCTAAAATAATAAACATTATAAATGTTAAAACATTTAAAATTAGTTCTGAAAAACTCATATTGTACACAACATCCTTTCACATGTTTTTATTATACATGAAAAATGTCATTTCACAAAGAATTTTCTTTTTTTTATTATAAAATGTTTTATAATATGGGAATAAGGAGTGATTTTATGAAAATGACAGAAATAAAAAAGACTGTAACTTATGCAGATGTTGATTATAGTGGTCATTTAAAGATGACAACTTTATTTCAAATTCTTACAGATTTAGCAACCCAAGATGCCATTAAACTAGGAATGTGGTCTATTGATATGATCAAACAATATGGATGGATTGTTGCAAAACAAACACTAACATTAGATGAGCCTATATTATTAGATGATGAAATAGAAATATATACAATTGCAGGAAAAGGAACATTTGTGAGTTTTCCTAGATATTATTTTATTAAAAAGAATGGAAAAGAAATTGGTAGAATTAGTTCAATATGGACACTATTAGATTTAGAGAAAAGATCTATTGTAGCTCCTAGAAGAATAGGAATAAGAATTCCCGAGCCTATATCAGATAAAACTATTGAAAAGCCACATGATATAGATATGAATATTCCTTTTACATTCATAGGAGAAAGAAAAGTATTATATAGTGATGTTGATACAAATCAGCATATGAATAATACAAGATATATTGAATGGGCATTAGATGTATTAGACTTTTATATATTTCAATCAAATTACATTGATAAATTAACAATACATTATAAAAAAGAAGTTCAACCATTAAAAACAATTCAACTCTACTATGGAGCTAAAGATGATTGTTATATGATTAAAGGAGAAGTTTCTAATGAAGAAGTCTTTGTAATAGAATTTCACTTTCATAATATGAAAAAAATATAAGGTATTTTATGTTATTATATGAATGTCCCAAATATCTATAAAAGTATTCGTTTTCCCGTAGAATACAGATATTGAGTTAAACTGCCTATTGGCAGTTTTTCTTTTTGTTGAGTAATGTCGTCATTTGACATGAATATATAAATCATATATATTGATTGATAAGAGGTGTAATTATGAAAAATGGTGTAATGATGCAATATTTTGAGTGGTATCTTTCTCACCAACCACATTTATGGAAGGTTTTAAAGGAAGATGCGAAACATTTAAAAAATATAGGAATAAGTGCTGTGTGGATGCCTCCTGCATTCAAAGGAATAGGTGGAAAACAAGATGTTGGATATGGTGTTTATGACGTCTATGATTTAGGAGAATTTGATGCAAAAGGAACAATATGTACAAAGTATGGAACTAAAGATGAATATTTAGAAGCTATTCAAACTTTACATGATGAAGGTATAGATGTTTATTGTGATATTGTTTTAAATCATAAAATGGGAGCTGATGCTAATGAAGTTATTAAGGCTCATGAGGTAAGCCAAACAAATAAGAATCAGATTATTGGTGATGAGGAAACGATAGAGGTTGCAACTATTTTTAATTTTCCATCACGTCATGATAAATATAGTGATTTTCATTGGAATTACAAACATTTTAGTGGTATAGATTATGATATTATTACAAAAAGTGGTAAAACTTTTCTTTTTCAAGATAAGGAATGGAACAAAGAAGTAGATGATGAGAATGGGAATTTTGATTATTTGATGGGTGCAGATGTTGATTTTTCTGTTTTAGAAGTCGTTGAAGAGATGAAAAAGTGGGGGAATTGGTATTATGATATAACAAAATTGGATGGTGTAAGATTAGATGCTGTTAAACATATATCTGCTTCCTTTTATAAAGACTGGTTAAAAAATTTAAGGAATTATAGTCGAAGAGATTTATTTGCGGTTGGAGAATATTGGCATGGGGAATTAAATCATCTTCTTAATTATTTAAATGAGGTTGATTATCAATTATCATTATTTGATGTTCCACTTCATTATCATTTCCATGAAATTAGTCATGCGAATGGGAATTATGATATGAGCAAGATTTTTGAAGGAACACTTGTCAAAGCGTCACCTCATCATGCAGTGACTTTTGTAGATAATCATGATACTCAACCATCACAAGGATTACAATCATGGGTAGAGGATTGGTTTAAACCATTAGCTTATGCTTTGATATTATTAAGACAAGAAGGTTACCCATGTGTTTTTTATGGAGACTATTATGGTATTGAGTATAGTCATATTGAATCTAAAAGGACTTTATTAGATCAATTATTATATTTAAGAAATCATTATGCAATAGGAAGTCAAGATGACTATTTAGATGATTATAATATTATTGGATGGGTACGCAATAAAGAAGAACAACCACTTATTTGTATTATGAGTGATAGTGAAGGTGGTACAAAGAAAATGTTTGTTGGTAAAAAGTATGAAGGAATGATATTTGAAGATGTTTATTGTCATAAGAGCGATGTTATGATTGATAGTGATGGATTTGGTCTTTTTGAGTGTTCTAGTGGAAATTTAAGTATTTATATGGTAAAAGGTGAATTTCAATGGAATTAGAAATAGTTAAGATATTTGAAAATGAAGAGATGATAGGCTATGAAGGGAATCAAGATTGGTTTTTAGATGAATGGATTAAAAAGGCAGGATGTGTTAGTGTTTAAGGAAATTGTTTGTATGCTTATTATCATTGCTTTTATAAAATAGAAAAGAAAGATTTTTTAAAGATCGTGAATGATTTATATCAATGTATGACACTTAGCAGAATGGGATTTCCTTATTTTTATAAATTTGATGTATTTGTAGAAAGAATGAAACAAGATAATATTCATTTAAAACCTATATATTTAAAAAAAGCCAATTCATATGAAAAGGCTATACCCTTTATTATTAAGAGTATTGAAGAATATCATCCTATTGCAGTTTCGTAACTCATCATGCAAAAGAATTGGAAGATGATAATTAGCATTGGTTTTGTTTATCAGGATACACAAAAAAAGAAGATGGCTATGATTTCATCTCCTCAGATTGTGATGAGCGTAAAGTTATTGCAACTCATATTCTATTTGATAATAATCTTAGAAATAATATAAAGATATTACGATTTCAATTTGTTTAGAAATTGAAAATCTTTAGGTAATGGACATTCTATGTATAACTTTTCTAAAGTTATAGGATGAATCATTTCAACAAGGTAGGCATGTAATGCCTGTCTTTTTATATAAGAAGAGGAATGTCCATACAAAGGATCTCCTAATAATGGATGACCAATAGAGGACATATGAACTCTTATCTGATGCTTTCTTCCAGTTTCTAATAGACATTCAACCAAGGAAAAAGATTTATAACTTTTTAAACATTGATAATGAGTTATAGCTTCTTTCCCCTTCTTTGAAACTCTCACTTTTGAACTATGGTGCCTATCAGTCGCAATATAAGTATGTACAGTATATTTTTTCTTATCTAATTGACCTTCAACAATAGCTAGATAATGTCTTTGAATTTCTTTCTTAGATAAACGATAATCAAGTAATGGTTGTAGCAACGCACATTTACAATAGATAACTAAACCTGTTGTATCATTATCTAATCTATGAATTGGTCTTATTGGATAATCATAACCTTGTGTTTGATAATAATAACTGACATAATGATTTAATGATTCTCTTTTTTCTAAAGAATCAGGATAAATAGGCAAATATGCAGGTTTATTTACAATCAATAAAAAATCATCTTCATAGATAATATCAATAGTTGAAAAAGTAGGAGGATACATTTGATCATCTTTTTCAAAACTTCTTATAGTTAATTTATCGTTTGTTTTTAAAAGAGTTTCACTTGATATATAGTTACCATTTAATTGATATTCTTTATTTTGTTTTAATAGATGAATTGTTTTTCTTGATAAATGAAAGTAGTGAAAGAATTCTTCTATTGATTTATTATTAAATAATTCATCAATAATAAAAGTAATATATTGATTATGTATTTGATATTTCATGTTTTTGATAAACTGTTATTCTTATATCAATAGTGACATCAAATTCATTTAATGTATCAAGGATATTTCTTTTTTCTTTTTTTATATGATAATAATGAGGAGTCATTGACAACAAATGAATAGTATCTTCTCTATTCTTTAAATGAATAGTCTTTTTAAAATCATAGCTTTCTACCACTGGTAAATCAAGCCGAATATACTCATCAGATTTTACTTTCACTTCATCATATATCAATTGTTTAAATTCAATTAAATGTTGATTATTAGCTGTAATATGAATTATATATCCATTATTCCTTAAAACTCTTTCAATTTCTTTTTGATTAATAACTGTAAACAGAGCAGTAATGACATCTATAGATTCATTAAGGATAGGTAAGTTTTTTGTATTACCAACTAACCAATAAACATCTTTGCGATATTTAGTAGCCATATTAATAGCAATTTTAGATATATCTAAACCATAAACTTCCTTGTTAAGAAAATGTTCTTTCATTTTAGCTGTATAGTACCCTTCTCCACATCCTAAATCTAAAATTTGTTCACTTTCACTATAACGTTCTATACATTGAATCACTTCATTTAAGATTACGTCATAATAACCTTGATTTAAAAATTCTTTTCTAGCAATCAAACTTTCTTTAGAATCTCCTGGATTATTAGTCGATTTATCAGGGTTTAATAAAACATTTAAATATTGAGTCTTAGATAAATCATAACAATGATTATGTGAACAACAATATGTTTTTTCTTTTAAGACTAATGGCTCATGACATTTAGGACAAGCTAATTTGTGCATAATATTCCTCCTTTTTGATGTATTATAACATGTTTACTTTTATGATGAAAGTCAAGAATAGGAAAGTAGAGTTTTGTGTTAGAATGTCGCAAAATATAAAACTTTGTGATATACTTATTGAGAGAATAAAATTGATAGGAGGAAAATGTATGGGACTATTTTCTAAAAAGAAAAAAATAGATTATAATGAATTATTTAAAAACAAATATAAGCTTGTTAATCAGTTATCAACTCAAGCTCATAATGAATTAGATTATATTATTAAAGAATCTTTATGGCAGAATGTTGTTGATACTTATCAGGAGTTAATTGATTACATTGATAAAGGTGCACAATATGATAAAGAACATTTTACATCCTTACTTACAAATGCAAAAGATGAATTAGAAATGGTACATAAAATCAATGAAGACAATGTATAATTTAAAAATCGCAGATGCTTTTATTGAGGTTTTATATGAAAATCGACAATCAGTTTTATTTGATATTGATTTATTTGAAGAGAAGATTAATAGTGCAGCGCCAAATATGGTTGATGAATGTTATTTGTTGGTAAGCGCAATGAAATGTGGATTATTTGAAATGATGATTATTGAAACACATGAAAAGAGTAAAAAGGATGTAATTGATTATTTTATGCATTCACAACAGGTTGAAAAGAGTGATGCAATATTTGTGATGGGTGTTATTAATCAAGTGATGGAGTCATTTAAAGTTTATATGAGTTATATCAATATTGATGATATTAAAGATACAGCTTATGAGGAAGAGGATATGACAAGGCTCCTATTGTTTGCGAAAGCATATTATACAGGAGAAGGAGTTACTCAAGATTATGAAGAGGCATATCGTTTATTCTCATATTTATATGAACATGGGGATCATAGTGTCCTTGGTTATTTAGGATATATGTGTGAAAATGGACTTGGTATTGAGGAGGATATGAATAAGGCTGTTGATTTTTATGAAAGAGGAGCCTTGAATCATAATGATTATTGTTTATATTATTTAGGACTCTGTTATTTAAATGGAAAAGGTTGTCCAAAAGATAAGAAAATAGCACAGTCATATTTAATGCAAAGTCATTTATGTGATGCTTATATACAACTTTCTTTGATTTATGAGGATGAAGGGAAGTATGATGAGGCCTTTAGATGTTATTTAAAAGCTTCTTTAGAATATGATGCCGAAGCTTTTTATAAATTAGGTTGTTCTTATTTTGAAGGAATAGGAGTTCATAAGGATATTGATGAAGCTATCAAGTATTTATTATATGCTGTATACTTTCATCAAAAAGATGCTTTTTGTCAATTAGGAATCATTCTTTTAAAAGGATTAGGTATCAAACAAAATGTTGAGCTTGGATTAGAATATATTAGAAATTCAGCAAAACTCAATTGTAGTCAAGGATATTTTGTTCTTGCGAAACTTTATGAAGTAGGGGAATTTGTTGAAAAGGATATTCAACAATCTATAGTATATTATCAAAAAGCAATTGAATTAGGTGGTAATGAGTATGAAGGGGTATAAGAAAAGTAATGATTATTCATACACTTTAGGAGTGTTTCCTACTATTGAATTATTAAAAACAAGACCTCAAGATGTTCAAAGAGTTATTGTTCATTCTAGTGTTGAAAAAAATAAAGGTTATCCTCTTATTCAAAAATTATGTTTAAAAAATCATATTTATATTGATATTAGTGATAAAACTATTCATAAGTTATCACCTAAAGGAAACTGTTTTGCGATAGGTGTTTTTAAAAAGAATTTATCTTCTTTAAAAAAAGGTCATCATATAGCTTTAGTGAATCCTATGGATATGGGTAACATGGGAACAATAATGAGAACAATGTTAGGTTTTGGATACTATAATTTAGTCATTATCAAACCAGCAGTAGATGTATTTGATCCTAAGGTCATAAGAGCATCTATGGGAGCTATCTTTCATTTAAATATAGAGTATTATGATGATTTTGAATGTTATTATCAAAAATATAAACATCATGAATTTTATCCATTAATGTTAAAGGGTGCTAGTAACATTCATAATGTTTTTACTGAAAATCTTCATACATTGGTATTTGGAAACGAAAGTAGTGGCTTACCAGATGAATATTTAAATTATGGAAAGAGTGTATTTATACCACATAGTGAAGAAATTGATTCTTTAAACTTATCAATGGCAGTAGGATTAACATTATTCCATTTTTCTAAGAATCAATTTCAAAATAAAAGGATATTAAGGGAGGAATAGTATGTATAATTTTGATAAGATTATTGAAAGAAAAGGAACAAACAGTATAAAGTATGATAGAGAGAATATAGAAGATTCTCAGTTGATACCAATGTGGGTAGCTGATATGGATTTTGAAACTTTACCTGAAGTTAAAGATGCATTAATCAAAAGAGCAGAGCATGGTGTTTTTGGTTATGCTGCAGTGACTGATGAATATTATCAATCAGTAATGAATTGGCTAAAAGATAGACATGATTTTCTTGTTGAAAAGGATTGGATTATCACAACTCCAGGAGTTGTTACTGCATTAAAATTAGCAGTAAGAGCTTATACTCAAGAAAATGATAATATTTTAATATTAAAACCAGTTTATTATCCTTTTGATGCTTCTATTGAATTAAATAATAGAAATGTTATTGAATGTCCTATGGTTTTTAAGAATAATAGATATTCATGTGATTTTGATTTATTTGAAAAATGTATTATAGATAATGATGTGAAACTATTTATTTTATGTAATCCTCATAATCCAATTGGTAAAGTATGGAGTCAAGATGATTTATATAAAATGGGAATGATATGTAAGAAACATAATGTTATCATTGTAAGTGATGAAATTCATATGGATTTTGTTTATGAAGGATATAAACATTATCCTATGTATAATATAGATGAATCATTTAAAGATTTTACTATTATATGTACTGCTCCATCAAAAACGTTCAATCTAGCAGCACTTCAAACATCAAATATCATTATTGCGAGTGAGAAATTAAGACAAATGTTTATTGATGAAAAGTCAAAATCAGGCGTTAATGACCCTAATATTTTTGGTATGGAAGCATGTAAGGCTGCCTATACTTATGGTAGTAAATGGGTTGATGAATTAATTGATTATTTAGCTGGAAATATTCAATATATGAAAGACTTTTTTGAGCAATATTTACCTGATATTAAAGTTATAGAACCAGAAGGTTTATATCTTGTATGGGTTGATTTTAGAAGTTTAAATATGAATCATGAGGAGTTAGAAGAATTCATGTTAAAGAAAGCTCATTTATGGTTAGATGAAGGGTATATTTTTGGTACAGGAGGAAGTGGCTTTGAAAGATTTAATGTTGCGACCCCAAGAAGTGTTTTACAAAAAGCATTAGAGCAATTGAGAGATGCTGTTTATGGAATTAAAGGATAGAAAAGTATTCTTAGAGAATGATAAAGTTTTAGTGACTTTATGGGATAAGGATGATGAGTATCTAGGTTATTTGATATGGGGAAATCCTGATATTGTAAAGTATATGACTAGTTTTGCTTATACAATACAAAACATTAATCAAATGATTGATGAGGAAAAGAGAAGTTTTCAAACAACTGGAGTTTGTAATTTTCCAGTGTTTTCTAAAATTGAGAATGCTTTTATAGGTGTATGTGGATTACATCAAGTAGATAGAGGATATCAATTTTATTTAGCAATCATGCCTAATAAATGGCATAGAGGATATGGAAGTGAAGTAGGATCATTAATGATAGATTATGCTTTTCGTGTTTTAAAAGCACCATATGTTTTTGCATTAAGGCATCCAGATGATGAATACTTAGAAGTTGTTTTAGAAAAACTTAAATTTGAAAGAGCATCTAAGAGATATTGGAAACCAACAAACAAAATGCATTATTCATATTGGCTTTCCAATAGCTAAAAATTATTAAGTATTGAAAATATTATAAAAACTATGGAAAATCTTAGAAAAACATAGTACAATTATTGATATAAGAAATTGAAAAGGAGATTATAAAAATGGGATTAGTATCAGCAACAGAAATGTTACAAAAAGCAAAAGCAGGTAAATATGCAGTTGGTCAATTCAACATTAATAACTTAGAATGGACTAAATCAATCTTATTAACTGCTGAAGAATTAAAAGCACCAGTTATCTTAGGTGTATCTGAAGGAGCAGGAAAATACATGACTGGATTCAAAACAGTTTCTGCAATGGTTAGCGCTATGGTAGATTCTTTAGGAATTACAGTACCAGTTGCTTTACACTTAGATCATGGTAGTTATGATGGAGCTAAAGCTGCATTAGAAGCAGGTTTCTCTTCAATTATGTTTGATGGTTCTCATTATGGAATTGAAGAAAATATTGAAAAAACAAAAGAAATCGTTGCATTATGCCACAGCAAAGGAGTTTCAGTAGAAGCTGAAGTTGGATCAATCGGTGGAGAAGAAGACGGTGTTGTAGGTGCTGGTGAAGTTGCAGATCCTAAAGAATGTAAAATGATTGCAGATTTAGGTGTTGACTTCTTAGCAGCAGGTATTGGAAATATCCATGGAAAATATCCAGAAAACTGGGCAGGATTAGATTTTGAAGCATTAGATGCAATTCAAAAAGAAACTGGAATCTTACCATTAGTATTACATGGTGGAACTGGTATTCCAGCAGATATGATCAAAAAAGCTATTACTTTAGGAGTATCTAAAATTAATGTAAATACTGAATGTCAATTATACTTCCAAGAAGCTACTAGAAAATACATTGAAGAAGGTAAAGATTTAGAAGGTAAAGGATTTGATCCTCGTAAATTATTAGCACCAGGTGCTGCTGCAATTCAACAATGTGTTAAAGAAAAAATGGAATTATTTGGATGCATTGGTAAAGCTTAATATGAGGAAGTTCCTTAGGGAACTTCTTTTTTTATATAAAATAAAAAATACAAAACATATCTATTTAGTATGAATTTAATGATGACATCTATAAAAAAGAGTGTTATGATATTTATTGGGGTGATTTGATGAAGATATCAACAAAAGGAAGATATGCTTTACGATTAATGATTGACTTAGCTCAAAATCAAGAGCAAGGAAATATATCCTTAAAGGATATATCTAAAAGGCAAGGTATATCTGTTAAATATTTAGAACAAATTGTTTCACTATTGACAAAAGCAGGTCTTATTAGAAGTATAAGAGGATCTCAAGGAGGTTATTCATTGCTTTATCCTCCAGAGAAATATACTCCTAAAGATATATTGGAAGTTGTAGAAGGACCAGTTGCATGTGTTTCTTGTTTAGAAACAGAAAGGAATTTGTGCCCTCGATATAATGAATGTTTAACAGTTGATTTTTATAAAGGGCTGAATAAAGTGATTAATGATTATTTAGAATCATATACTTTAAAAGACTTAATAGAAATGAATCAAAATAAAAAATGGAATTATATTATTTAAGCTACATAGAATATCTATATAGCTTATTTTTTATATTATATAAATAAAGTCTTGACATATAATAAAGAATGTATTATATTTATATCATACTAAGTCTATAGGATTTGAGGAAATATATAAAGGTGGTGCTAAAATGGCAGATATAAAAAATGGTTTTGCAGATTTAGTGGGGAACACCCCATTAGTTAGATTAAATAATTTAATAAAGAAGAATGAATTAAAAGCTGATATTCTAGCAAAGTTGGAATATTTTAATCCAGCTGGTTCTGTAAAAGATCGTATTGCGAAAGAAATGATTTTTGATGCAATGGATAAAGGATTAATTAATAAAGATACAACATTGATTGAGCCAACAAGCGGAAATACAGGAATTGGATTATCAGCAGTAGCAATATCTTTAGGACTGAAGATTATTATTACAATGCCTGAGACAATGAGTGTTGAAAGAAGAAATTTAATGAGGGCTTATGGAGCAGAGTTAGTTTTAACTCCTGGCTCTGAAGGAATGAAAGGAGCCATTGAAAAAGCAGAGGAATTAGCAAAGCAAATTCCAAATAGTTTTATTCCTGGTCAATTTGAAAATCCCGCGAATCCAACTGCCCATTATAAAACAACTGGACCAGAAATTTTTAAACAAACAGATGGAAAAGTCGATATATTTGTGGCAGGAGTTGGTACTGGAGGAACAATTTCAGGAATTGGAAAATATTTAAAAGAGAAGAATCCCAATGTCAAGGTTATAGCTGTAGAACCAGCAAGTTCACCAGTTTTATCTAAAGGGAAAGCAGGAGCACATAAAATTCAAGGAATTGGTGCAGGTTTTGTCCCTAATACATTAGATACAAATATATATGACGAAATTATTGCAGTTGAAAATGATGATGCATTTATAGTTGGAAAAGAAATTGCGAAAACAGAAGGTATTTTAGTAGGAATTTCGTCAGGTGCAGCATTATATGCTGCTAAACAGGTTGCATCAAGAAAAGAAAATGATGGTAAGACAATAGTTGTCTTATTACCAGATGGTGGAGATCGTTATTTATCAACGCCATTAATACAAGATTAAAAGCAATGAAAAGAAGAGTAATTTATCACTCCTAAATAGAGAATTCTTGGTTGGTGGAAAAGAATAAGGTTGGATAAATGAAGATGGTCTTGGAGCTGGGTGGCTGATATGTAAGTCATCACGGGAACACCCGTTATAGTGAATGAGTCTAATAGGACTCTATAAGGTTATAATTGTGAAATTATAATGAATTTAGGTGGTAACACGATAACTCGTCCTATGATAGACGAGTTTTTTGTTTAAAAAAGGGAGGAAAAAATTATGACATTTATTAAAAGAGAAGACAGAAAATTAGGATTTGAAACATTACAATTACATGTAGGACAGGAAAATCCTGATCCAGCAACTGATGCAAGAGCTGTACCAATTTATCAAACAACTTCATATGTGTTTAAAAATAGTGAACATGCAGCAGCAAGATTTGGTTTGGCGGATACTGGAAATATTTATGGAAGATTAACAAATAGTACACAGGGTGTCTTTGAAGAGCGAATTGCAGCCTTAGAAGGTGGAGTGGCAGGACTTGCAGTTGCTTCAGGAGCTGCTGCTATTGCTTATACGATTCAAGCACTTGCTTATCAAGGAGAACATATTGTTGCACAAAAAACAATTTATGGTGGAACTTCTAATTTATTAGCACACACATTTACAAATTATGGAATTACAACAACTTTTGTTGATGCACATAATTTAAAAGAAGTAGAGAATGCTATTCAAGAAAATACAAAAGCTATATATTTAGAAACATTAGGAAATCCTAATAGTGATATTCCTAATATTGATGCTATTAGTGAAATAGCTCATAAACATGGATTGCCAGTTGTTGTAGATAATACATTTGGGACACCATATTTAATTAGACCAATAGAACATGGTGCGGATATAGTTGTTCATTCTGCCACAAAATTTATTGGTGGACATGGAACAAGTTTAGGTGGAGTTATCGTTGATGGAGGAACTTTTGATTGGGCAAAGAGTGGTAAATATCCAGGTATTTCTGAACCTAACCCAAGTTATCACGGGGTGCGTTTTAGCGAAGCTGCAGGAACTGCTGCTTTTGTAACTTATATTCGTGCTATTTTATTAAGGGATACAGGAGCAACTCTTTCTCCATTTAATGCATTCTTATTATTACAAGGAACAGAAACATTATCATTGAGAATTGAAAGACATAATGAAAACACAAAAAAGGTTGTTGAGTATTTATCAAAGCATCCACTTGTCGAAAGAGTCAATCATCCATCATTACCTGATCATCCAGATCATGATTTATATCAAAAATATTTTCCTAATGGAGGAGGATCAATTTTTACATTTGATATCAAAGGTGGAGTTAAAGAAGCACACAAATTTATTGATTCGTTAGAGATTTTTTCATTACTAGCGAATGTTGCAGATGTAAAATCATTAGTTATTCATCCTGCAAGTACAACACATTCACAATTGACTGATGAGGAGTTGGAAGACCAAGGAATTAAACAAAACACAATTCGTTTGTCAATTGGAATAGAAAATATAGATGATATTCTATTTGACCTAGAAAATGCTTTTGGGGAATTATAATGGAATTTATAGTCAGCCAAGATATATTTGATATAAGGGTGAAAATTAGATGGAGTAGAAATCAAAGGCAATAATAATCACTTTTATTCTATTAATCCTATTGTAGGTATCTATAATAGGATTTCTATGGAATCCAAACTTGCTTTAGGGACGCATAATATTGATAAGTAGAGGGGAATCTTTCTATATAGTCATGAAAACTTTATCTCTTTAGGGTAAGATGAAATAAAAAAGTATTAACTGTTGTATATAGTTATATAGTATTACAGAACAATTGATAGATATAACAACATATCTTTGCGGAGGAGGCAAAGTGAAGTTATTATGAAAAATCTCCATTATGATGGAGATTTTTTATAAAGGTCTAAATTTTTAATAATACCTCTTTTGCTGTGGCATTATCTAATTTGATTTCTTCTATGTCTTGATTTCCAATAAAAATAATAGGTGTTGTTAAGTCAATATTTTTATCTTGAATAATTTGAGCATCAAATTCAAGTAATAATTGACCAGCTTGAACTTTCTCATCTTGAGCAACATAAAGTTTAAACCCCTCACCTTTAAGATTTACAGTATCAATACCTATATGAATTAATATTTCATGATTATATTTATCTTTTAAACCGATTGCATGTTTTGTTGGATATAGAGAAACAACTTCTCCATCAAAAGGCGCATATACTTTATTATTAGATGGAATAATAGCAAATCCATTACCTAATGTTTTTTCAGCAAATACTGAATCATTAACTTTTGACAAAGGAATTATTTTTCCAGATAAAGGTGATAGGAAAGAGATAGACGATGACTTTCCAACAAATATCTTAGTGCAGAGTACCCCTACAATAATTTGAGCCAAGAAAACAATACATGAAGTAATAAAACTTCCATTCATTTCTACACATGATACAGTAAATACTGTTGCCATTGAAAAAGCTGTAGCCTTTGTTCCTAGTAATCCAGCCAAAGCTCCACCTAACGCACCTGAAATGGCCATAGGAATAGCAAATTTTTTATTTCTTAACACATATGAATAAAGAGTTGGTTCTGAAACACCACCAAATAATGCAACAACACTGCAAGATATAGCAAGGCTACGTTCTTTTTTATTTTTAGCAATAAGAATAGCCCCCAATGCAATAGCTATATATGAAATACAAGCACACCACCAATATCCAAATAATGTTGAATATCCATTTAATGCAAATTCATTTAAACAAATTGCTGTAATCACCCAATGAACCCCAGAGATAACTAAATAATTCATTGTTACACCAATAAAGATACCAGCAATAATTGGGCTAATACCATTAATACTATTGAACAAGTCACCTACAAAATTACCAATATAATAGGCAATTGGTCCAAAAAGAATAGCGGTTAATGGAACAAAAATAGCTAAACAAATTGCAGGATTAAAAACCCCAGCAATTGAACTTGGCATTTTCTTTTCTAAAAATTTCCATAAAAAAGAATATAGCCATGTTGAAAGTAAGGCAGGAATTAATGATGATGCATAACTAAACATCATAACAGGAATCCCAAAGAAATTAACAATATCTCCTGTATTTTTCATTAATCCTGAAAAACTTGGTTCCATTAAAGCAGCAGAAATACAAGCAGCAATAAATGGATTAACCTCTAATTTCTTTGCTGCAGAAAAAGCAACTAATATAGGTAAAAAATAGAATACAGCATTGGATGCAGCATTTAATATTGCATATGTTGAACTTTCAGCATTTATCAAACTAAACTGTGTTAATAATATTAGTAGACCTTTAATCATAGAACATCCAATGAGTGCTGGAATCAATGGTGTCATTGTTCCAGAGATAAAGTCGAGAAAAGAATAACCAAAATCTTTAATTGATCTTTTCTTTTTAATAGTCGATGTCATTTTTACTTCTCCAATTTCTGATTGAACAATAGGGTAATATTTAGTAACATCTCCCCCTATAATAATTTGGCATTCATTACCTACGATATTTATACCTAAAATACCATCTATTTTTTCAATGTTTTCTTTTTGGATAATTTGTGTATCTTTTAATTGAAAACGTAATCTTGTAGCACAATGAGATACTTGATTAATATTAGATTTACCTCCAATGTTTTCTAAGATACTTTTTACGTTTTTTTGTATACTCATAAGTTAAACCTCTCATTTTTCTTTTTCTAAATTTTCTAAATGTAATGTGAGATAAATAACTTCATCATTAACAATCTCATAATTATATTTGCTGATAATATAGCGTTTCATTGCCATTGCACATGAGTAAGGGAGTTTATAATTCTCTTTAACAAATTTTGCTAGTTTTTGATCATACGTAGAATTTATTTTTTGATTATTGATAATACGTAATGCAAAATACTTTAAATGCGTAATAAATCTTGTATATGTGTACGAGTTGACTTTTAATTCAATATTCATTACACGACGAACAATATTAACCAAATCATCAACAATTTGAATAGAGGTAATTGTTTCGTTCATATTGTTAGAGTTGAGATTGATAAGATGAGTAGCTATAAATGCAATCTCATCATCATTTAATGCAATTTCATATTTTTCTAATAATACTTTTTTAGCAATCATACTTATATCAAATTCACTTTGGTAAAACATCTTAATTTCATTTGTAAGAGCATTTCTTAAATAAAGCCCTTTCTTTAAACGGTGAATTGTTTCATGAATATGATCTGCTAGTAACATAACTGCGTTAATTGAAATGAAATTAATAATTTCTTTTTTGCTTTTTTCTTTTTCTAATAATAAACTTGATAATTCTAAAATATCTTGTGGTATTCTTTCGTAGGCATTGCGTATTTCATCAAAACCTGCATTATCTAAGACATATCTTTTTAAATCGCTATAAGTATTTTCATCAATGATTGAATTATTTTTATTTTTAAATCCTATTCCTCTTGCAACGACAATAATTTCATTATTTGAATTATCTAAAGCAATAACAACATTATTATTTAATACTTGTTTGATATACATACATTTCCCTACTTTCTTTTAAATAAATATACGGTTTTGCTAAAAATATGACAAGCCTTCGAGTAGGGATATATTCTTTCTATAAGCTAGCGCCTAAGAAATATCCTTCTGTTACTGCTTCAGTAACAGAAGCTACTCTTTTACAATCACCAACATAACGTGTTTCTGGAATAATATCAAAGTATTGATAGACTGCTTTGATATCTTGGCGGTATCCTACAGCAATGATAAATTCATTATGTGGAATTGTTAATATCTTATCTTTAGTTTTGACAAGACATGCTTTTTCCATAACTTCAATACATTGACTTTTTGTCATAATATGAATATGTGGATGATTAAGAATATGTTGAAGTAAGCTAACACGATAAAGTTCATTTCCATTTTTAGCTAAAGTGTCACTCATTTCAATCAAATTAACTTCTTTTCCCATATTTGCAAGTTCTAAAGCAATTTCACAACCAATGCTTCCAGCACCAAGAATTGTTGTCTTTTGTGAAGCGTGTTCAAAACCACGGTCAAGGAAATCCGCGGCCATAAGGACATTGTCACAATCAATTCCCTTTATTTTTGGTACTATAGCTTTAGCACCTATTGCGATAATTAAAACATCTGGTTGTTCTTTTTGAATGAGTTCTTTTGTTGCAGTTGTACGAAGTATGAGTTTTATTGAACTTTTTTTCACTTGAGTCCTTAAATAGTGTAGATATGCAGCTAAATCTTGTTTGAGTTCACCCTTTGTTGCTTGTATTAAAGCTCCACCAATATCATCGTTTTCGTCAATAATAGTAACGTGATGTCCTTTTTCATATGCGGTAAGAGCTGTTTTTAATCCTGCTGGTCCTGCACCAATAATAACAATTTTTTGAGGATGAACTGTTTTTTCTAATTTTAATGGAACTCTATTTTCTCGATAAATTCTAGGGTTAACACTACAACATGTATTAAAATGCTCGGTTGCAATATGATAACAATTATTACATCTAATACATGGAACAACATCATCTTCTTTACCTGCTAATATTTTTTTTGGCATGTAAGGATCAGCAACGATAGAACGTCCAATTAATATTAAATCAGCAACATTATCTGCAAGCATTTTTTCAGCTTCATTTAAATTCATGATAGCTCCACTTACATTGACAATGACCTTACATGTTTCTTTTATTTTTTTCGCGACTTCATAATTAAGCATATGTTTTTCAAAAATTGGTGGACACAATTTAACATTTCCATCATGGTATTCATCCATACCTGTAACAATATTTACAATATCTATTTTATTTTCTATTGATTTTAAGAATTTAAGCATTTCATCAAACGAATAGGTTTCTTCCACTCCAAGAGTTGCACTGACTCTTAATTCTAAAACAAAATCTTCTCCAATGGCTTCTCGTATTTTATTAACAATGATATGAGCTAAACGGAACCTATTCTCATAACTTCCTCCCCATTGATCTGTTCTATGATTAAAGCCTGGTGCCATGAAATGACCAACAATATTATCATTACTAATATCTAATAAGAGTAAATCAAACCCAAATCGGCTTGCTTTTTTTGCTTTTTCAACAACTGTATCAATAAGATGGTTCATGATTTTTTCGTTCATGACTTTTGTTTGTCTAGTATGTGGTCTAGCAAAGGGCAAGCCAGAGGGGGTATAGATTTCTCCTTCAAAAATATTTCCCATTCCAACTGCAAATCCTGCTAATGCTCCACCTTGTTTGACTACAGATAAAGATTCACGCAAAACATCTAAATTATACTTACTAAAGGGATCAGCTCCATTTGCTTCGTATAATGATGATCCAGCTGTTCCATGATACATCATCCCAATCATAGCAACACCACCTCGTGCTTTATCATAAATTCCTATTCCTCCATAATTAGTTGAAGATAAATGAATATGCGAAGGAACTGTTGACATAGTTGTTGAGCAAAGTCGATTATTGTAAATAATATTTTTTACCCTTAAGGGTTGAAAAACATGTGCATATTTTTTATATACATGATTTTTCAATGTTATAACACCTCCATTTTTATTTTTCCTTGAAATAATAAAAAGCCCTGCACTATAAAAGTACAAGGTTTTGCTAACAAATGTTATAACAAGCCTTTTAGACAATTTATTATACTTATATGATATATAAAACAAATTAATTTGTCAATAGACATGTTAGAATAAGTTTAAGTATTTTTGATTTTGTTTAAGGTGAAAAATAAGCTTTTATTTAAAAAGAGATATTTTTTATAGTTTTTAATTTTAAATATTTTTTTCTAAATCATTAATGGCTTTATGAACTCGTCTTAAAGTTTCATTTTTTCCTAAAATATGAGCAAGTTCAATCGCTCCTCCAGGAGTTAATGCTTTATTAGATAATGCAACTCTCACAGGCCACATTACTTGTCCGTTTTTAAGACCATTGGCTTTTGCGAGTTTTATAAATTCTTCTGCAAATTTTTCATCGTTATCATATTCATTAAATTCCTCTAATAATGGTAAAACTAATTTTAAGGCTTCTAATGAATTTTCGGGGGTTGTTTTCATTTTTTTATGCTTATAAATAGAAGGATCAAATTCTAATGGTTCATTGATAAAATCAATAAGTGAATTGATATCAGTAAGCTTTTCAACCCTAGGCTGTAAGACTTTGCTTAATTCTAATAAATCAACATTTCTTACAATTGAAGAATAATAAGGTTTTATAAGTTCATGATAATCATTTAAAGACATATTTCTTAAATAAATACCATTCATCCAAGTTAATTTATTTATATCAAAGATTGCAGGGGCTTTACTAATATGTTTGATATCAAAGTTTTGAATCAATTGTTCTAAAGACATAATCTCTTCTTCACCAAAATAACATCCAAGTAATGCAATATAATTAATAATAGCTTCTTTTAAATAACCCTGTTTAACTAAATCCTGATAAGAAGCATCCCCATTTCTTTTACTTAATTTATGAGTTTCATCTTTCATAACTGGAGGTAGATGTATATATGTAGGCTTTTCCCAACCATACGAATCATAAATTAAATTATATTTTGGAGTACTTATAATATATTCATTTCCTCTAATAACATGAGTTATTCCCATTAAATGATCATCAATGACATTCGCAAAATTATAAGTTGGATACCCATCACTTTTTATTAAAATTCCTTCATTTAATGAATCTGTATCAACTTCAATATGACCATAAACTTCATCATCAAATGAAACTTGTTGATGGGGTGGAATAGTTTGTCTAATAACATAAGGTTCATTATTTTGGAGTTTGATTTTAATTTCTTCTTGAGATAAATGATGACAAGGATCAATTTCAAATTCATCATTTTTATCACAAAAACAGTAATGAGCTCCACCTAATTTAATTAATTTTAAAGCATATTCATGATAAATATCTAATCTTTGAGATTGGATATATGGTCCACAGTGCCCAGACTTTAGAGGACCTTCATCATAATGAAGACCAGTTTGATCTAAAACATCATAAATCATTTGGATAGCACCTTCAACTTCTCTTTGTTGATCAGTATCTTCAATTCTTAAAATAAAGTCACCATTATCATGTTTACACATTAAAAAATTATAAAGTGCAGTTCTTAAATTACCAATATGCATGTATCCTGTAGGACTAGGTGCAAATCTTGTTCTTGCTTTCATATTTTTAAAATCTCCTTTACTTATTATTAAAATGGTATATAATATATAATGCAATTGGGGTATAGCCAAGCGGTAAGGCATCAGACTCTGAATCTGACATTTCCTTGGTTCGAATCCAAGTACCCCAGCCAATAATATTAATGAAGGTACAGAGTATATTCTGTACTTTTTATTATACATTATTAACGAAAAAAAAGAAGAGTTTATATTGTCATGTTACAAGTAATGACAAAGTATACTAAAGTATGGTAAATTATGACAGAATATGCTACTCATTTGAAGATTGTTTATAAAAAATGAATTAAAAAAAATATATATTTAAGATTAGAAATAAAAGTAATGATATAATGCCTTTTGAGGAGTAGGATTATGAAAATAATATATCATATAAATAACAATAAAAATTGGATGGAAGCATTGATAAATATAAAAAATATGGTAGAGTATTATCATGAACATCAAATAGAATATGAAATAGATGTTGTGGCTGATCACGATGCTATAAAAGAATATCAAAATCCTCATTTGTTAATTAAGGATTTATTTTTAAAAGATGTAAGATTTATAGCATGTCATCAATCATTAAAAGAAAACCATGTTGAAATGAAAGATATTGAAGATTTTATATGTGTTGTTTCTTTAGGAGTTGTAGAAATAGCATTAAGACAATCAGCTGGTTTTCAATATATTAAGGTGTAGGTATGAAAAAGAAAGTCAAAACAAATGCATTAAGGATTTTAGATCAAAAACATATTGAATATAAAACAAAAGAATATGACTACGATGAAGAACATTTAGGGGGAGAACATGTTTTAAAACAAATTGATTTAAATGCAAATCAAGTCTATAAAACATTAGTATTAAAATCTAAAAATGATTATTTAGTTTGTTGTATACCAGTATTAAAAGAAATTGATTTAAAGAAGCTAGCAAAAGCAAGTAACCATAAGAGTGTAGAAATGATTCCTATGAAAGATTTATTATCTATTACAGGTTATATAAGAGGTGGATGTTCACCTATAGGAATGAAAAAACAGTTTAAAACTTATTTTCAAAAAGAAATATATGATGAAAGTGAGATTGCAGTTAGTGCTGGCAAAAGAGGTTTACAAATTATTTTAAACCCTAAAGATTTAATAAACTTAGTTAATGGTGAAATAGTAGATGTTGTAAGATAACATCTACTTTTTTGTTAAGAAATTTGTAAGATATTTAGAAATATTCTTTTTATTTTTCTTCCTTAAAATAACAGCATCCTTGATAAAGGAGGAGTTATGATGTTAAAAAAGTATTTATTACCTGTTTTGTTATGTGTATTCATTGTTATAATAAGTATTTTTTCATTCACTTATATTGATATACAAGAATTAATTAAACACTTAGAAACTTTACCAAAAGAAATAATGATGTTAGGAATCATAGGATTAATTATACTACAAATTGTTCTTGCATTTCTTCCTGGAGAACCTTTAGAGTTGGCATCTGGATATTTATTTGGAGCAATGGGAGGAACAGTTATTTGTTTAATAGCATCTTTTATAGGAACGTTTATTGTTTATTACTTGGTAAGATTATTTAAATATTCTATAATTAATAAGATGTTTAAAAAAGAGAAGGTTGATGAAGTTGTTAGGATGTTATCGACCAAGAAAAGTCAACTTGGTACATTCTTATTATTTTTAATACCAGGAAGTCCTAAGGATATTATGACTTATGTTGTGAGTTTAAGCGATATTCAAATAGGAAAGTGGTTATTGATTGCGACTATTGGAAGAATACCAAGTATTATAACATCAACTTTTTTATCTAATTCTTTAAAGGAAGGGAATGTATTGGTTGCAGGTATTATTTTTGTTATTACTATGTTAATGGTAGCTATAGGTGTGGTATATTATAAGAAAATGGTAAATGAGGAGGTAAGTTTATGAAACATAAAATACTTATTGTAGAAGATGAAAAAGGAATTAGAGAAACATTAAATATATTTTTAAAAAATCAAGGATATGAGATTTTAGAGGCAAAAAATGGGCAAGAAGGTTTAGATATCATTGAAAATAATGAAGTTCATTTAGCAATCGTAGATATTATGATGCCAGTTATGGATGGTATTACAATGACAATGAAATTAAGAGAAAACTATGATTTCCCAGTTATATTTTTAAGTGCTAAGTCTGAAGATATAGATAAGATTACAGGTTTGAATTTAGGAGCAGATGATTATGTGACAAAGCCATTTGAAGCTATGGAATTAATTGCGAGAGTGAATTCTAATATTAGAAGATATGAACAAATTCTAAATTTAAAAAATTCTTATCAAGGTACTTCAAAACATCAACTTATTGTAGGTGGATTAGTATTAGATGAATATACCAAAGAAGTTTTTGTAAATGATAAAAATGTGAGATTAACTGCAAAAGAATTTCAAATCTTAAAATTGCTTATGAGTTATCCAGGAAGAATTTATTCAGCCCAAGAGATTTATGAACATGTTTGGCAAGAAGATGCTATTAATACAGAAACGATTATGGTTCATATTAGAAGATTAAGAGAAAAAATAGAAATCAATCCTAAAAAACCTGAATATTTAAAGGTTGTATGGGGAATTGGTTATAAAATAGAGAAAGTTTAGGTGATAAAATGAAAAAAAAGAAAAGTATATTTATAATTATTTTTTCAGTATTGATCATAACATTATCCACGATAGTTATTTCTTTGTACGATAATGTAAGAGAAAAACAAATACACAATCAAGTCTATACGAAAGAAGTAAATGTTGATTTTCAATATTTTACGCTTGCAATGGCAAAAGAAATGAATCCAGACTATCAAATCCTTTCATTTGATAAAAGTGTTCCTTCAAATATTCAAAAGGAATTTTCTAATATTTTTAATAGAAATATGTATAATATTAAACAAAATTTTCTTAATGATAAAAATTTTAAATATGTTTTTAAACAAGGAGAAAAAGTACTTTCAAATCATAAGGATACTCAATTTGAAGATGATGAAACAAAATATACATTTTATACTGTTGGTAGTTATGATAGTAATGGAAAACTACAAGGAGAAGGACTTTTAAATAATCCATTGTTTCAAGATTTTGATATATTGTCTATGCTTGAAAACGTATATGCAATAGATACAGACTATGAAGAAGAGGGATTGATTAGTTTTATAGATTATGAATTTGAGATAAATCTGAACAAAGTAAAGGTTAATCCTGTTACTAATTTATCTATCCAATATATGCTCCCCCAAAATATTGATCGTAATGGTTATGTTTCTAATATTTTTATTTCTTATAATAATTTTGGATATTTAATATTTTCACTTTGTGCTTGTGCATGTATTTTCTTTATATATATGCTTTTCTATCCTGTTTCTGTTGTTGAGGAAGTTAATCCATTTCTTTTGGTAAAAAAATGGAAAGCAGAATTTAGTTTCTTTCTTTTAATAGTAAGTATATCCTTAGGAATATCAGGATATTTGATATTAGCTGAAAATACAATGAATGGAATATTTAGTGGTATTTTAATAGATTCAGGTATACAATATGCTAAGGAATTATTATTGATTTGTAATTTTATAATTTTAAGTATTGTTTTAATATTGATATCAATTCTTTTCTTCTTATTAAAATATATATTAGTCCATGGAATCATAAGATATATTAAAGAAGATACCTTGTTTGGTAGTTTTATAAAATGGATAAAAAGAAGTTTTGATGAGTTGTTTCATCTTGATTTTACACAACCTTTTTATACTGAAGTTATTAAGGTTGTAGGTATTAATTTGCTAGTTATATTCTTTTTAATAGCAATTGCACCATTTGATATATTTCTAGCTTGTATTTATTCTATTGTTTTATTTCTTTATTTAAAGAGGAACTTTGATCATATTCAAGAAAATTATAAAATTTTTTTACAATATACAAAACAACTTGGAGATGGTAACTTTGATAAAGAGATTAATGAGGATTTAGGATTATTTAATTCTTTAAAAGATGAATTTAATAAAATAAAGGTAGGTTATAAAAAGGCAGTTAAAGAAGAAACAAAATCTCAAAATATGAAAACAGAACTTATATCTAATGTTTCCCATGATTTAAAGACACCTTTAACTTGTATTAAAAACTATGTTTATCTATTAAAAGATGATAATTTAGATAAGGAAAAAAGAGAGGAGTATATTAAAAATTTAGAACAGTATACAAATCGTTTAACTACTTTGATAGAAGATTTGTTTGAAGTAAGTAAAGTCAATAGTGGGAATATTCAACTAAATCAAACTTTGTTAAATGTTGTAGATTTATTAAATCAAACACTTGCAGAAAGTGAAGAAATATTATCTGCAAAGAATCTTCAAGTCGTAAAAGCTATTGAATCTGAAGATATACAAGTCGTATTAGATGGAGATAAAACTTTTAGAGTATTTGAAAACTTATTAACAAATATTGGAAAATATGCAATGCCTAACAGTAGAGTTTATATAGATATGCATCAAGATGAAGAGAATGTTTATATAGAATTTAAAAATATTTCTGAAACGCAAATGAACTTTAATGCAGATGAAATTACTGAAAGATTTGTAAGAGGAGATAAATCAAGGCATGAAGTTGGTAGTGGTTTAGGATTAGCAATAGCAAAAAGTTTCACAGAAGTACAAAATGGAAAGTTTAAAATTATTATTGATGGTGATTTATTTAAAGTGATTATTTGTTTTAATAAGGCTTGATAGAATATAAGGAATTGTTGTTATGGTGTACGACGATTCCTTTTTGTATTATGATTGTTATTGGACAAAATGTCCAATGACAAGTCTGTTTTATACTCTTATAATAGATTTATAG
>CAJTTM010000019.1 GCA_910579135.1 uncultured Erysipelotrichales bacterium | reverse complement strand
TTCATCAAAAACATTTTAATTATTTCACCTGTCTACTTGACAGGGGCGGTTCAATATACATTGTCTTTTCATTATACTTTCAAGAAAGGATTAAAATATTGATTAAGAAAGTTTTTAACGATATCTTTATATTTTCTAGTAATAGAGATATTAACATGATTCGTCATTGTAATATTTGTGGTGCTATATTCTTTAATATATTGAGCATTAATAATATAACTTGTATGACATCTAATAAAATCAGGATATACTTGTAATATAGAAAGCATTTCATCTATTTTTTTATAAGGTTCAATGACTTCATCTGTACATATAATTCTTACTTTATGTAGATGACTTTCTATATACATGATTTTTCGTGAATCTACAAGAATCGTTTTACCATTAACAGGAATTTGAATAAGTGAAGAATGATTCATTTGATTAATAACTTTTTGCATTGCTAGTGGTAATTCTTTTTGTAGATCTTTTTTATATATAAAATAAGAATAATTAGTACGAGATATGTGTCTAGAATATTCAAGATAACTTGTTATATATATGATATAACAGCTTGGATATTTGTTATTGATTATATCTGCAAGTGATAATGATGTTTGATTATCAAATTGTATATCTAATAATACACAATGATAATCAAATTGATTATCATCTATAATTTTCTTAATTTCATTTATTGTATGATATTCTTCAATAGTGTATCTGACTTGTTTATTTGTAAATATTGTATTTAATATATCTTTTGTTTTTTCTGTATGTATTTTATCATCATCAATTATACATATACGAAACATAAAATTCTCCCCCTCTTTTACTGTTATATATAATTATAAGATAATTTTTTAAGGTTTGATTAGTTAAATATGTCGGAAAACTGGTTAAAAATGACAATCTATATACATATTGTCATTTTTAATAGTTGTAGTTAATTAGTGTAATTGTTTTCTTTGGTTAATTAAGGAATGGTTAATTATGTCAGAATTTGGGTTGATTGTGTGATGGATGGGATTTTAATAGAGTAGAGTGATATTATTTTATATATACAAGGGAGGAAAGGTTATGAACAATAACGAACTTAAAAAATTATCATTTACAAAAATATCAATTATAAATGGAATAATAATGCTTATTATTGCATTATTAGGAACAATGACAAAGGATAGTATTGGTTATGACAACCTGGAAACAATTTCAGGATATATTATATTATATGCAGTTGCATATATATATGGGATTATTCTTCTGTTAGTTATGCTTGCACGTCTTAAAGAATTAAGAGAGTTTAATCAAATATATTTTGTAATTAGTTTGGTTGCTTTTATTTTATTATGTATTTTGTGGATTCCACACTACAATATAATAGCAGCTCTTTTGAAGGGAGCATCTTTATCTCAATCATCTTCTTTTGATGAATTGTCAGGATTGGCATCATCAGTCTATAATGGATATAAAGACATAGATGCATTACAGACAGGGATGTATGTATTTTTTGCTAACGGGATATTTCATTGGATTGTTCGATATTTTGCGTTATTTAAAAGAGATGGTTTTATTCCAGAAAAAATTATTGATAGCGTAAAAGAAATAAAAAAAGAAAAGAACATACATTTTAAAGAAAAAGATGTAAATCTATTAGAAATATATAATTTAATGAATAATTCAAATTTTATAAATCCAAAGGATTCAAAATATTGGATTTTTTCATCCGAATATATTTTTGAAAAGGAAAATAATATTAATAAGAGATATTTAATAATCAAATTATTCAATAGAACACTTGATAAAAAAAATGATTTAATGAGATTATATTTAAATATTAATGGAGAAAATATATATCAAGATTCTTTTGAAATTAATAAGGAGTATCAAAATAAAAATATATTGGAATTTAAAATAGAAAGAGATTTAGCTGAAGAAGAATCTGTTATTAAGATTATTGGTTATATAATCGATGGGAAGAAATTTAATTGTATAGATACTCCTATTGGGAAAATAGATATAGAAAATAATCCTTTAAAATTAAAAACAATAAAAGAATTTTTCTTTAAAGATAGCGAAAATGATTGTAGTAATATTCCAATTATAAGCGATAATTTTTGGATATGTAGTTGTGGTATGTATCACACTAATGAAATAAGTTGCAAATATTGCGGAAAAACAAAAGCGGAAGTTACTAAGATGACTAATTTTTCAAAAGAGAATATATTACAGAATATTTCTTATTTTGCTGATGTGGATTATGAATATAATGTTGATCAGCTTACAGAAAGAATAGTAGATTATTATTCAAAAAATTATGAACTTGATAGTGAAAAAATAAGAGAAAACATTGATAAAAAAATACTTGCTTCAAGGCAGAGAGAACTTGTTGATAAAACTATAGAAAATATGATTAAAAAAGATCCTATAAAATATACATCAAGTTTATCTTTTGAAGAAAATTTGGATGAATATGCTTATCAACATCAAAAAGGAATTATTTCAAAAGAAATGATATTAAAGTTTTTGGATTTAGAAAAATGTAAACGTGATTATAAAATATCTTTAAAAAAACAGAAAGAATCAAAACAAGGAAAATTAATAATTATGGCTGTAGGGATAATATGTACTTGTTTGATTATTGGAGGTATTATTTTTACTAGCTTAAAAAAGCCAGAATTTGCGGTTAATCAATTTAGTTATGTATTAAATATAGGTGATAATCAAAGAATTGAAATGGAAAATTTTAATGAAGATATAGAGTTTGTATCAAGTGATAAAAACATTGTTGAGGTATCATCTAATGGTGAACTTACAGCAGTTGATGAAGGAGAAGCAACTATTTCTGTACATGATAAATCAAAAGAAAAATTTTATTCATTGTATATTACTATTAATCCTAAAAATAATCCGAATTCATATGATCCTTATATAGATGATACATCTATGATTTTCCCAAATAGTGATAGTGTTTATTTAACGGAAAATGATTTAGATGGTTTATCTCAATGGGAATTAAGAATTGCTAGAAATGAGATATATGCAAGACATGGATGTGTTTTTAAAGATGAATCATTGCAACAGTACTTTGATAATTGTGATTGGTATGAGCCAATAAATATATCTGCAGCTGATGGTAACGATTTACTTAATGAAATAGAAAAAGTAAATGCGAAATTTATAAGAAATTATGAAGAAGAAAGAGGTTTTATATAATGAAAAGAAAACTTCTTCTTGTACTTGTTGTTATGATATCTATGATTGGTTGCACACAATCAAAAAAAAGTGAAGATAAGAAAAATATTACTAAAACAGAAGAAAAAAGTAAGCAAAAGAAAAATGAAACTGTTTCTAAGAAAGAATTAATTGTTATTGATGCAGGGCATCAACAACATCAAAATTCTAAGTTAGAACCAATTGCTCCTAATTCAAAAGAGAAAAAACCAAAAGTAGCAAGTGGAACATCAGGAAGATGGAGTAAACTTAATGAATATGAATTAACTTTGCAAGTTGCTTTAAAATTAGAAAAAAAATTAAAAGCAAAAGGGTATAAAGTTTTAATGATTAGAACAACAAATGATGTTGATATTAGTAATAGCGAAAGAGCTAAAATAGCCAATGAAAATAAAGCTGATGCTTTTATTAGATTGCATGCTAATGGATCAACAAATTCTAGTAGTAATGGAGCAATGACTATATGTCAAACATCATCTAATCCTTACAATGCCAAATATTATAAAGATAGCAAATACTTGTCAAAAGTTATTTTAGATAATTATGTTAAAGAAACAGGAATTAAAAAAGAAAGAATATGGGAAACAGATACCATGAGTGGTATTAATTGGTGTCAAGTTCCTGTAACTATTCTAGAAATGGGTTATATGTCAAATAAGAAAGAAGATTTAAAAATGGCAGATGAGAAGTTCCAAGAAAAAATGGTAAAAGGTATCTCGAAAGGTATAGATAAATTTTTTAATAAAAAAAGATAGATTATTTGATGAATTGAGTAATATTGAAATAAGTTTGCCCAAAAATAGAAATGCTTCTACTAAGACTATATCTAAAATTATAGATGAAAAAACAAAGGAGTATATACCTCCAGAGGGAGATTGTGCTACTATTCACTTTTCTGATTTAAATCATAAATACTATATTGAAATTAATTATTATAGTAATGGTAATAATGATTGTGTTATTTCCAATAAAAAAGATAGTGATTGGAAATTTAAATATACAGATGAAAAATCTAAGGAACATTCTCAATTAGAGGCTTGTATTGAAATTGATGGTATAGAATATACATATGATTTATTAAGTAATAAGGGAAATAGGGATAGCTACAACAATAAAATCGAATTAACAGAAGAAATGTTAAAGAAACTTATTGATTGTAAAAAGTTATATAAACAATTTTATAAAGATTATAAAATTGATTTTAGTTCACTTGTTAATAATATTGATTTCGAAAGTTTTTATAAATATAGTAAAGATAGATTTTAAAAAACATATACTAATTCATTTTTAAAAATAAACTATAGAAAAGAGATTGACAAATGTGTTTTTGGTTAAGGTAATAGTGTTAATCTCTTTTTTATTATTCTCTATAAGCAATAATAAAGTGTTAATTATGTCAGAATATGTGATGTTTATGCAAGGTACGAGATTTTAAAAAAATAGAATGATATATTAAAAGTATAGAATAAAATAGGGAGGAAAAAAATATGGCAAGAAAATTAAATCCACAAGGTATGATTCAAGAATCTAGATATTTATTTGCTAATCAAGCTCAATACAAAGATAAAGTATTTGATGCATTTAAAAAAGCAGCAAAAGATAATAATCTACCTTGTACAATTCAAGAACAAACATTTAAATCTGGAGGATTACTTGGTTCAAAAGATATTTTATTATCTGTAGATGGAGGATATATGCCATTTTGTGTTATTGGAGCAACAACATATGGCAACTATTTGATGGTTACACTATATACATTGATTGAAGATTCATTTATGCATAAAATTGCTGGAAAAGCATTGGGTACAGGAATAGACAATTTAGCATATCTTGGAAAAGATATGATTAATGTAAGAGATATGGAAGCTTTTATTGTATGTGTTAAAGCTACATTAGAGCAAGCTTTTGCAGAATTATCAATTGAAGAAGTAAATAGTGGATTTTCTGGTGTTAAATAAAATATTTAAAAGGAGAAGTGAAAATTATGAAAAAATCTATAAAAGTAATAATGATATTAAACTTAGTAACAATGTTTATAATATCACCAGTTAGTGCAAAGACAATTAATGCTAGTAATAATTATAATTATTCTACCGCTAAAATTGTCGGTTTAAATGATACAATTAAAGGTAAAATTAATAGATATGATGAAGATAATGAACATTATTATAAAATAACCATACCTAAATCTTCTTCTTATAGGATAAAAATGGATGTTAAAGTAATAGGAGAATATTTAGGAATGACGATTTACAATTCAAAAGGTGAATCAGTTAATACGTATTGGTTTAACAATAATAATGGATTAGGATTTAGAGTTTTTACATTAAATTTATATTTTGATCCAGGGATTTATTATTTAGAAGTAGATAACTATGAATGGCTTGGAAATAGAGATGTTAATTATCAAATTACATTGAAAAATACTAGGATGAATAATATAGATTATAATTCAAATATATCAATGGGTAAGGCGACTACATTGAAATTAAATAAAAAATATACTGCTGTAAGTAGTATTTTTAATTCATATAGTACATATGGTACCAATGAAGATGAATATTTCAAATTTAAATTATCAGGGAAGAAAAAAATAAAAATAGTTATGTCTTCATCGTATGGGCACCTTTTTACTTTATATGATTCAAAAGGAAAAGAAATTGAATATACGAGGAGTAATTCTATTCAAAAAACATTAAAAAAAGGAACGTATTATCTTACTGCAGATATTACAGATCCTAACAGTCCTGAAATAGGAGGGGTGTGGAATAGTTTTGGTGGAAAATATACTATAACATTAGTAGAAGTTCCAAGCACTGTTAACTTGTCAAGTACTAAGAGTAATGCGAAAAAGAAACTTACAGTAAAGTATAAAAAGGTATCTGGAGCAAGTGGATATAGAATATATTATAAAAAGCAAGGTTCAAAGAAATGGTATTCAAAATATACAACTAAGACATCATACACATTATCTAAATTAAGTAGAAAAAAATATTATAGTGTTAAAGTAAGAGCGTATAAAACAGTTGGTGGAGTAAAACATTATGGTGCATATAGTAAGACTAAGAAGGCTAAAGTAAAATAATAAAGTCTGATTATTAAATATGAGGTATAACTATATGTTAAAGAATAAAAAGATGATTTTAATATCAATAGTGTTTATAATAATTGTTTTAACTATATTTCTATTGTATTCATTGACTTTAAAAAAAGAATTAAAAGTTAAACAAATAGATAGTAATGACCTGTCATATGTTATTGAAAACATAAGTGAAGAGGATGAATTTGAAATTCAAACTGATGATGTTGCTTATTCTATAACTGATGTTAATGGAAAAAAATTAAGTACAGAAAACAAACTAGATAATCATATTTTAACTATAAAACCAAAAGAAAAATATCAAGGTAATGTTATCTATAAATTACAACTCAAAGAAGGTGATAATTTTGTAGATGATAATCTAAAGAATGCTAGATGTGTATACTTTAGTGTGAATAATGAAGATATGTCACAAGATAAGTTGAATTATGAAATATCAAGTATTAATCTAAAAAAAGAATATACATTAAAGAATAAGATATTAAAATTAGATGATATAGAAATTAAATTAAAAATAGAAAAATTAAATAAAGAAATTAATATAAAGCCAAAAGACTATAAACTTTATATTGATGATAAAGAGCAATCTAAACCGTTAAAACCAACTAAGGGTCAACATATCATTAAAATACAATTTCAATATGATAAGAAGGATTATGAATATAGTCAACAAGTAAATATAAAAGAAGTACCCATAGCTCAATTAGCAAAATCTCTTTACAAAAAGAAATTAGGCGATGGCGTAATCATTGTAGATATAAATAAAGATGGTATACCAGAAGCAATTACTCGTAGTGATTACTATATAGATGGTGAAGCATCTGGTAGAACAATAGTAAGAGTATATTCTATAGAAAATGAAAAGATGTATAAAGTGTGTTCTAAAACAATAGAATCATTACAAGATATGAAACTGCTAAAAGATAGTCAATTATATTTAAATGGACATATTGCTAGCGATTTGAGTACTATATATATTTTAAGGTTTCAATTTAAAAGTAATAAATTAGAATTGGGAAATTGTTTAGAAGGTGGAAGAAGTGAGGATCATACTTTAGATTCAGATGATCTAAATTATGCATCATATTGGATAGGTGATGATGGATATACAAAAAAAGAATTTTGGGAAAAGTATGTATCCTTAAAAGATCTTGGCTTATAAAAATATAAAAAAAGAGAGACTAAACTAATGAAATATAAATTTTTAAAAAGTATTTTAGTTGCAACCATAGTTGCTACTTCAACAATTACATTAAATCCATTACAAGATAAAGGAATACAAATTGTTGAAGCTAAAAGTAAAATCAAATTAAATACAACAAAGAAAACGATTTATAAAGGGAGTACTTATACACTTAAAGTTAAGGGGACAAAGAAAAAGGTAAAGTGGACTACATCTAATAAGAAAGTGGCAACTGTTAATTCAAAAGGAAAAGTAACTGCCAAGAAAAAGGGAACTGCTACTATTACTGCAAAAGTAAGTGGAAAGACATTAAAGTGTAAGATAACAGTTAAGAATAAACCAAGTAGTTATATGGTAAATTTAGAGTTTAATAAGACTTATAAAAACTATGATATTACTGGTGATAAAAAGAGTGATACAATTAAAATCAAGCCACAAAAGTATAGTGGAGATAGGTATAAATATGGTGATAAAATATTTGTTTATATTAATGGTAAGAGATTAATATTATCAATGAAGTATGGTGAATGTTTTCGGATGAAGATAAAGCTTGTTAAGTTAAACAATAAAGTCTTCTTATTTGTAAATGGATATGCAGAAAATGATTGGGATGCATGGCAAATACTTTACGAATATAAAAAAGGAAAATTAGTAAAAGCATACGATTTCAAAAGAATTAATGCTAAATACGGGTACCATCCTGAAGCCACAATTACTAAAGTAACAAATAATAAAATATATGTAAGACATTTTTTAGTAAGCAATTCATTAGGATGTTTAGAATTTAATAATGTTTATCAATATAAAAATGGAAAAATTTCTAGAACATCAAATATATCTAATGTGAGTTGGAGTGGAGTGAATCAAAAATCTTATAAAAAAGTAAAATATGGTTATATGAAAAAAACAAAAACAATATATACATCACCAACTAGTAATAAGAAAAAAGGAACAATTAAAAAAGGTACAAAGGTTAAACCAATTAAAGTATATATGACTGATAAGAAAATGTATATTTTATTGAAAACAAAATCAGGTAAAACTGGATGGGTAAAAGGTTCAAAAAACATTTATGAAGAACCTTTAATGGATGAATGTTTATTTGTTGGATAGAAAGAGGAGAAAAGGATGAAAAAAATTTTGAAGTTACTTTTAAGTTTGACTCTATCGTTAGTTTTTATATTAACAAACATTAATGGAGCAGAGGCGACTTGTAGATATGGAATTCTCAATAACGGATTGGGAGGTATTTATATTTCAATAAATAGTGCCCCTTATACAACTTTTCAAAGTTATAGTTATGGACAATATGCATATACCAGGGACGGATGTGCCTGGTTCGCCTCTGCAAGAGTAAACCAAGTTACTGGAAAAGGAAATACTATTCGTGCTGGAACAAATTGGTGGAGGAATGGAGTAAGTGTTCTAGGAACGAGTAGAGGTCAAGAAATTAAAGCTCCAGCAGTAATGTGTTGGGAAGGGCATGTTGCTATTTTAGAAAAGATTGAAGGATCTACAGCATATGTTAGTGAGGGTGGTAGTAAAAATAGTAATAATGATTATGGATATACGATTATTAGAAATATAAATGTTAATTCATTAAAAGGAATGAATCCTAATTTTTTAGGATTTGTATATTTGCCAGGAAGTAATAATAGTTCTATGGTAACTCCTACTATTTCTACTAATAAAACTAGTTATACTGTAGGAGAAACAGTTAACTTATCATGGAGAGCATCACCTTCAAATTCTAATTTATCACATTACTGGTTAACAGTAATTGCTAATGGAAGTAAATGGATTTATGGTGGAACAATGAATAAAAATACTTCGTATAGTTTTAAAGCGAGTGAAGTAGGAAATTATGAAATTACAGTATATGCGACTCCAGTGGGTTCAAAAGAGGGTGAAGGAAGTTTAATTGCTAAAAAGACAATTAGTGTTCAATCTGCAGCTCTTCAACCAGGTAAACCAACATTAAAGGTAACTCCAGGAACAAATTCTTATAAAACTACATTTAATTGGAGTAAGACAAGTAATACAGATTATTATGCTATAAGAATTTATAAGAAATCATCTACAGATGTTTATAAACTTGTATCTAATATTAAGGATACTAGCTATTCAGTAGTATTACCAGCAGGAGATTATTATGCTCATTTAAATTCATCTAACTCAACTTATAAAACATATACATTTGGTGATGATGTTAATTTTACTGTTATGAAAGATCCAGTAAAAAATTCAGATGGATGGTATTATGTTGATAAATTACCAGCATATGTAAATAGTAGTAATTATACAATTCAATATAATAATATATCACAGAAGACATCTAAAACATCTCCTGGGGCAGGATGGACTAATAAGGGATTAGCTAAATCTCAGTATGAGAATTCAGGTAATACTTATTGGTCAAAAATAGAATTACCAACTTCTAATACGAGAGTATTAGTAAGTTATTATTATTATCATTATTGTGGACCAAAAGCAGGAAATTTAGGTAATTATGAATTGAGTGGTAATTATGTACACGAAGATACTATAACTAATGTTAATTCTGTAACGATTGCGAATACTGTGCAAGATGGACAATACAAGGGATATTGGTTGAAATGGAAAAGTAATGGTGCATGGGCATATTGTAATTCTAATATAACATGTAATGGGTCATATGGTACTCATGGTAATAGATCATATGGTTGGTATAGAAATAGTCAATATCAAAATAGAGTAAAAGTTAATTATTATAATTTTGAAAAAATAACTGGTTGGGTTAATTATAAAGATTCATCAGCTACAACTGTAAAGTACAGATTTAAAGCAAAAGCTAGCACTCCTATGCAAGATAATTCAAAACCAAACAATGTGCCACAGTACAATAATACAACAATCACAAAGAAAAATATAAAATCTTTAAAATACTCAAAAATAAGTAATAAAGCATATAGTGGTAAAACATTGAAACCTAAAATTACAATTAAAAATGGAAAGAAAGTTTTAAAGAATGGTAAAGATTACACACTAAGCTATAAGAATAATAAGAATACTGGTAAAGCAACGATTACTATCAAGGGAAAAGGAAATTATACTGGAACTAAAAAAATTAATTTCTATATTGTACCAAAGAAAGTCTTAATCAGTAGTGTCAAACCAGGAAAGAAGCAATTCACAGTAAAATATAAGAAAGTCACAGGAGCAAGTGGATATCAAATCGCCTATTCAACAAGTAAGAGTAAAGGATTTAAATATATCACTGTGAATGCTAAAACAGCTTCTAAAGTGATTAAGAAGTTAAAGAGTAAAAAGAATTATTTTATTAAAGTAAGAGCCTATAAGACAGTAGGAAAGAAGAAATACTATGGATCTTATAGCAATATTAAGAGTGTGAAAGTGAAATAGAAATTTATATAAATGATAGAAAAGTTGTTGAAAGTATCATTTTACCTTAAAGGTATGAATGATACTTTTTTTATGTTTATGAATATAAATCTATGGTTTTAGGGAGAGATATTAATAGTAACTTTTATATGTTTGAATCTGCAAAATATGTCGAAAATGCTGAGTTATTGGTTAATTATGTCAAGCAAAACATTTCTTTGTTTATTTATGATAAAGTTATATTAAATAGTGGTTTGAATATTTACATTTAAAATTCAATTTAAGCAATCATATAGTATAAAAGTATTATGGGGAAGGGGTTAATAATATGAAGAAAAAAATAAAATCATTATCATTAATTTTCATTGTTATATTTATGATTTTTCCTATGTTATGGAATGTTAATGCTGAAGGGAAGGATAAAACTAAACGTGCTATTTATGTGGTTTTTGATAATTCAGGAAGTATGTATGGAAAAAAAGATAATTTAGCATGGTCACAAGCAACTTATGCTGTAGAAGTATTTGCTTCTATGATGAATTTTGATAATGGGGATATGATAAAGATATTTCCTATGCATAAAGTCACTATTGGGGAAAAATCAAAAAAACTTTTATCTTCAATAGTAATAAAAAGCGAGGATGATATTGAGAAAATTCATAATATGTATACACCTAAACCAGAAGGAACACCTTATGAGCAAGTCAATACATCTTATAAAGAATTGAATTCATTACTTAAAAATAAAAAAGCAGATGAAGGATGGCAACTTATTTTAACTGATGGGATTTTTGATGATGATAAATGTCAAAAGAATTTTGAATCTGATTTAACTAAAAAAGCAAAGTCTAGTAAAAATTTATATGTACAATATTTAGGAATAGGAAAAAATGTAAAGGTTATACCTAGAGAAAACTCTGAAATTGGATTATATTCACAAAAAGTTGCGACTAGTAAAGAAGTTGTTTCGGGGTTAACTGAAATTTGTAATCGGGTTTTTAAAAGAAATGAATATAATTATAATATTGGAGAAAAGTTGAGTTTTGATATTCCTTTAAATAAAATAATAGTTTTTGCTCAAGGAAAAGATGTTCAAATAAAATCATTAAAAGATAAAAATGGTAAAGAGGTAACATTAAGTAAGAAAACGGATGTTTCATACAGTGCTACAAAAGGAGCAGGATTAACTGATTTTGTTCAACATGTTTCTAAAGATACATCATTAAAAGGACAAGTCGCAATTTTTGAGAATGAAAAGCCTCTTCAATCAGGAGAGTATACTTTAGATGTTACAGGAGCGATAGATACAGCTGTTTATTATGAACCAAATATTAGTTTTAAAGTATCTTTATTGCATAATGGAAAAAAAGTAAATAAAAATACAATTGAAGGTGGTAGTTATACAATTCAGTCTGGATTTGTTAGTAATGAAAATGGCAAATATATTAAGTCATCGAAATTATTAGGAACACCTAAATATAATTTAGTTGTTAATGGTAAGGAGGAGAGCTTTGATTCTAAAGATTTAATTCAAACTAAAGATATGGTTGTTGATGGGGACAATCTTAAAATAGATTGTAATGTTAAATATCTAAATAATTATACAGATAGTTTTTCTGCATCATATAATATATGTGCATTAGATGTAGAACTAAGTCAATCAAAACCAATGAATCTTAAATCATTAGATGATAAGAAAAATGTCTTAACGACAACAGTTAAAAAAAATAAAAAAGAATTATCTAAAGAACAGATAGATAAGACGAAAATAACTATAAAAACATATGATGAAGAAGGAAATAAAATTGATTTAAAGTGGAAAATAGAAAAAGGGAAACAGAACTCTACATGGAACTTATATCCACAGTATGTTAATAATGATATGTATTCTACACCAACAGGGAATTTGAAAGTTATAGTGGATGTTTCTAGCCAGTTTAATGATATTGATTTTGGAACCGCTAAAGAAACTCAAGTACAAATCAACGATGATAGAAATATTTTTGATTATGTTAAGCATTATTGGAAAAAAATAGTTATTTATTCATTGCTATTTATAATTCTTCTAGGTTATTTTCCTGGAATCAAAAAAAGATTTTCAAAAAACATGAAAAAAAATCCAAAAATAAAATGTTCTAGCGAAGTTTTAGGAACTAATGATTATGAGACAAAAGGTAAATTTGTTATCACAAAATGGCGTAGATTTGTACCTTATCTTCCAGATATTGGAACGCTAAATTTTTCACCAAAACCAAATAAAAAGAGTTTTAAATTAAAAGCAAAAAGTGGATCAAGCATGGAAATCCTCAATACTAAGGCATATGCTGGAGATAAAAATTTAAAAATTAATGGACAGTCTATACCAGAAAATTATAAAGGAAATTATATACTATCGGCTAATTCTTCATTAAAAGTGATAACCCCATCTTATGTATATAATTGTATACCTACAATGGATTCAAAAAAGGTTAAAAAAAGAAGTAAGAAAAGAAGAAGATAAAAATTGTTGAAATATAATCATTATAGGAAAGGGAGGAATAAAAAATGATTGCACCAACATTATTAATAGGATTAGGAGGAACAGGATCAAAAATAGTTGCTAGAGTATCTCAAAAAGTAACTGAAGAACAAAGAAAGCATATTGGTTTTGCGGTATTTGATACAGATATCAATGAATTAAGAGAAATACAACAAGTTAATCCATTTGTTCACATTATTCAAACATCAACGAGATTAACAGTAGGACAGTATTTAGATAAGGATACTTATGCTAGAGATAATTGGTTTCCAGTTCATGGGATATTAAACAGTAAAGCATTAACTGAAGGAGCAGGACAAGTTAGATCTATTTCTAGATTAGCTCTTGATACAGCAATTAAAGCAGGAAATATGGAACCGCTACATAAAGCTGTTGAACAATTGTATAGACTTGAAGGAGATAAAGGAGAACAAGCCTTACGTGTTATTATAGTAAGCTCACTAGCAGGAGGTACTGGATCTGGACTTATTTTACCAGTAGCTTTATATTTAAAAAATTATTTAACAGTAAAATTCCAACAAGGCGCAAATATTACTAGAGGATTCTTTATTTTACCAGAGGTTTTTTATGAAGTTATAAGAGGAGAATCTGAAAGAAATAATTTGAGGTGTAATGCTTATGCAACATTAAGAGAGTTAGATGCATTCTTAATGAAAGGTGATAAAACTTTACCAGAAAAATATCTAGATAAAGTGAAAATTGAATTTCCGAGAGTGGGTTCAAATGAAAGAGAAGAATATGATGTAAGACCATATGACTTCTGTTTCTTGTTCGATGCACAAAATATTGATGGAAAGAAATTAAATAACTTTAATCAATATTTAGACCATGCAGCTAACTGTATTTATTCACAATCTATAGGACCAATGAATAAAAGAAGCAATTCATCTGAAGATAACACGATTAGAGAATTATGTGAACAAAGTGGAAGGAATAGATATGCAGGTGCAGGTTCAGCAATGCTTATTTATCCATTTGAGGATGTAAAAAAATATCTTGGATTAAATTGGGCAAAAGAGTGTGTATCGGAACAATGGTTAGTGTTTGATGAACAATATAAAGAAAAACTTAGCGTAAATGCAGAGGCGCGTGCAGAGGGGTTGAATCCTAAGGATGTTGAAGCATCTGTTGATTATATTCAAACAGTTGAGCAACTTGCAAGACAAAAAGACCCGTTTGCAAAAGCAATAACAACACAATGTACAATTTTTGATGAAGATGGATTTAGAGAATTAGGAAAAAAATGGAATGAATATGTAAAGAATTTAGAAGATTTTGTAAGACAAAGTGTCAAAGATCAAAATGATTTAAATAGTCAAAAAGAGATAGCAGAAAGTGCACTGGCAGATGTTGAAATTGAAAATAAAATTAAGTTTGTTGGTGGGCTTTTAAAGGGAGCAAAAGAAATCTCAAGTGATTTAGTAGATGCTTTTATTGAAGCTCAAAAATATAAAGGAATGGTGGAAAAATACAGTGAGGAGTCTTCACGTAGTATTTCATTCTCTATATTTAAAACGAAAAATACATCAGTAAAAGATAAATTAAAGCATCAAATGGAAACATATCTCTATGATGAAGAAGGAAATTTTATGCACCCTAATGCAATAAGATACTTCTTATATCAAACATTAGAATTATTAAAAGAAGAGAAAAGAAAAACATCAAAGAAATTATATGATTTAAATGATTATTATGATGTTGAAGCAAAACTTATATTTGATGATCCAAAAACTCCAGAAGAAGTTGAAACAGACGATGAATTTGCCCAAAAGAAACATAAAATTACTGAATTAGAAGACACTAGAACAAAAATTAGATATTATATTGAACAAACTGATGAATATCGACATATTAGTGTTCTAGAAGAAGTATTAAACGAAGGTGTAGAATACACAAAGAAATTATGTAAGTCATTTGAAGATTTCTATACTTCTTTTGGAGGGAAAGTAAAAGAATTAAATAGAGATATAGTCGCATTACATAAAAAGTATGGAAATACGAGTGGTAGAACAACAAGATATGTTTGTGCTTCACCTAAATGTATGGAAAGTTTATTAAAGGAAATGCCATATAAAGGAACATCTATTGCTTTGGATTCAGAATTGTCTCAAAGAATATATATAAAGGTTAGAGAGTACTCTATGTTAAAAGAAATACCAGAAGATGGTGGATATTTTGATGAACTATTTGAAGATGGAATTGTTAAATATTTTGAAGATTCTGTTGTACAGGCTTATGGAAATCGAGTTAATATGGATATTATAAGTGCGCTAGAAAAAGAAGCTGTATACATGGATGGTTTATATGATACTAAAGAAATTGAACAATATGTTATTCGAACAATTGAGCAGGCAAGAAACCTATCAAATCCATTTATTGAAAGACCACTTGGTGAACAAAAAGAACCTATTTCTGCATGTACATATAATAATCATTTAGATCCTAAAGATGATTCTGCTAGATCAGCTTTAATTGAAAAATATTTAGGAAATTTTGGTGGAACTCCGGATGAAGATATACCTTTAAATATGATTATGTTCTATCAATCAATTTATGGATTAAGAGCTAATGGATTATCTAAATTTGCTCCTGGGTCTAAAGAGATAAATAGAACTGATGGAGAATACTACAAAGCTTATTATGAACTTGTAAGTAAAATTAAACCAAAGACAAATAAAACAGCAGTTATCACACCACATTTGGATAAAAATTGGCATCTTGTTATTAATATGCCAGATTTAGATGAAGAAAATCAGAAGAAACAAGAAAGAAATATTTATAGGGCATTTATTTTAGGAATACTATTAGAAGCAATTAAATATAAAAAGGTATCTAATAATAAATATTTGTATAAATTACAATTACCAAATATAGAATCTGAAGACTTTGTTGTCTCTAATAAAACACCTTGTGATAATTTTTATGAAGTTTTAGATGCTATAACAATTAACCCAGTTGTTGTTAATCAATTATTAAAATATGCCCAAAAGAAATTTTATAAAGAGAAAAATGGAAATGGTAAACTTGTTTTTGAAAATAGTATATTGAAAAAAGGTATTGATAAATTAGGAAATGATGAATTTGAAAGAAAAAATATGTCTATTTTTGAAATACCACTATTATTAAAAATTTCAACACCTGCAACTGATTTTGAAAAACAAACAGGTATTGATGTTATGAAAGAAATACTCAATACAATCTTTGATTATATGAAATCATTTATGGTTGGAGGAGATTTAGATACATTATTTGGAGATATAGTTATAGAACAAGCATTATTATTCCAAACACATATTAATTGGTACATAGATAATTACGCTGATAATTTTAGTGATTATATAGATGATTTACTAAATGTTGCTAATACTATAGCCGATGAAAAAGAGTTAGATAGTGTATGTGATAAAATCCATGAAATTAGAGATGGAATAAAATAATATGAGTTTAATTAGAAAGGTGGTTTTATTATGCATACAGTTATGATATTAAGTGAACATTATGCAAATTTATTGAAAGAATACCAATTTCTATTTAAACCATTTATAAATAACGGAACTATTAGCTTTTGTGAATGGAATGAATCAGGAACAGATTTAAAATCAGCTGTTCCTGATTTATATAAATTAATAAAAGGTAAACTAGAGTGGCGAGCTATTATATTAGGAACAGGAATTGATTCGAATTTAAAAGATCCTAATAATCCATTTGACTTTGTAAAAGATGATGAAAGTCAATTTCCAAAAGAAAGTCAAATTCCAATTGTTAGATTATCACATATGTTAGGAGGATATCCAGATACAAATACCAAGCATTTTGAAGAAGGATATGAATATATTGATAGTCAAACTGGAGAGCTTAAGAGAGTCTTATGCAAGGATATTGATGTAGACTGGCTAATGGAATTGAATGAAAACGAAGGAGACACATTAAAATCCATATATATTGAAGTAAAAATGTCTGAAGAGGCTAAAGAAGCAAGGGAAAAACTTATTGAAAAGTATGAATTTAAGGATACAAGACCAAGTGATCTTATATTAATTACGACCAAAAAGGTTAGAAATACATATGAAGATATGCAAGAGTCCTGGCAAACGAACATTGAAATGAACAGTTCAAATTTTTGTGCAAGAAATATGTATCCAAGTTTTTGTCGCTTTCTTACATATCGTATTATCAATGCTGAAAACAGTTTATATACAAGACAATTATTCGAATTTTGGTTAGCTGTTTTAACAGTTGCAGTTAATAGTATACCTGCAAGTGTTTTTCAAGCATATAGATTGTATGATTTAAACATTAATATAGATAAGGATAAATTGTCAGTTTTACTTAATGAACACTTGAATAGAAATGTAGCTACTCAATATTATGTAACAGAGCAAATGAATTATAAAACTCCAGTATCTTTTGATATTGATACCAATATTGTTGAGTATCAAAATGTCCCTGTTATATTAGAAGAAGTAAAAGGTAGTGATTTATTTATAAAGAAGTATATAGGGTTAAGTAGGGATTGTCCAGAAGATGAACTTTCCTTTTGGATAAAGGAAAGTTATTCTAAGAAGAAACTTATTAATAAATTTCTCAAATCTCCAAGAAGGGCTTTAGAAAAATCTTCTATGTATTTAAAGACAACAGCAGAAAGTTTCTATGGAGATGAATATGAATTAGATCAATTTCAAATAGAAGATTTAAAAGAACAAATATCTGAATTAGAATTGAATATTACTACATTTAATTCTAGAAATGTTATTAATGAAATTCAATTAAATAAGGAATTTAATCATATTGAAAAGGATATAAAAAAAGAAATTGCAAATCGTATGACTAAGAGAACTATTATTATATATGGAACAATAGCATTATTAGTTTATTTTATAGGCTTTATCCCATATCTATTCAATTCGTTTAAAGGTGGAGTTTTAGGTGGATTATATTCGCTATTACTTATTATTATTTCTTTGTTTTTAGTATCTATGGGAGGTATTATCTCATTATATATTTTAAAAACAAGATTAGAAAAGAAGATAGAAAGTTTTAATGATTTTTGCAGATATATTATACGTAAAGTTAATGAATCTGGAAAAAAATTTGAAACATATTTTACTCAGGTATGTACATATATGAAAGCTCAATCTATTGTACAAGGGACATCATTACAGTCAAATTCTATTTTAAGTAGAAAAAAACTTTTAAAGTTACATCTTAAGACTATAAAGCAGGTACTTGTAAGAGATGAAGAATTGTTATCTTCATATGGATTAAATAGAGATACAAAATTAAAAGAAAATGTCACTTCATTTTTTAATGAAACTGTTTTCCCAAAAAATAATAGTATATATTATTTTCCAATAGCAGATAGAGAGGAACTTATACCTGTAAATGAAACAGGTGATTTTGTGAAGGCTCCATATAGTTTTGTAAATCAATTAAATATAGATAGAGAGATTATTTATGATGATATGAGAGGAGATGATTTATAATGGCAATTATTCGTTCACTTTTGTCTACACTTCCTTTTATATTAATGTGTTTGAGTTTAAAAAAAGTCAATTTAAGTAAGACTGATCGCGAGAAACAGTTCTTAATGATTTTTATTGCTTTAATATATAGTATAATTATGATTGTTTTTTTAGACAAGTTAAATCATTTCTTAATTAATTTTATTTCTTTTTTAGGGCAATATATGCCTATTATTAATAATATAAATATAAGTGAATATATTATATATATTTTTAATGTAGCAGTTATCCTAGTTTATGAGTTTGTGAAATCATTAAGTCTAGCAATTATTAAAAGAACATGTGGAAAATATCAATCATTTATAGAAAAGATAGCGGGATTTTTTTATGAATATGATTCTGATTTAGATTTGTGGTTTGTTAAACAGGAATATGGAAATGTAAAGCTATTGTATAATGGTATATATGTAGCTGCAATTATTGTATCATCGTTATTATTTATCTTATGTTTTACATATTCTCCATCAACGTTTTTTAATACAGTTTTTTATCCTGCATTTGGAATTATTCTTTTAGGAGAAATCGTTTTTTTCTTATCGGGTATTACTAAAAGTGAGTTTATTGAAGATATTTTAGGAGAAGATGAGGAATCATACAAAGTTGCTAATTATGGTTTGTTGAGAAATGTTTTAAAAGATTTATTTGAAGAGCATGTTTTATATGATATGACAATTGATAATGGATTAGACTTTTCTTCTAGTTTTGATACAATTGATCATATGTGTGAAAATAATGATAAATTAATTTCTAGTATAGGATACTATTTTAAGATGCTAAATGAAAATGGTGTTGATGTAGATGTTAATTATGCTGAAAGTTGTGTGAAGTTAATAAAAGGACAAAGCACAATGTTTGCAAATCCATTTTATTATGATTTAACAAACTATTTAATGTTACCTATGATGTACAATTTGATGCATTATAAAAAATGTTTAGTTATTTTAGGAAGAGATTCTTCAGCAAAAGATGTTCAACTTTGGTTAAAAGAGGGTGTGTATCAAACAATAAACACAAATAGCTTATGGAAGGTAGATATACTTGGACAAGAAGAAACTAATACAGATATAGGAATAATGAAGTTCTGTGATTTATATAATTTAAATCTTCAAAAAAATAATAAACATTTTCTAGAAAATGTTGGTTTTGTTTTTATTATAGAACCTTCTCATATTTTAGGAACAGGACAAGTTGGATTAAGTATTTTAGCTAATAGGTTTAAGAATCATAAGGTTGTTTATGGTGTGTGCGATAGAAATTGTGATGGATTAGTTGATACATTATCACATATATTAAAGACAAATATTACAGAAGTAACAGCTACACTTCAAAGTAAGGCAGTAACTTCAATGATGTTTTGGAAGGCTGAAAGTCAATATATGCATCATCATCTTTTTTCTAATGTTTCTCATTATTTAGGAATAGGGACAGAAATTAATTCGGTAGCTTTAAAATATCAAATAGCTAATACTCAATGGATAAGTAATAATCAATTTCCTGTTGTTGATATGAAATGGATTGATGGACAATATTTTAAAAAAATATGTCATTATGCAAATCTAACAGTTAATCAAGAAAGTTTTAATAAAGCATTTCATGTTAAGTCAAACTTATGGGATTTAAAAATGCAGAATAATTCTTTTTTGGTTGTTGAAGATGAATTTTATAATTTATTTGAAATGGCAAGAATTTATTCTACTCGAGCCAAGCAACAAGGATTTATAAATGTTATTAGTAATAATTATTTGTTAAGAGATTATATGATTGATAATTCTCAAACGTTTTTAAATGATCCTAAGGCTATACCAACCATTGTTCCTGAATATGCTAAAACCGAAAAAAATGTAATACTAAAGATTATTATGCGATTAGTTGAAGAACATATTTGTGAAGATGAAATTATTAATATATTTATGATCAGTGGTATAGAATTCACTGATGTATTAGAAACATTAAAAAAATTAATTCATAAACATTGCTTTGTAGATGAAATAGTAATAAGAGTTTATTTTAAAGATACTTTACTTAGCGACAGTATTACTAGAGAAACCAAAAAATATTATTATATAGATGAAAGTACAGAAATTTATAATTATGCAAAAAACTTAAAGAATGCATATTATATTACAGAAGATGAAACGGGAGATACTCATCATATTGGAGCAAAACTTTATGGGCATGTTTTTCAATCATTAATACCTGGTCAGTTTACAGTTATTGATGGAAAGTATTACGAAATAGAATCAATAACTCCATACAACGGGGTAGTTGTAAGAAGAGCTGCCGAACATATTACGGGTAGAAAATATTATAGACAAATTAGAGATATTCAAATTAACAATTGGATAAACGATGATATTGCTGGTAGTCAAAAGGATATAAATGGTATAGAGATTTCCAAAGGATATTGTTATTTAAATATTAATACTTTGGGATATATTGAAATGGAATCATATGAGGACTTTAAAAATGCAAAAAGAGTATTTGTAAATAATATTCCATATAGAACATATAGAAACAAGCTTGTGATGAAATTAAAAATACCTAATATTAATGAAAAAATAAGGTATACACTTTGTATATTGCTAAATGAGATATTTAAAACAGTATATCCAGATTCATATAATTATATTTGTGCCACAACAAAAATGACTTCAAATGTGGATTTGCCAGAAAACTTTAAATATGCATTATATTCAATTTCAGAAGAAAATGATGAAGGAAATATTTATATTATAGAAGATAGTGAAATAGATTTAGGACTTATTAGTTCTATAGAACGTAATATAAAAAGATATTTAGAGATTATAACAGAAGTATTAATTTGGCATGATATGAAAATGCACGAAGTTGTTTCTCAAGAGAGTGAAGATGAATATATTCCTGTTTTTGAGGACTATCCAAAACTTGAAAGAAAGCCAAAAGGGATTATAGCAAGATTGAAATTTTATATAAAAAAGGTCTTTAAAAAACAAAAGGAAGAGAATATAAATACGGAAAATGAATATGACAATCAAAAGTCATCAAAAACAGAAAATATAGACCAAGAAGATGAAGTAAGAGAAATTGTTCAAGAAGATAAAAAAATAGATGGAAATGATACTAATATTGAAGGTGATAATGAGAATCAATCAGAAATTGATACCGAAGACGAAAAAGAATTAACAGAGTATCAAAAAGCTAATTTCCTTCAATTTGGTTATGGTGATTATATATCTGCTTTAGATTTAGATGGAACAAGAGAGTATCTAATATCTGAAGGTTATTCAAAAAATCCATTAAGTCAAACAAGAAGCTATGAAACACTGTCAGAAACACATGAAAAAGAATATGATCCAAATAAAATAGGTACTCATTTCTGTGATTTCTGTGGGTGTGAGTTAGCAGGTGGAGAGTATGAGGTTTTAAAAGATGGTAGAGAAAGATGTAATACTTGTTCATCTACTGCAGTTAGAACTGAGCAAGAATTTAAACAGATTTTTAAAGTTGTTTTACGAAATATGGAAATATTCTATGGAATTAAATTCAATAAAGCTATTAAGGTTCGTATGACAGACGCTAAAAAAATCGCTAAACATTTTAATGAAGAATTCATAGCTACGCCAGGATTTGATGGTAGAGTTTTAGGTTTTGCTCAAAAAGATAATGATGGATATAGTATTTATATAGAAAATGGTTCGCCTAAATTAGCTGCTATGGCAACTATTGCTCATGAGCTTACCCATATATGGCAATATTTAAATTGGAATGAAAAAGAAATTAATGCAAAGTATGGAAGACAAAATTCTTTAGAGGTTTATGAAGGTATGGCCAAATGGGCAGAAATACAGTATCTTTTATTCCTAAACGAAATTGGATATGCAAAAAGACAAGAAATTATAACCAAACAAAGGAATGATGAATATGGTAGAGGATTTATTAAGTTTTATGAAAAATATGGTTTATCATATAATCAGTCAAAGAAGAATACGCCTTTTGATGAAAAATATCCATTATAAATTAAATATTAGTACTGTAATATTAAAAAATACAAAACATGAGATAGTAATGACCTCATGTTTTTGTATGAATTATAAATGTTTTCAATAAATTTATAACTAAAAAGGGAGTGATTATTATTAAAAGAGAAATTAAAGAATGGATGAGTTATCAACTTGAAAAATATCCTGGAAGAGTTGTACTTGCTATTATTTTATTATTTAATGTTATTTTTATATTAATTTCTACATGTATCATTAAAAGTTTTGCACTTTCAGGAACTGAACATATGAATTTCCTTCAAGCAGCAGTTACAACAATTTCAATGATATTAGATGCTGGATGTATCCAATTTGTTATAGGAGATATAGGTATTGCAGAAACAACTGTATCTATCATTTGTTTGATAATTATTATTGTTGGAATGATTTCCTTCACTGGTGCAGTTATAGGGTATGTTACTAATTACATTTCAGATTTTATTGGAACTGCATATTCAGGAGAAAGGAAGTTGCAATTTAATGATCATTTCATTATATTGAATTGGAATTCTAGAGGATCAGAAATTGTTAATGATCTACTTTATTATAAAAAGAATCAAAAAGTTGTTATTTTAGTTGAAAATAATAAAGATTCAATTATGCAAGAGATTGAGGAACGTTTACAAGATACTATTAATAAAGAGAATGAAAAAATATTAAATATGTATGCAAAAAAGTCATTTTTAGTTAAAAAATATTATTTTAGAAAGTATAGATTTAAAAAAAATGTAAAAGTGTTAATTAGAGAAGGAAATGTGTACTCTTCTAAACAATTAAGTGATATTGCATTAGATAAAGCTCAGACAATTGTTATTTTAGGAAATGATATTAATAATTCTATTTGTAAAATGGAACAAATAGAAAACATAGAAAAAGGATCTAAAGGCAATTCTCAAACCATAAAAACTTTAATGCAAGTTTCAGATATTACAAGTGCAAATAGTTCTGCCGATAATCAAAAAATCATCGTAGAAATTACTGATAAATGGACACTTCATTTAGTCAAAAAAATTATAGAAAATAAACAAGTGAATGGTAAGTGTAATATTGTTCCAGTAGCAATTAATACAGTTCTTGGACAAATACTTTCCCAATTTTCTATTATGCCAGAATTAAACCTAGCATATAAAAAGTTATTTTCTAATAAAGGTATGACATTTTATTTTCAAAATTTGAATGTTAAAGATGAAAATATGTATATACAAAAATATTTAGAAAATCATAAATATTCATTACCTTTAGCTTCGATGAATATAGAAGGTAAAAATTACTTTTATTATGCTGCAGAAGATGAGTCTCATATAAATCATTCGAGTCTTATCAAGCATTCACAGTTTAATGTGAAACTTAATAATGACTATTGGATTGAACCGAAGACGGTCATTGTTTTAGGACATAACAGTAAATGTAAAGAAATCATGGAGGGATTTAAATCTTTTGTGGGCGAATGGAGTTATAAGAATTCTGATAAAAGAATTTTAAGCGTAATTGTCATTGATGAAGAAAAGAATTTTGAAAAAATGAATTATTATGAGGACTATCCATTTGTAGTGGATACTATAAAGGCTAGTACTTTTGAAAAAGAAAAAATAATAAATAATATCGAAAAAATAGTGGATAATAATGAAGAGGATACAAGTATATTGATTTTGTCAGATGATACTGTATTAAATTCTGAAATAGATGCAAATGTATTTACTAATTTAATATATGTTCAGGAGATTATCAACAATAAGAAAAAAACAGATCCTTTATTCGATGAAAATTCTATTGATGTTATAGTAGAAATTATAAATCCAAAACACTTTGATATAGTACAAAGTTATTGTACTAATAATGTTGTTATGAGTAATCGATATATAAGTAAAATGATTACTCAAATTGGGGAAAAAGATGCACTTTATCATTTTTATACCGATATTTTAAAATATGATGATGAGGATGTTGATGAATATGATAGTAAAGAAATATATGCTAAAAAAGTTAATACTTTTTTTAGGGAAATCCCAAAGGAATGTACAGCTAAAGAATTAATTGATGCAACGTATAAAGCATCTCTTGAAAATGATTTAAATGATTACACTCAGCAAAATATATGTATAGTTTTAGGATATGTGAAATCTAATGGAAAAATAATCTTATTTAATGGTAATCAGGAAAAAATTAAAGTTAATCTTGAAAAAGATGATAAGTTGATAGTATACAGTGATCATTAACGATTAACTAACGGAATGATAATAAGTTGTAGATAGAATTATTATAATTATTGAAATTAGATATTTAGAATGCTATAATGTTTTTGTAATCAGTCATTGAAATATCACAAGCGAAAAGGTTAGAGTTGCCGCTCTAACCTTTTCTAATATTTTTGAGTGTATTTATCACTAGGCTAGTTATCGCTAAAATATCTGTCTAGCCATTTGCATATGTAATATGAAATTACAGATGCCGTGACAGAAATTATTAATTCAGCCATTAAAATATCACCTCCTTTCAAGAGGAGGAACGATAACGAGATAATTATAGCATACAATATATGACAAAATGTCTCACCAGTATTAAATTTATTAATAAATTTTTATAAATATAAGAGTACGATTGTCCTTGAAGTTAGATGATTTGAATGTTATAATAATTTTGTGATTCAAACATTAACACATCATAAGCGAAAAGGTTAGAGCGGCAACTCTAACCTTTTCTAGTATTTTATAGTGTACTTAGCACTAGGCTAGTTATCGCTAAAATATCTGTCTAACCATTTGCATATATAATATGAAATTACAGACGCCATGACAGAGATTACTAATTCAAACATTAACGACATCACCTCCTTTCAAGAGGAGGAACGATAACAAAAGAATTATAGCATATAATATATGACAAAATGTCTCATCAGTATTAAATTTATTAATAAAAATGTTAAGAAAGATAAATGTATGATAATTATTGAAAATAAATATTCAAGATGTTATAATAACTTTGTAATTCAAACATTAAAGAATCACAAACGAAAAGGTTAGAGGGGCAACTCTAACCTTTTCTAATATTTTATAGTGTACTTATCACTAGGCTAGTTATCGTTAAAATATCTGTCTAACCATTTGCATATATAATATGAAATTACAGATGCCATGACAGAAATAACCAATTCAAACACTAAGAACCACCTCCCTTCAAGAGGGGAGACGATAACGCATATATTATAACATATAATATATGGCAAAATGTCTCATTATGTATAATTTTGTTTTTAAATATGTCGTAGTTTCTTTTATTTCCTAGGAAATAGTGTTATTATGTAATAAGATGAGGGAAATAGGAGAAATATGTGATGAGGAAAAGAATAGTGAGGGTATTATTGGTTCTTTTTATATCATTAACATGTTTATCATGTATAAATGTAAATCATGTTAATGCTGCTTTAAAGACTTCATATGGGTATAAAGGAGAAAGTAAAAGAAGCAAAATAAAAAGAATCTTTCATTCTACAAAAAAGAAGAAGTATAAAAGTAAAAAAGAAGCAAAAAAACATATGACAACAATAAAAATTAAAGTTTGGGATCTTAATTCAAGAAAAAAGAAGATTACAAAAACAAAAAAACTAACAGTACATAAAAATATAGCTCCAACAGTTAAAAAAATATTTAATGAAATTTATAAAGGAAAGGAAAAATTTCCAATTCATGCTATTAGTGGTTTTGATTGGAGAGGAGCAAAATCAAGTTCAGAACATAACCTAGGATTAGCAATCGACATTAATCCTACTGAAAATTATATGATTAGTGGAAAAAAAGTTTTAGCAGGCAAATTTTGGAAACCTGGTAAAAATTCATATTCTATAAAAAAGAATGGTGATGTTGTTAGGACAATGAAAAAATATGGCTTTAAGTGGGGTCATTGGGGTAGTAGACACGATTATATGCATTTTTCTTATTTTGGTAATTAGCACTTTATAGTGCTTTTTTCTTTTTCTGAAATAATTTTATAAATTTGTATAAATTGATATATACTAAATATTAGGGAGAAAGAGAAAATGGAATTAAGTTTATTATTAATACAACAAATATGTCAATTATTTATAATGATATTTTTTGGCTATTTATTAGTGAAAACCAAAACCTTATCAACAGAAGACAGTAAAGTCTTATCAAAATTATTATTATTTGTGATTTCACCATGTGCAATCATCACATCATTTACAATAGAATATACACCAGATAAATTAATGGGGTTAGGAATATCATTTTTAGGAGCATTTATTGTTCATCTTATATTTATTCCTTTAACTGAATTACTCACCAAAATATTTGGGTTTGCGCCTATAGAAAAAGCAACTCTTATTTATTCTAATTCAGGAAATCTTATTATTCCTTTAGTAGGAGCAATCCTAGGAAAAGAGTGGGTATTATATACAAGTGGTTATATGGTAATACAAACAATTCTACTATGGACACATGCTAAAAACTTAGTGTGTAATGAAAAAAAATATGATTTAAAAAAGATATTTTTAAATATTAATGTGATTGCGATTGCAATAGGTTTGTGTATCTTCTTTACTCAAATTCAAATGCCATCTATTCTTCTTGCAACAATAGATAAAGTAGGATCTATGATGGGAAGTATAGCAATGATTGTTATAGGAATGCTTATAGGGGAAATGGATTTAAAGAGCATTTTTAAAGAAAAGAGAACATATTTAATATGTTTCATGAGATTAATCGTCTATCCCTTGATTATTATTATCATATTGAAAATAAGTGGATTAACACAACTCACAGCAGAGGCTTCACAAATCCTTCTCATTACTTTATTAGCATCTAGTGCTCCAGCAGCTGCAACAATCACTCAATTTGCACAGTTATATAATAAACACCCTGGCTATGCAAGCATTATGAATGTAATGAGTGTTATCTTTAGTATAATAACAATGCCTTTGATGGTCATGATATATCAAATATTATAAGAAAAGGAAGAAACATTATTGTTCTTCCTTATTTTTGGCTGATATAGTATTGAACATATATTTTATGTGTTACTGCAAGCACAGTGCTTTGTAATAAATAGACAACTTCTTTATTAGAAGATAAAGAAGAAACATGTTCAACAGCTTGTTTAGTTAGTGTTGCCTTCATGCACGCTTCTATTTCATCACAGAAATAATCATATGATTGATCTGTTGGAAAATCTTGTATTTGTATTTTTATGAGTTCTGATATTTCATCTAAACTGTAAGATCTTTTTAAAATACAAACAACAATAAAGTAAGCAAGATGAATACGCTCATATTTCTTTTTAATAGGGGGGTTTACAATTCCATTTTTAACATAATTATTTATCATTGAATTTGTAATGATTTTCTCATCATTAAAAGATAAAATATCTAATTTATTTTCTATATAATTAACAACCTGATCAATATATAATGGAAAATCAGGAAGTTCATCCCATCTAGGTAAATGTAAATTCTTAACTGTATCCATATAGACCTCCTCTTAATAACTATAACAAATAAATTACAAAACGTCAAAATGTAGTTTAAAAAAACAAAATATCTCGTTTTTAAAACTAGATTGATTGACAATCATGTTACAATTTGATATTGTATAATTGTAATCAATAAGGAGATAGAATATGAAAATTATAACAGATACCTCAACTCTTTATTCACCTAAAGAGGGAGAAGACAAAGGGTTTATAGTTTTGCCACTTAGTGTAACTATAAATAATAAAACATATAAAGAGTATGTAGATATAGAAAGTGAAGAATTTCTTGAACTTGTCAAAGAAGGAGCGACTCCAACGTCATCGCAACCTTCTATTGGGCAAACATTAGAAGTCTTTGAACAGGAAGAAGATGAATTATTAGTTATTACAATGGCAGATGGTTTATCTGGAACATATCAAAGTACAGTAGGAGCTAAGGAAACTTTAGATGATAATAAACGTATACATATTATTAATTCAATGACATTGTGTGGACCACATCGTTATTTAGTGGGAAAAGCTCTTCAATTAAAAGAAGAAGGAATGAGTATAGATGCAATTATGCAAGAAATACATAAAAGAATTGCGACTACAAAATCATTTCTTATTCCTCAAGATTTTTCATTTTTAAAAAGAGGTGGAAGACTAACTCCTCTAGCAGCAGCAGTAGGAGGAATGTTGAAAGTTGTTCCTGTTATGATGCAAACTGAAGATGGAAAAAAATTAGAGAAATTTGCTTTAAAAAGAACTATGAAAAGTGCAGTTTCAGAAGTTATTAAGTCATTCTTGAGTATTGGTGTTGATGAAAGTTATCGTATTTATGTTTCTCATGCAGGGGTATTAAAACAAGCTCAAGAAGTTGTAAAACAAATTCAAAAGAAGTTTGAAAATATTCAAATTGAAATATTAGATTTATCACCAGCTTTTATTACTCAAGGTGGTCCTGGTTGTATAGCAATTCAAACAATAAAAATGTAATTAAAGTCCTAAGGGGCTTTTTTGATAGAAAAAAAGTGATAGAATAGACAAAAATGAAAGAGGGGGAGGTTTTATGAAGAATATATTATTTGATTTAGATGGAACTTTAACAGATCCTTTTATAGGAATTACTAAAGCTGTAGCATATGCTTTAAAATCTCAAGATATTATAGTTTCATCTCTAGAAACTTTAAAACCTTTTATTGGGCCTCCATTAGATGATTCTTTCCAAAAATATTATCATATGAATCATAAAGATTGTTGGATAGCTATTGAAAAATTTAGAGAATACTTTAATGAAAAAGGAAAGTTTGAAAATAAAGTTTATAAAGGTATTGAAGAAGTACTAAAACAACTTAAGGACAATGGATATACATTATATGTATGTACAAGTAAGCCGTTAGTATTTGCAAGAGAAATATTAGAATATTTTCATTTAGATATTTATTTTAAGGAAATATATGGTAGTGAATTAGATGGAACAAGAAAAGATAAAGCAGATGTTATTGCCTATTGTTTAGAATGTGAACAAATAGAAGCAAAAGAATGTATTATGGTAGGAGATAGAATGCATGATATTATAGGAGCTCATAAAAATCATATTCCATGTATTGGAGTATTGTATGGTTATGGAAGTATAGAAGAATTTCAACAATATCATTGTGATTATATTGTTGAAAATGAAGAAGGATTATTAAAGTTTTTTTATGAAAAAGATAATTAAATCTGCTTTTATAGCTACTATTCCAGTATTTATGGGATATATTGTTTTAGGAATGGCTTTTGGTATGTTAGTTGTGAGCCAAGGTTATCCTATATATTATACATTGTTGATGAGTTTATTTATATATGCTGGAAGCATGCAATTTATTACGATTAATTTATTAACATCTGGAGCTTCACTTATTTCTGCTGCATTGATGACTTTACTTATAAATGCAAGACATTTAGTTTATGGCTTATCTATGCTGGATAGATTTAAAGATACTGGTAAGTATAAACCTTATTTAATTTTTTCATTAACTGATGAAACTTATTCTTTATTAGTTGGTCAAGATACGAATGATAAAAGATATTTATTTTTTGTTTCATTATTTGATCAATGTTATTGGGTTATTGGTAGTCTTATAGGAAGTACAATAGGATCTTTAATAACGATCAATACAACAGGTTTAGATTTTGCGATGACAGCTTTATTTGTCGTTATTGTTGTGGATCAGTTTTTAAATACTGATAAATATATTTATTCTTATATTGGTTTTATAATGAGTATCATATGTTTAATTGTTTTTGGTTCAACTTCATTTATTGTTCCTTCAATGATAGGGATTCTTGGATTATTATTCATCATGTATAAAAAGGAGAAATCTCATGAATCATAATATATTGCTAATCATTGTTATTGCATGTGTGACTTTTTTGACAAGACTATTACCTTTTATAGCATTTTCTAATCAAGAAAGTCCATTAATTGAATATTTAGGAAAAGTGTTACCTTATTCCATTATGGCAATGCTTGTTGTTTATTGTTTAAAGGATATTGATTTATTAGGAAGATTTCATGGTATAAGTGAAATAATAGCAGTTTTAACAGTCATTATTTTACATGTCTATAAAAGAAATACTTTATTATCAATTGCTGGTGGAACAATTATCTATATGCTTTGTGTTCAAATAATATTTATTTAATAGCTCTTGTGAGCTTTTTTTAAAAACTAAAATTTAGAAAAATGTAATTTTAATGTAACAATAATGTAAGGTTAAGTTTATTGAAAATATGCTATACTCATATTATAATACATGAGTACATTATAAAGAGGTGGTTATTATGGAAAATAGAATACTTGATATAAGAATATTATATGATGTTATTTCTAATGAAGGGAATTGTGGAGTTCAACATAAGTTAGATATGGATATAATCAATCATATTTGTTTATATGGTGTGAATATTATGTGTTCAACAAACTTTAAAAAATCTTTAGACTTTATACAACATGGAAATATTAGTGTTTTAGAACATAGTTTAAGTGTAGCGTATATGAGTTTATGGCTTGTAAAGAAATTACATTTAAATGTTGATAAAAAATCATTAGTTAGAGGAGCTTTGCTTCATGATTATTTTCTATATGATTGGCATACAAATAATGGACATCCATTACATGGATTTACACATCCTAAAACTGCTTTAGATAATGCAAATAGAGATTTTCATATCAATAAGGTTGAATCTGATATTATTTTAAAACATATGTTTCCGTTAAACATAAAACCACCAATGTATAAAGAAAGTATGATTGTATGTCTTGCAGATAAGATTTCTGCAACTATTGAAACAATATTATTTAGAAAAAGTAGGTGAATAGTGTAATGAAAATTTTATTAACTTATTTAATTTATCATTTAATTTATAGTGTTTTAGGTTGGATTTATGAAAGTATATACTGTTCTATAGATCAAAAGACAATTGTTAATAGAGGATTCTTCTATGGACCATATTGCCCTATATATGGATGTGCAGCTATTGTTGATATTATATTATTAGGAAAAATCAAAGAGCCTGTCTTAGTCTTTTTCTTAGGAATGTTGATTAGCTGTGTCATTGAATATAGTACATCTTACATATTAGAAACTATTTTTCATCGTAGATGGTGGGATTATTCAGATAAAATATTAAATTTGCAAGGGCGTATTTGTTTATTAGGTGCTGTTACTTTTGGTTTCTTTTCTTTGTTTTTAATAAAGATACTTCATCCTTTAGTTGTCTTAATCACAAATCATGCAATAGTATTTAATTCAATATATATAATTATATTTTTCTTGCCACTAATTTGTATTGATGGCATTATTACATTTTTTAAACATTCTCATAAGCATTATAGTGATTTAAAGATATATAAATATTGTAAAAAGACTATCTTAAGGATTATTTCATTAAGATAATTTAAAAGGGGTAATGGATCAAAATCACATTATCCCTTTTACTTTAAAGCAATGCCAATTGTTCAATAGATAAACCTGTAAATTTTTGTATATCCTCATTGCTAAATCTTTCATCCTTTTTCATCTCTATTGCAATTTCAATTTGTTTCTTTGCTTCTCCTTCTTCTCTTCCTTTAATTTCACCTTTCATCATGGCTTCATATCTTAATTCTCTTATCGCTTCACACATCTTGATTTTCCCTTCTTTCCTGTTTGCTATTTCTAATAATTCCTTATCTCCAGTTATTGAAAATGCCACAATACATGCTTGTTTGTTGTATTCTCTTTCTTCAAAATGAAAATCTCTCTCATATATCTTCTGTAATAAATCAACTAAATCTCTTAACTCTTCACTCTGACATCTTTCACTCTCTATCTCCCTTATATCATAGATGGGTGCCTGAAAGTCATTAAAGACATCTTCTAAACTTTTTGGAACTTCTAGACTTTCACTTAATCTTCTTCCTTCTTTCCATTTCCTTTCTCCTACATATAAGACAATCATGATCACTGGTATCTTCTTCTCTTTATTTTTATCCAGAATAACATAACTTAGATAGGTATATCCTGCAATCCTTATAGGCATATTTTTATCTGGAACACTTTGTATTTCAATACCAAATAGAATATTCATATGAGAAGAAGAATATCTTTTCATAAGATCACTTCTTCTTATTACAGATAGAACATCATCATTGTATTGGATATTTTGAGATAACTCTGTATCGAAGTAGGAAAGACAGTTAGGATTGATAACTTGATGACCACAAAAGAGAGTGACATTGATAATATCTGCAAAGATATTATCAATTCTTAATAAATCTTTAAAAGAAGCATCAGGGAGAACATGAGATTTAAGTTTCATAGAAAGAAACATGAGTATAAGATAGAATAGGGTAACATTAAACTCACCTCCTTTTTATAGTTAGGATAAAACAATAAAAATCATATATATATTTTGAGGTGAATGACTATAAAACTATTATTAAACAAAAGATATAAAAAATCAATGGACTGTTAGTCCAAAATGAGAATAATATTTTATTTAAAAGAGATATACTTTCCTTCTTTTTTATAATGGTTTATAATGATTGTGGTGATAAAAATGAAAGAACAAATGAAATATGATACAAATATTTATCAATTAAGAGGAATGGTTTTAAATAGAATGGTTGAGATTATGAGAAATCAACTTTATGCGAAAGAAGGAGGAACAGTATTTTTTGGTGATTCTTTAACTGAAATGTGTGATTTAGACCAATTTTATCCAGAATTAGATAATAAATATAATTGTGGTATCTGTGGAATAACAAGTGATATGTTATTACATTTTATTGATGAAGGAGTTATTAAATATCGTCCTAAACAAGTTGTGATTATGGTAGGAACAAATGATTTAGGAGATACAACGCAATCAAGCCCAAGGGATATTGCTTTAAATATTAAAGAAATGTGTGAGATTATTCATAATAATTTACCTGAATGTCGAATATTTGTTTGTAGTATGATACCATGTTTAGAAAAATATCATGGTTACAAAATGTTAAAAAAAGGTATTCGTAGTAATGATATGCTTAAGATTGTTTATAAGGAAATCAAGAACGTTATTAGATATGATTATGTTTCAATGATTAATGTCTATCCTACTTTATGTAACAAAAAAGGTGAACCTATTGAAAATATCTACATAGATGGATTACATATTAATGAACAGGGATATATTTTATTATCAAATAAAATTAAGGAAAGTATTTTATGAAAAAAATCAAAACAATTATTTTAATTATATTAGGAAACATAATACTTGCATTTGGAGTTAGTGCTTTTATGATACCTCATCATATTATTATCGGTGGTTCTACAGGAATTGCTTCTTTTATTAATTACTATTTTAATATACCATTATCATATACAGTTATGTTTATTAATGTCATAATGTTTATATTTGGATATATGATATTAGGAAAATCCTTTGCATTAACAACCATTATTTCAACTTTTATTTATCCACTTTGTTTAGAATTATTTCAACTGATTGATATGACACATTTTTGTGATGACTTATTTCTAGCAGGTATTTATGCTGGAGTTATCATTGGTGTTGGTATTGGTTTAGTCATAAAAGCAGGGGCTTCAACTGGTGGAATGGATATTCCTTCTATTATTTTAAATAAGAAAAAAGGAATATCAGTAGGAACTACAATGAATATAAGTGATACTATCATTTTAATAACACAAATGTCCTTTTCTAAAACAACTGAAATTTTATATGGAATTGCGATTGTTTTTGTAACATCTTTTGTTATTAATAAAGTTTTAACATTTGGATCTTCTAAAATACAAATGCTTATCATTTCTCCTCGATATAATGAAATTAAATATGAATTATTACATCATTTAGACAATGGAGTGACAATGATAAAAATAGAAACTGGTATGAATGAAGAAAGTCAAAATGCAGTTATGGCAGTTATGTCAAATAGAAAAATGAATACCGTCAAACAAGCAGCTTTAAAAATAGATTCACATGCTTTTATTACTGTTAATCAGATAAATGAAGTAAGTGGAAGAGGATTTTCTTTTGATAGATATGTTGAATAAATAAAACACAAAAAAATGAAAGCGTTTTATTGAATAAAAAAAGAAAAAGGTGTATATTTAAATAAGAACCTGACACAAAGATGAAATTATCTGACTGAAAGGTACCGCATACACAGAATCATGTTGTTTTTGCCGTACCTTTTTATAGGTACGGTTTTTATATATAAAGGAGGAAATTTATGGAAACAAGAGTAGCAGTTATGGGAATTATAGTCGAGGATACAGAATCGGTCAATCAACTCAATACACTATTACATGAATATGGACAATATATTGTGGGAAGAATGGGTATTCCATATAGAGATAAAGGAATTCATATTATAAGTATTGCGATTGATGCACCACAAAATACAATATCTTCGCTTACAGGAAAAATAGGTAAATTACCTGGAATAGGTGTAAAAACAGCCTATTCAAATAAAATTTATCATGAATAATAAGTTATTGGAATTGATAGATCAATTAGCAAGTTATCATTCGTTATCTTTAGAAGAATATGAGTATTTGATTAAAAATCGTAATCTTGAAGTAGTCCAATATGCAAAGCAAAAAGCTATGACTGTAAGACAACAAATTTTTGGCAATAAAGTTTATATAAGAGGATTGATTGAAATAAGTAATATTTGTAAAAATGATTGCTTATATTGTGGTATTCGTTGTAGCAATAAAACATGTCAGCGATATAGATTATCTCAAGAGGAAATACTCGAATGTTGTGAAGAAGGTTATCAGTTAGGATTTCGTACGTTTGTTTTACAGGGTGGAGAAGATACTTATTTTAGTGATGATGTTCTTTGCCATCTGTTAAAAACAATAAAGTTAAAATATCCTGATTGTGCAATCACATTATCCTTAGGGGAAAGAAGCAAAGAAAGTTATATTCGTCTTTTTCAAGCAGGAGCAAATCGTTATTTGTTGCGTCATGAAACAGCAGACCAGCAACATTATCAAAAACTACATCCTTCTCATATGTCTTATGAAAATAGAATGAAGTGTTTATATACCCTTAAAGAAATTGGGTATCAAACAGGTTGTGGATTTATGGTTGGTTCCCCATATCAAGATGAAAATATGCTTTCCAAAGATTTAAAGTTCATTGAAGAATTTCATCCCCAGATGTGTGGAATAGGACCCTTTATTCCACACGTTGCGACACCTTTTAAAGATATGAAAGCAGGAAATGTAGATTTGACTTGTTATTTATTATCATTAATACGCCTTATTTATCCACCTATTTTATTACCATCAACAACGGCCCTAGGAACGATAGATAAACGAGGAACTGAAAAAGGAATACAATCAGGAGCTAATGTGATTATGCCAAACTTGTCACCATTATCAGTTCGAAAAAAATATGAATTATATAATCATAAAAAATATACAGGAGAAGAATCTGCTCAAAACAAAAATAGATTAACATTAATAATGAAAGAAATTGGTTATGAAATTGTCACAGAACGTGGTGATTTTAAAGAATAAGAAAGGAAGAAAAAAATGGCTATTTATAATCCAAAATCATTAAAAGCAGAAGAATTTATTAATGATCAAGAAATACTTGAAACATTAAAATATGCAGAGAAAAATAAAAATAATGTTGAGTTAATTGATACAATATTAGAGAAAGCACGTCCTGTTCAAACAAAAACAGGAGCAAAGTGTCAAGGATTAACACATCGAGAAGCGTCTGTTTTATTAGCATGTGAGATTCCAGAAAAAATAGAGCAAATGTACAAGATTGCAGAAGAAATTAAACTAGCATTTTATGGTAATCGTATTGTGTTGTTTGCGCCATTATATTTATCCAATTATTGTGTTAATGGTTGTTTGTATTGTCCATATCATTTAAAAAATAAACATATTGGACGCAAAAAATTAACACAAGAAGAGGTTCGTCAAGAAGTTATTGCTTTGCAAGATATGGGACATAAACGTCTTGCGATAGAAGCTGGAGAAGATCCTGTTCATAATCCAATTGAATATATTTTGGAATGTATTCAAACAATTTATGGAGTCAATCATAAAAATGGTGCCATTCGTAGAGTCAATGTTAATATTGCAGCAACAACAGTAGAAAACTATCGTAAATTAAAAGAGGCAGGGATTGGAACGTATATTTTATTCCAAGAAACTTATCATAAGAAAAGTTATTTAGAATTACATCCAACTGGACCAAAACATGATTATGATTATCATACAGAAGCAATGGACAGAGCTATGGAAGGTGGTATTGATGATGTAGGATTAGGTGTTTTATTTGGACTTGAAATGTATAAGTATGAATTTGCGGGATTAATCATGCATGCTGAACATTTAGAAGCAGTTCATGGAGTGGGGCCTCATACAATTAGTGTTCCACGTGTTAAACATGCTGATGATATTGATCCAACTGCTTTTGATAATTCTATTTCTGATGAAATTTTTACAAAAATTGCTGCATGTATTCGTTTAGCAGTACCTTATACAGGAATGATTGTATCAACAAGAGAATCTGAAGAAGTGAGACAAAAGCTATTACAAGTTGGTGTTTCTCAAGTCAGTGGAGCTTCTCGAACATCTGTAGGAGGATATACAGAAGAAGACCGTCCACATGATACAGAACAGTTTGATGTTTCTGATCAACGTACATTAGATGAAGTTGTTCGTTGGTTGATGGAAAGTGGGCACATACCATCATTCTGTACAGCATGTTATCGAGAAGGAAGAACAGGAGATAGATTTATGTCATTATGTAAAAGTGGTCAAATTCTTAATTGCTGTCATCCTAATGCTCTTATGACACTTACAGAATATCTTGAGGATTATGCAAGCGAACAAACAAAAGAAATTGGTTATCAAATGATTGAAAAAGAACTTCAAAGAATACCAAATGATAAAGTTCGTTGTATTGCTAAACAAAATATAGAAGATATTAAAAATTCTAATCGAAGAGATTTTCGTTTTTAAATAGAGGAGGGTAATATATGGGATTAAATGATGTTGTATCATCAGAGCGTATTCATATTGGAATATTCGGATTAAGAAATGCTGGAAAATCAAGTGTTGTCAATTGTATTACAAACCAAAATCTTTCAGTTGTATCACCTATTAAAGGCACAACAACTGATCCAGTCAAAAAAGCTATGGAACTTTTACCTCTAGGTCCTGTTGTTATTACTGATACACCAGGTATTGATGATGAAGGGGAGTTGGGAGAATTACGTGTTGAAAAAGCAAAAGATACGCTTAGTCATAGTGATGTGGCAGTTTTAATTGTTGATGTGACATGTGGATTGACAACTATAGATCAGCAGTTAATTTCTCTTTTTAAAGAACGTCAGATACCATATATCATTGCTTATAATAAGTCTGATCTCATGATAGATTCTCCTATTTCTAAAGAAAATGAAATATATATAAGTGCTAAGGACAATCAAAACATTAATGAATTAAAAGAAATGATTGCCAAATTCGCAAAAAAAAGTAAAAATCAAAAGGAACTCATTGCAGATTTATTATCTCCAGGAGATATTGTTGTTTTAGTGATACCTATTGATTCATCAGCACCAAAAGGAAGATTAATACTTCCACAACAACAAACAATAAGAGCTATTTTAGATATAGGAGGTATTGTTGTATCATGTCAAGATAGTGAACTTAAACAAACATTAGCTTCTTTGTCAAAACAACCCAAACTAGTTATAACAGATTCACAAGCCTTCCAAAAAGTTGCAAAGGATGTACCTGAAAATATTTTATTAACATCCTTCTCTATACTATTTGCAAGATATAAAGGAGATATTGAAGAAGTCGTTAAGGGAGCAACTCAGTTAGATTATCTTCAAGATGGAGATATAGTTTTAATTAGTGAAGGTTGTACACATCATCGTCAATGTGAAGATATTGGAACAGTGAAATTACCTCGATGGATTCAGGAATATACAGGCAAAGATATTCAATTTGTTTTTACTTCGGGAACTGAATTTCCAAAAGAATTACCATATTCACTTATTATTCATTGTGGAGGATGTATGTTAAACCAAAAGGAAATGAATTATCGTATTCAATATGCAAATCAAAAACAAGTCCCAATAACAAATTATGGACTTGCGATTGCCCATATGAATGGTATACTTTATCGAAGTTTAAAACCTTTCCCAAATTTATTAGAATTATTTGATTAAATGATATATGCTGATATAGTAAAAATAGAGAAGTAAGTCATAAATATGTCGATGAAGGATTAACTATAAAGTTGATCCTTATTTTTATGATTCATTTTATAAAAATAAAAAAGAAAATTCTTTTGATTATATCAACAATAATTTATTATTGTGTTTTGTTGTAATTGTGTTATAATCTAAAAGTTGAAAAGGAGTGCGAAATATGAATATTAGAAATATAGCAATTATTGCCCATGTCGATCATGGAAAAACAACTTTAGTAGATCAACTTTTAAAATTATCTGGAACTTTAAAAGATAATGAACAGATCGCTGAAAGAGCCATGGACAGCAATGACCTTGAAAGAGAAAGAGGAATTACAATTTTAGCAAAAAATACTGCAATTAATTATAAAGATTATCGTATAAATATTATGGATACACCAGGACATGCCGATTTTGGTGGAGAAGTAGAACGTATCATGAATATGGTTGATGGTGTTTTACTAGTTGTCGATGCTTATGAAGGTACAATGCCTCAAACACGTTTTGTTTTAAAGAAAGCATTAGAAGCACATGTTAAACCGATTGTTGTTATCAACAAAGTAGATAGACCTGTTGTACGTATAGATGAAGTTATGGATGAAGTTTTAGAATTATTCATGGAACTAGGAGCAGATGATGATCAATTAGATTTCCCAACTGTTTATGTATCTGCATTGATGGGAACTTCAAGTTTAGATCCAGATTTAAGTACACAAGTTCCTAATATGGATTGTTTATTTGATATGATCATTGATGAAATTCCAGAACCAATTGTAGATGAAGAAGGTCCATTACAATTCCAACCAGCATTATTAGACTATAATGATTATGTTGGACGTATTGGAATTGGTAGACTTCAAAGAGGTAAGGTTAAAGTTAATGAATCAGTTATATGTGTAAGAGCTGATGGTAGTCATACTCAATTTAGAGTTCAAAAATTATTTGGATTTATTGGATTACATAGAATTGAAATTGAAGAAGCAACTGCAGGAGATATTATTGCGATTGCTGGTTTAGCTGATATTGGAGTTGGAGAAACAGTCTGTGAAATGGGACATGAAGATCCATTACCACTTCTTAGAGTAGATGAGCCAACAATTCAAATGATCTTCGGTACAAATACTTCACCTTTTGCAGGTAAAGATGGAAAATTTGTAACTGCTAGCAAGATTGAGGATAGATTATTTAGAGAAACAAATAGAGATGTGTCTTTAAAAATTGAAAGAATTGCTAATAGTGAAGAGTGGATTGTTTCTGGACGTGGAGAATTACATTTATCTATTTTAATTGAAAATATGAGAAGAGAAGGTTATGAATTACAAGTTTCTAAACCTAAAGTTATCATTAAAGAAATTGATGGTAAGAAATGTGAACCTTATGAAGAAGTATTTATCGAAGCTCCAGATGATTGTATTGGAAGTGTTATTGAATCATTAGGATTTAGACATGGAGAGCTTCAAAATATGGAATCAGATGATGGCATGACAAAAGTTCAATATGTTATTCCTTCACGTGGATTAATTGGTTTTATGACTAATTTCTTAACTATGACAAAAGGATATGGAATTATCAATCATTCTTTTTTAGAATATCGTGAAGTTGAAGGAAGTTCTGTAGGAGAACGACAATTAGGAGTTATGATTTCTATTGATGATGGACAAACAACTGCTTATTCTTTAGGAAGTGTTGAAAGCAGAGGGGTTATGTTTGTAGGACCTGGTGTTGATGTTTATGAAGGTATGATTATTGGTGAACATAGTAGAGATAATGATTTAACTGTTAACGTTACAAAAGGAAAGAACTTAACAAATACTCGTTCTTCTACAAAAGATTCTACAGTTGTTTTAAAGAAACCTAGAGTGTTTAACTTAGAAGGGTGTTTAGATTATATTAATGATGATGAATTGGTAGAAGTGACTCCAAAAGCTATTCGTTTAAGAAAAAAATTATTAACAGAAAATCAAAGAAGAAAAGCATATTCAGCTTCGATGAAGAAGTAAAATCAATAAAATCATTAAAAAAACACATTAAAATGACAAAAAATATGCTTGTATAGAGATAAAAATGAAAAAAATTTTATGATTTATAAAGAAAATTTGCATTTTATTAGATTTCTCTATATAATGAGCATAGACATGGAGATGTCAACTATAGAAGTAAGGAGGAACAATAATGAAAACAACATTACAAGTACAATTTAACAATAACAATGTTGAAACAGTTACAGTTGAAAAATTAGCTAAAGAAGATTTAAAAGCTCAAGATGTTAAGATGAATACTATCGATACATTAGATGTTTATTATAAACCTGAGGAAGCAGCCGTTTATTATGTTGCAACATTAAAAGATGGTACAGTTGTTAATAATGATGAACCATTAATTGTTGAATAAAATATAAAAACAATAAAAAAAGGGACAATTTCCCTTTTTCTTTTTAAAGAGGTATAGATATGAAAAAGATTATATGTTTAATTTTATGTATGATGATGATAAGTGGTTGTTCTTCTCATAAAAATGATTCAACTTTCTTTCTCCCTATCCAAGATAATGAATATAGTTTGTATAATCAAGATGGAGAAGATCTAACATCAAAGAAGTATATTGATTATAAAGAAAATCATTTAAAAGGTTATGTTGTCACTTATAAAGATAATCAAGTTGGATATATTGATTATAATGGAAAAGAGTTGATTAAACCTGGAGTTCATCAATATTTTCAAATAAATGATCAGATGGTTATAGGGAGTCAACAAGAAATTAAAAATGAATTAAAAGAAGGCGCTATTTATAATAGTGAAGGAAAGAAATTATATCAATTAAGTGATAGTACAGTTTTAAGAGTGAGTGAATTACCTATTTTAAATCATCAAAATCAATGGCAAGTTTTATATCAAGATGGAGAAGATTTGTATAAAGGTAATGAAGAAGTATTTTCATCTATGGTCTTAGGTAATGCTTATATTCTTTTCTTTAAAGATTATATAAATGTTTATTATGATAATCAAATTACTAAAATAGAAATGAATGGTGATTTTTCTTTAAGTGATAGTAATGATGATGAAGCTATATTGTTTGATAAAAAGAATAAAAATGCAATATATATTCATTTGAAAGATAAAAAATATACTATATATCGTAATATAGAAGCAGATTGTTTAGAGTTGAGCCATGGGAATATCTTATTAAAGAAAGATGATACTATTTCTATTTTATCTAAAACTGTGCAATCATTTATCATGCTCAATAGTTACTATAAAGATATAAACCATTATATTGTAAGAAATAGTATTTATGGACCACATAATATTATTAATCAAAGTAAAAATTATAAACTTGAGGATTTAGAAGTTGAGCCAGTAGCTACTTATATTAGTGGAGAAATTTATCCTGTTTATAAAAAAGATAAAGGCTATGAATATTATGATTTTAGTGCAAAGAAGGTTATTGATCATACATATTATCAAGCTTCTTTATTTGATAAAAATAATATTGCGATTGTAAGTGATAAAGAGAACAAATATTATCTTATTAATAATAAAGGTGAAACAATTAATGATGAGACATATTTTGATATTAAGTACATAGGCAGTTCATATTATGCAGTGTATAATGAAGATGGGATGTTTGGTATTATTGATGATCAGGGAGAAGAGAAACTTCCTATTGAATATACTGGAATTGAGGAAAAGTGTTTATATGAATATCAAGATAAACAATATTTACTGCTTGATAAAAATGGTAGTGGATATTTATATGATACTTCTGATTTTGACGTGATTTTTTCTAAAGAAGGACATGTTAGATTTAATGAAAAAGGTTATATTTCAGTAGATGAATATCGTTTTTATACACTTGATGGTGAGGTCATTCACTAAGGAGGATTTATGGAAGAATTATTGTTTTTATTAATGAATTTTGTTTTTGTTTTACTTATGTTTCAAATTTGTTTTTTTGAAATTAATTTTAATAGAGTTAAGAAGTCAGATAACTTAGCTTGGTTTCTCTCTTTAGATAAATCTTTTAATTATACAAGAACTGGATATATGGCGTTTGTTTGTTTTATATGTTATATCTTTAGTAGTAGTGATCCTTTTTTAAGTATAAATTGGATATTATATTTTGTATTATTTCTAGCTTTAGGGATTGTGGCTGATGCAATTGTTCAGTTTTTAACGCTTAAGTATGGTCAAATAAGATGTAAGAAACAGATTGAATATGCAAAATCATTAAAACAAGAGGTTTTAAATTTAAAAACGTATAATGATGTCAATGATGAGTATCATGTTTCTATGAAGGAATATGAAGAAACAAATATTTTGAGAGACTATGTTACACCTCATGATCATTTAGCTTTTTTATCTATTGATCAAGGTGAATTTGCGAAAAACTATGCACCACTTCCAAATGTTGTTTATGATGTTGAACCGTATGGAGATATTGAACAAATCAAAGAGAATTTATTTGAAACGCCAATTAAACCTACAACATTAACACAGGCTCAACAAATGCCTTTTAAAGATAATAAAATAGATGTTATCATGAATCAATTTTGTAATTATGAGAAAAACGAATTAAAAAGAGTATTAAAACCAAATGGCTATGTTATATTAAATCAATATGGTACAGGTAATTATCAAGAATTAGTAGATATGTATATGCCTTTTAAGATGAAAGGTGAATGGAATGTTCAATCATGTAGTGAATCATTAGAATCGATTGGTTTTAAGATCGTACAAAGATTGGAAGATTTTGGTTATATCCAATTTAGAAGTATTGAAGGTATGTATTCATATTTTAAAAGGGTATCACCTGATTTAAGTGATGTAGAAAAGTATGTTAATTTTTATATGACCGCTTTAAAACGAATAAAAGAAGGCAGCACATTTAAGCTATCTACATATAAATTTTTAGTAGTCGCAAGAAATGAAATGTAAAAAAATGTTGACTTTTTAATTTAATGAAGGTAATATATAAATAACAACAGTGAAGAGAAGAGTAGTTTATCCTAGCTTTGTAGAGAGTTCTTGTTTGGTGAAAAAGAATAAGGGAAGATAAATGAAGATGGTCTTGGAGTTTCATTAGTGAATGTTTAGCTAATGACGGTTACACCCGTTAAAGTGTTAGAGTATGATGGTACTTGATGAGGTTATTATTGTGAAGTAATAATGAATAAAGGTGGTAACACGGGAATACACTCGTCCTTTTTATAGGACGAGTTTTTTTGTTATAGGGAGGGAAGTCATGATAGAATTAAAACATATCACAAAAGTGTTTCATCTTCAAAAAGGTGACATTATAGCTTGTGATGATATTAATTTAAAAATTGATGATGGTGTCATCTTTGGCGTTATAGGTTATAGTGGTGCTGGAAAGTCAACACTAGTAAGAATTATTAATCAATTAGAAAAGCAAACTCAAGGTGAGGTGATTATTGATGGAGAAGATATTTCAAAGTTAAGTCATGATGAATTAAGACAAAAACGTATGAAGATAGGAATGATATTTCAACATTTTAATTTATTATGGTCAAGAACAGTACAAAAGAATATTGAACTTCCATTAGAGATTGCAGGAATACCAAAAGAAGAAAGAATTAAAAAAGCTAAAGAACTTATTCAATTAGTTGGGCTTGAAGGAAGAGAAAATGCTTATCCTAGTGAACTTTCGGGTGGTCAAAAACAAAGAGTTGGAATTGCAAGAGCGCTTGCGAATGATCCATCTATCTTATTATGTGATGAGGCAACAAGTGCTCTAGATCCTGATACAACAGAACAAATTTTAGAGTTATTAAAGAAGATTAATAAACAATTAGGAATAACAATTGTTATGATTACTCATCAAATGGAAGTTGTTCAAAAAATATGCCATCATATAGCAGTTATGAGTGAAGGGAGAATTGTTGAAGAAGGAAATGTAAAAGACATATTTGGTGCACCAAAACATCAAGTAACAAGACGTTTTGTGAGGGATATTTCAAGTAAAGTTGATGATGATAAACTTAATGAAGATTTAAAGAAGATTTATCCTGAAGGAATGCTTTTAAGATTAACATTTGAAGAAGATATTGCTAGAACACCAGTTGTATCAGAAGTTATCAAACAAACAAATATATCTATTAGTATTGTTTCTGGAAATCTTACAAATACAATTAATAGTTCATTTGGAGTATTAATTATAAATATTCTTAATGGAAGTAAAGAAGAATATGAACAAGTGATTGAATTGTTTAAAAAATACAAAGTGAATGTAGAGGTGATATAATGAGTAAATTTTTAAGCCAGATTGATTGGAGTGCTATGAATGAATCTATTCAAGAAACATTATATATGACATTCTTCTCATTATTAATTGCAGTATTATTAGGATTTATAATTGGCATCATACTATATGTTACTCAAGAAGATGGGTTATATCCAAATAAATTCATTAATACAATCTTAGATTTTATAGTTAATTTACTAAGGGCTGTTCCATTTATTATTCTTATTTTAATTATATTACCAGTTACTAAGTTTGTAGTAGGAACAATGCTAGGAGCAACAGCAGCACTTCCTGCACTTATTATATCAAGTGCCCCATTCTATGCACGAATGTGCATGATAGCATTGAATGAAGTTGACAAGGGGACTATTGAAGCAAGTAAAGCAATGGGAGCAAGTCATTTTCAGATTATTACAAAAGTATTAATTCCAGAATCAAAACCAGCATTAATCTCAAGTATTACAGTTATGGGAATTTCACTTGTGGGATATACTGCTATGGCTGGATGTATTGGTTCAGGTGGATTAGGGAATTTAGCATATATGTATGGATTTGTAAGAAAGAATTATGCCATTATGTATACAGCTACATTCTTCGTATTAGTTATAGTATTTATTATTCAAGGTATTGGCGATTATGTTGTAAGACGTATAGATAAAAGATAGGGAGGACATATTATGAAAAAATTATTAAAGATCGCATTAGTATTTATTTTAGCAGTAACATTTGTTGCTTGTGGAAAGAGTGATTCATCAAGTGATGATAAGAAGTTAGTTGTTTCAGCAACTCTAGATCCACATGCAAAGATATTAGAAAAAGCAAAGGATATCTTAAAAGAAAAATATAGTATTGATTTAGAAGTAAAAGTATTAGATGATTATTATATTTTCAATAAAGCATTAGATAGTGGAGAAGTTGATGCAAACTATTTCCAACATAGACCTTTCTTTGAGGGGGAAGTAAAAGAAAATGGTTATAAAATTGTTGAAGCTGGAGCTATTCATTTGGAACCATTTGGTTTTTATTCTAAATCAGTAAAATCTAAAGATGAAATTAAAGATGGTGCAGAAGTTATTATTTCAAATTCAGTTGCTGATCATGGAAGAATTTTAGCAATCTTAGAAGATGCTGGTTTAATTAAAATTAAGAGTGGTGTTGATACATTATCTGCGACTATTAAGGATATTGAAAGTAATCCTAAAAACTTAAAATTTACTGAAATCAAACCAGAATTAACTGCAACTGCCTATGAAAATGGAGAAGGAGATCTAGTAGCAATTAATGGAAATTATGCTTTACAAGCAAATCTTAATCCAATAAAAGATGCTGTTATTTTAGAATCTGCTGATTCTGATAATCCTTATATTAATATTGTTGCATGTCAAAAAGGACATGAAAATGATGAAAATATCAAAGCTTTAGTAGAAGTTTTAAAATCAGAAGATATTAAGAAGTTTATTGAAGATACATATAAAGGATCAGTAATACTTGCAAACTAAGGAATCATTTGATTCCTTTTTTTATTATGATATAATCATAATCATAGGGAGGGAAGAACATGGTATTATATACAGAAATAAAACAATATATTTTAAAATGTATTGAAAATAAAGAATATAATGTAGGATTCAAACTTCCACCAGAAAGAGAATTCACAGAAAAATTTTCAGCTTCTAGAATGACAGTAAGAAGAGCAATTGATGAACTCATTCAAGAAGGGATATTAATAAAAAAGAAGGGAAAAGGAATCACTGGTACATATGTTGCAGCACTAAAGAAAGAAAGAAGTATGAATCGTATTTCAATTTCAACAGATACAAAATTACTTGAGGAATATGGACAAATTAGAATAGAAGTTTTAGAAATAAAGATTGTAAAAAATCATTCAGTGAGTAATAAACTTTTAAATATGTTACCAAATGAAGAATTATTACAAGTGAAAAGAGTACAATATGGATGGGATATACCAATTGTATATGAAAATATCTTTTTCCCACTCAAATATTTTCCTAATATTGAAAAAGCAGATTTTCATCAATCATTAACATATATAGCCCCACATTTTTTATCCCCAGAAATAAAGGAGAAAAAAAGAGTAATAGAAGTAGAAAGTTTAATTGCGACTTCTAGACTTTCTAGAGTTTTACACATCACAAAGGATTCTCCCATTTTACAATTAAATATTATTGTAGAAGATGAGCAAGGCAGACCTATTTATTGTGGGAAAGATAGTTATGATGGAAATAGTTTTAAATATACTGTAGATTAATATAATATATAAAAAAAGTTGTATATTACAACTTTTTTTATTATGAGATAGATATTAATCTATTGGATTATTGACAAGTACATATTTAAAGATATCTTCTTCTTTGTCAATATCAAAAATATTGATTGCTAAAATATCTAGTGTCGTTTCATTACTATGGTTAATTTTATTAATAGTATGGTCTGATAACGAACCTAATTTTCTTATTAACAAATTAATAGTCATTTGAGCAGCTTTCTCTATCTTACCTTCAACCTTTCCATTTGCATAACCTTTTTCCATCCCTATGATTTCACCTTTGCTTATTCCTATAAGTTCTCCTTCTTCTAATCCTTCAATTCTTCCCATC
>CAJTTM010000018.1 GCA_910579135.1 uncultured Erysipelotrichales bacterium | reverse complement strand
GGCGGATTTTTCCAAAGATTTACTGCTGCTGATGTTGAAGGAATATGAATTGTTCGTGGATTCTTTTCAGTTTGCCTGCAAGAATTTCAAGGACAATGCGGAAAATGCCACACTCGCTCAGACAATGGGGTTTGAATCGAATAAGGAATATAACGAGATTATGTTTCTCAGGGAAATCACCCACACCGTAAATATGTTTAACGATATGGGCGATATTGTGAGGCTCTATTCCAAAAATCCCGAAACAGCCACCGTAAGGCTTGCAAATCTTCTTTCTATGGTATCGGGGGAAGAATCCGAATCGGTATAGCTTGGCAGCCGGAGTTATGATATACTTACACGCAGAAAGCATTTCATCAGTTCCGATTGCCATACGCAATAAAGGTTGCGTTTATCGAAAGGAGAAACGATTATGGCAAAAGGATCAGTTCAGAAGAAAGGAAAAAAATGGTACTACCGCTTCTATGTGGAGGACGCAAGTGGAAATCTGGTACAGAAAGAATATGCAGGAACAGAAAGCAAAAGCGAAACGGAAAAGCTGTTAAGGCAGGCAATGGAAGATTACGAAAGCAAGAAATTCATTGCAAAGGCGGACAATATCACCCTTGGACAGTTGCTTGACACATGGGCAGAGGAAGAATTAAAGACAGGAACATTGAGCAATGGCACTGTCGGTACTTATTTACAGGCAATCAACCGTATTAAACAGCACCCTGTAAGCAGACGAAAGCTAAAAACGGTTACTTCGGGGCATTTGCAGCAGTTCATGGATATCATGTCTTTTGGAGGCACGATTGAAGATTTTGTTTCCAAAGGATATTCCAAAGACTACGTAAAGTCATTTTCCGCAGTATTACAACAGTCATTTCCGCTTTGCGATGTTCCCGAAACAGTACATTACGTTCAATCCCATGCAGTATGTAGTCATGAGGCATAAAAAGGACGATATGGACTTGTTTGCGGAAGAAACGGACACCGACAATGGCAAAGTCAATCCACTGTCATTTGAGCAGTACCAAAAGCTGATTGCACAGCTTGGCAAGCGGAGCAAAGACGCAATCCTACCTGTACAGATAGCCTATTTCACAGGTCTCAGGCTTGGGGAAGTGGCAGGACTGACTTGGCAGGATATCAACTTTGAGGAACAATGCCTGACAGTCCGCAGAAGCGTCCGCTACAATGGCGCTACCCATAAGCACGAAATCGGCTCGACAAAAAGGAAGAAAGTACGGATCGTTGATTTTGGGAACGCCCTCGCTGACATCCTGAAGAAAGCAAGGAAACAGCAGCTTAAAAACCGTATGCAGTATGGCGGACTCTACCACAGGAATTTCTACAGGGAAGTTACAGAGAAAAATCGGGTACATTATGAGTATTACAACTTGGGAATGGCAGAGGATGTGCCAGAGGATTATACGGAAATCTCCCTTGTATGTCTGAGGGAAGATGGCTGTCTGGAACTTCCAGCCACCGTAGAAACAGCCTGCCGGACAGCGACAAGGAAAGTACCGGAGTTAGAGGGGTTCCACTTCCACACATTAAGGCACACCTACACAACAAACCTGTTATCAAACGGGGCGCAGCCAAAAGATGTGCAGGAACTTTTAGGACACTCGGACGTAAGCACTACCATAAATGTCTATGCACACGCTACAAGGGAGGCAAAGAGGGAATCTGCAAAACTCTTGGATAAGGTTTGTGGGAATGAATTAAAACTGAATAAGAAAAACTTTCCCTTGTAACCTACCCATAAGGGCAAAAACAAGGGAAAAGGATACATATTTTGAGGTTGGCATAGCGCAAAGCCTTGAAAACTGGGGAAACTTATGGAAAAAGCTTACAAACCGGAATTTATTGATGATTTTAGAGATGTATGTTTAAAACTGAACATTAAGCAATCATACATCATTAGAAAAATTATGCAAAATGTATTTGATTAAGTTGGTGATAAAGAAAATAAAAAAATCCAGCTATTGGCAGTAGCTAGAAACATAAAAAAATAACTTAGCACGTTATCATCTTTTTACGTACTTAATAATATCAAAAAATTATAAGGAGGTAAATTAAAAATGCTATTATATATGTTAGATTTTCGAGCGATTCTCAAAGAGAAGAGAGTATTGAGGATCAGATAAGAGAATGTAAAATATATGCTAAAAGTCATGCTTATAATATTGTTAAAATATATCATGATCATGTGTTGACTGGTAGAAGTGAAAAAAGACCTGATTTTTTAAAAATGATTGAAGAATCTAAAAGTGATTTATTTGATTATATTATTTGTTATAAGACTAATAGATTTTTCAAAAATAGATATGAAAGCCAAAAATACAAGAAGATTCTAAAAGATAATGGTGTTAGAGTATTATATGCAAAAGTTGACATACCAGCAGGACCTGAAGGGATTATACTAGAGGGTGTGCTTAAAGTGTTAGATGAATATTATAGTGCTAATCTTTCTTAAAATATAAGACGTGGACAAAATGGTAATGCTTTAAAACGCATGAGTAATGGTGTTAATGTTTTTGGTTATAATTGTGATGAAAATGATTGTTATATCATTAATGAATATGAAGCAAAAGCGGTTAGAAAAATATTTGAAATGGTTATTGAATGTTTGCCTGATGCCGAAATATTGAATTGGCTTAAAGTTAATGGTTACAAAAATACTAGAGGTAATTATTATACAAAAAGTGCTATATATCGTTTTATTAAAAATAGAAAATATATAGGTGAGTATAAATATGCTGATGGTGTTATAAGGGAGGTATACCTGTAATTATTGACGAGGATGCTTTCTTGAGAACGAATGAAATAAAGAAAACTAGGAGGACTAAAAGAATTATGGCTAATGATTATATTTTAAGTGATATTCTATATTGCGGTGAATGTGGGGCTTCTATGTATGGTAGATGTGGTACTAGTCATACTGGTAAAAAGCATTATTATTATAGTTATGCTAAAAAAGTCAAACATAAATGTTCTAAAAAGAACATTCAAAAGAATTGGCTTGAAAATGCATTTATAGATATTTTAAATTCATATATCTTTAATGATGATAATTTAAATGCAATTGCTGATGGTGTTTTAAAATATCAAGAAGAATCAATGAATAATAGCAATATAAAAACTCTAGAAACACAATTAAAAGATACTACAAAAGCTATTAATAATATTGTGTATACTATTGAAAAAGGTATGTTCAACAATACTATGATTGAACGAATGAAGAATTTAGAAGAACAAAAGAAACAATTAGAAACACAAATTAAATTAGAAAAAGTGAATAATGAAGTACTCGATAAAGATTTTATAAAATTTATACTTGAAAAATTTAAAACAACTCAAAAAGATACAATCGAAAACAAAAAAAGACTTATAGAAACATTCATTTCTAAAGCCTTCTTGTTTGATGATGGTAAATTGGTAATTACCTTCAATTATCGTAAAAACGGACACTTAGCAACTCATGAAGAATTATTAGATGTTCTCAAAAGTTCTAAGGTTCGCCAAATCTCTTTTGGTGGAGATGAGGGGAATCGAACCCCTGTCCAAAAGCCGTCCCATATGAAACTTCTACAGCTTATCTTGTGGAATAGATTTAACTAAGCTACGATCCACAAGCAGTCTTTCACTTAGCGATTCTGTTAATTTTCGTGATATAAGTCCAGACTCCTTATATCCTTAACCTATAGGATATGTTACTAGTTCTATAGTCATAGGTATACTATAGGCTAGCATTCGCTAAAGTCTAACGTCGACTAGCAAGCGAAAGATAATTGTTGTCTGTTTCCAGATATTTTTTGATACATTTAACGTATGCCTACGGCTGCAATTCCATTCAAACTGACCCCTGTCGAATCCAAGACATCCCCATATTAATAAGCATTTTTCAATGCCCTTTCAATATCTCTTTTAGCATCCTTAGCTTTGAGATCTTGACGTTTATCATAAAGCTTTTTCCCTCTTGCAAGAGCTATTTCTACTTTTGCTTTAGAAGTATTAAAATAAAGCTTTGTAGGAATAATCGTTAATCCATTTTCTTTCACTTCTTTTTGTAGCTTTCTTATTTCTTTTTTATGAAGTAATAATTTTCTAGTACGAAGTGGTTCATGATTATAACGGTTCCCTTGTTCATAAGGAGCAATATGCATGTTTTCAATAAACGCTTCATTATCTTTGATTCTAATAAAAGCATCTTTTAAATTAGCACTGCCCTTACGAACAGATTTAATTTCAGTTCCCTTTAATTCAATACCAGCTTCATAAGTATCTAAAATAAAATAATCATGATAAGCTTTCTTATTGTTTGAAACAATTTTCATACATATACTCCTTTCCCTTTATCTTTTAGACTTCCTACGAGTCCTATATATTCTACTATTTTTTCTTCGTTTTGTCTTCTCTTTTTTAAAAGTTATCTTTTTTTCTTTTGTTCTATAACTTTTCTTTTGTCCAACAAGCTCAAAATCTATCGTTTTTTCTTTAACATTACAAGATTTTACTCTCACCTTAACCTTATCTGAAATCCTATACTGTTTACCTGTTCTCTCTCCAATTAACATTAAAGTTTCTTCATTATATGCATAATAATCATCTTGTAAATCTGTAATATGTACTAAACCATCAATAGTATTTTCTAACTCTACAAAAAATCCAAAACTTGTAATAGAAGAAATCATACCTTCAAACTCTTCTCCAACATGATGTGACATATACTCTGCCATCTTCATATCATCTACTTCTCTTTCAATATCTATAGCTTCTCTTTCTCTTTGAGAAGATTGTTCAGCAAGAGATGGTATAACTTTTGCATAATGATTGACTAAATCATATCTTTCTTCAAATAAATATTTTCTAATTAAGCGATGAACTAATAAATCTGGATATCTTCTTATTGGTGAAGTAAAATGAGTATAATAATCAAAAGCCAATCCATAATGACCTAAACATTGTTCATCATAACGTGCTTTTTGCATACATCTTAATAACAATGTAGAAATAATTGTATGTTCACTTGTTCCTTGACTTAAATTTATAATATGACTAAGTTCATTAGGGTAAACATGACTAAGAGATCCCTTTATTGTATAACCTAAAGGTTTGACAATTGATTGAAATTGTTTCAACTTCTTTTCTTTTGGATATTCATGTACACGATAAATAAAAGGTAAATCCATCCATTTTAAATGTTTTGCGACCGTTTGATTTGCAATTAACATAAACTCTTCAATGATTTTATCACTTATACCTCTTTGCCTTAAAACAACATCAATTGCTTTTCCCTGTTTATCAACAATAACTTTACCCTCATTTACATCAAAATCTATAGAACCTTGTTTATCTCTCTTTTTCCTTAAAATAGTAGCTAGTTCTTCCATTAAAAAGAACATATCTATAACCAATTGATACTCCTTTTGTAACTCCTTATCTCCATTTAATATCTTATTTACATTATTATATGTCATACGATAAGAAGAATGGATAACAGAAGGAATAATTTGATAATCAACAACATTTCCCTCTTCATCAATTTCCATTAAACAACTTATAGTATATCTATCAACATGAGGATTTAAAGAACATATTCCATTAGATAACTTATGAGGCAACATAGGAATCACCCTATCAACCAAATAAATTGAAGTTCCTCTCTTTATTGCTTCCTTATCCAAACAACTTCCTTCTTCCACATAATAAGAAACATCTGCAATATGAACTCCTAATTTATAATGACCATTCTCTAATCTTTGAAGTGAAATAGCATCATCTAAATCCTTAGCATCATCACCATCAATAGTCACAATCACTTCATCTCTTAAATCAACTCTATTTTCTATATCCTTTTCATCAATACTATCTCCAATATGAGAAATATATTGATAAATCTCCTTAGAAAACTCAATATCCACATCATGGCTATGAACAACAGATAAAATATCAATTCCAGGATCATTAACATGACCAATAATTTTTACAATATCACCTTTAAGCTTAGGTTTATATGTTTTGATCTCTACAACAACCTTATGACCAACAACTGCTCCATGCATATGAGCATGATCCACATAAATAGGTTGTTTCATCTTAATATCATCTACTGCTACAATATAATCTCTTTTCCCTTTTTTAACTTCTCCAACATATCTATTTTGTCCACGTCTTAGAACACGTATAACCTTAGCTTCTTCCTTTGAACCTTTTGACTTTATCTTTTGTATAAGCACTTCATCCTTATCAAAAGCATCCTTCAAATGAGTTTCATGAACATAAAACTCTCTTTCTTCATCAACCCTCACAAACGCAAAACCACGTTTATTTATACTAATAATACCTTTAAAGCACCCTAAATCTTCATTTATATAATAATAATTCTTATCATCTCTACCAATGATACCCTCATTTTCTAATTTATTCATCATCTTAATAAAATCAATATAATCTAAAGTTTCTATTTTATTAAAATGCAAAGCCAATTCTTCCATAGAGCGTCTAGCATATTTCTTATCTTTTAATAACTCTAATATCTCATCTTCCATTTTCTCACCTCTCTTTATTATCAACATATTCAAATAATCATATACAAAATAAAAAGTGGAACATCTTTATGCCCCACTATCCCATTCTTATAATAATTGCTACTACGAAAAACGCTATCCCTAGAGCAATAGTAATCCTAGAAAGTATCAAGTCAGCTCCTCTTTCTTTCTGTTGAGAGAATAGATTTGAACTCTGACCAGTCAATGCATTGACAATACCATCAGTTTTACCACTTTGAAGTAGACATACAATAATTAAGGCAATTGAAATAATCATTAATAATACATTTAAAAACATTTTTGATACCTCCTTCACTCGCCTTAACAATATAACACACTTCTAAATAAAATACAACAAAAAATTAATAATCTATCGCGACAATACTAAATTTTTGATCCTTTTGAATCAAATGAACAGTAACAACTAACTCTTTATTACCATCTATTATCTCATTTTCTTCATTAAACTCAATAAGCATAGTTACATCATAATAACTATAATCTTCTAATTTCTCTAACGCAATATCTGATTTACTAGATGATTGAATCGTATAATTTACAACTTCTTGCGTATTCAATCCATTCTTTATCAAGAAATCAATATTCTTATAATAACTTTCTTTAGAATAAGAAATAAAATTATTCTTTCTATCTTTATAAAAATAATCCATTCCTCCAACTTGTCCTGCCTTTTTATTATTTAAAGTAAAATAATCAACTACAAAATAAGCACTTACTAATTCATATTCCTCGTTTTTTCTATTATTATCAAAAGCAATATTTAATTTATTATATATATCTTTCATTAAATCAGTTTCATTTTGACTAGCAACATATTCAAATTCTTTTTGTTTTATAGGAGGATTCCCTTTATCCTTTGTAACATGTATACCATATCCTGTTAAAGCAATAGCTATAACTAAAAATCCTATAATAAAATATTTTCTCTTTCTTATTAATCTACGATATGGTTTTGTATCTTTAATTTTAGGAAGATATTCACTTCTAATAAAGATATTTAAAAATGTTAATACAGGTCTGTATTTACGATCAATCATTCCTGTTAACTCAACAAATATTTCAAAGAATAACATTAATGTTATAAATAATATTGTTGCAGCTATCTTATCATACAAATATAAATAAGAACAAAGTGAAAATAAAACTGTTACAACATATAACACTAACACACTCTTTGTTTGACCTAATTCTAATTTAAACATCAAATTATGATGTAAATGATTCTTATCTGCTTCACTAAAACTTTTATGATGAACCTTTCTTCTAATAATGGCTATAATGGTATCCATGATAGGAACCATCAATACAACAATAGGAGCTCCTAATGTAAAGAATGTTGAACTCTTATAACCAAATCCAAGTAAAGATATAACTGCAATCATAAAGCCTATAAATAAAGCTCCACAATCACCCAAAAAAACTGATGCAGGATGAAAATTATAGACCAGAAAACCTGCAATTGCTCCCGCAAGTAATAATGATAATGATGAAATATCTGTTCTTCCATAAGTTAAAGAAGTCATAGAAATAGTAAATAACACAATAATAGCTATCCCCGAACATAAGCCATCTAATCCATCAATTAAATTAACTGCATTCGTTATTCCTACAATCCATCCTACAGTAATAATAATTGCTATAAAATATGAAATAGATGAAGGAATAAAAGGTATAGTAAAATCTTTTAAAGATATCCCTCCATAAACAATAACAACCAAAGCAGCTATAATTTGTCCTAGCATCTTATACTTAGGCTTTAAATCATGAATATCATCATAAAACCCAACTAAAAATATTACAAATCCACCTATTAATATAGAATTAATTTGAGTGTCTGTTTTTAAAAACATCATAGCTCCAATAAGAAAGCTTATATATATAGCATAACCACCAGTTCTCGCAATAATTCCCTTATGTATTGTTCTTTTATTTGTATGTGCAATTATACCTAGATCCTTAGTAATTTTATTTACTTGAGGTACTAGAACTAAACTGATAAAAAAAGTAACTATAAATGATAAGATAATATCTATATTCATCTTAGAACCTCCTTGTTTGTATTATAGTACAAAAATATATAAATTAATATAAAATATTTTTCTTGCTTGTTTTGTTATTATACCATAAAAGTATAAAAACATCATTTTTTGTTGTAGAAATTATATTTTACTTTCTTATAAAAAAAGTTTAATCGATTTTTCTAAACATCTATTGAAAAAAATACGTATTTATACGATAATAGATATGAGGTATTTAAAATTTTAATAAGGAGGAAGGTATATTTCAAAATAAAACCCTCAAGAAATATACTAAAAACGGGAAAATGCATAGTTTAGGTATTTCAGTATACCCTGATAAAACCCCAATGGAAGAGGTATACGCTTATATGGAAAAAGCTGCAAAGCTTGGATACAAGAGAATTTTTACTTGTTTCTTATCAATTCCAGAAGATGAAAGAGAATCTTATATGGTTAAATTTAAAGGATTCATGGAAAAAGCTCACGAATTAGGATTTACAGTTGCAGCTGATACTAATCCTGCAGTTTTTGATATTATTGGAGCAACTCCAGATAATTTAAAACCATTTGCAGATCTTGGATTAGATGTTATTAGATTAGATGGCAACTTTGGTACTCAAGGTGATATTCAAATCACTCGTAATCCATATAATATTCAAATTGAATTTAACGCTAGTATGGATGCAGGTGTTGAATTATTAATTAATCAAGGTGGTAATAAAGATCAAATGATCATGTGTCATAACTTCTTCCCAGAACGTTATACTGGTCTTGATTTTGATTTATTCCAAGATTTCAATAGATATTGGAAAGAATTAAATTTACATACTGCTGCTTTTGTTTCAAGCAACAATGAAAACACAATTGGACCATGGCAAGTCTTCTGTGGTTTACCTACAGTAGAAATCATGAGAGGTTTACCAATTGAAGTTCAAGCTCGTTATTTATTAGCAACAGGTGATATAGATGATATTTTAATTGGAAACTATCCAGCAACTGATGAAGAATTAGAAGCATTAGCAAGTGTTAATTATCAAGCTATTGAACTTAGAATTGATGAAGTTGAAGAAATTTCTGATAACGAAAAAATGATTATGTATGATTTTGCTCCTCATTTTGATCGTTATGATCATTCTTCATTCATGTTACGTTCTTCTCAACCAAGAGTTAAGTTTAAAGCTCAAAAGAGTGTACAAGATTTATGGGCAGAAAATAACAATGCTCCTAAAATTGTATCCCAATCAATTCCTTATCGTGATCCAGGTAAAAAAGTTTTTACTAGAGGTGACGTATTAGTTGTTAATGATAATTTAGCTCATTATCGTGGAGAATTAGAAATTGTTTTAACTGAAATTCCTGATGATGGTGAACGTAATTTAGTAGGAACTATCAAAGAAGAAGATTTGGGATTATTAGAATTTATTAAACCAGGATATCATTTTAGATTTATAAAATAAAAAAATAGAGCATCAATGAATTAAATTCTATTGATGCTTTTATTATTTTCTAGATAATATTAATTGTTCTAAAATAATTGCTGTTCCATCCTCATCCACACTAGGACAAACATATTTAGCCTCTTTTTTCACTTCATTCTTCGCATTTTCCATAGCATAGCTATGACAAACTTCTTTAAACATTTCTATATCATTCTTACCATCACCAAAACAATATGTATTTTTATATTCAATATTTAAAGATTGAATCATTTTTTTAACTGCTCTCGCTTTACTCTTTTCTTTTGAATAAACTTCTATAAAAGAATCATCATAATTGATATAACTAAATTCATCTAATTTATCAATAATCTTTATTCTATCATTTATGTTTTTAGGATATAGCTCTATTTTACATGTTTGGTTAATTTGTTCATCTCTATTAAAATCATAAACAAATTGTTTAATATCTATTTTATTTTTTTTATAAAACTCTAACATACGAATACATTCTCTTTTTATATAACATTTCTCACTTGTTTGTAAAATATATTCAGTATGACTTTTTTCTAAAAAATTTATAAAATCTTTAACCTTTAATTCATCCAACGGATGATTTTCTATAATTTCATTATGATAAACAATCACAGAACCATTACATAAAATATAACCATCAAACCCAATATCCCTAATATAATCAGATATAAACGTCAAAGGTCGACCACTTGCTATAAAACACAAATGTCCATCTTCTCTTATACTCTTAATAGCTTTTATAACTCGTTCGCTAATGATTCCATTTTGCTTTACAATTGTACCATCAAGATCAAAGAAAAATATTTTTGTATTCATTTATACATACTCCTTCTTATATAACTTCGTAAGTATACAGATTGTTAAAATCGCAACCACTCCAATAACAATCAATAATAATAAAGGTATATGATAATTACCAGTTGCTAATTGAATAACTCCTGCAATTGATGGAAACATTGATGTAAATACAGCATCAGTCGCAAGTACTGAATAATTCAATGAAAAAGTTCTATGTCCAAATAAAGTTCTAATGACAGATGGACAAGTGACTGCATTTCCTGCATATGAGAACATTAATAAACAATCACTTATAATAAATATAAAAACAATATTTAATGAATATGATAAGAATAAACCAACACTCGCGATTGTAAAACAAGCACCTATCAAAAATAAAGTTTTAATAACTCCAAACTTATCATACACTAATCCCCATAATACTCTACCTACTCCATTAGAAATAGAAGCTATACTTATAACCAAAGCCGAAAAAGCAGCACTTACTGCTAACCCTTCTGTTAATATTGGAGAACAATGATTAATGATAACCAATCCCAAACCACCAAGTAGTACAGTTACAAGATAATATACCCAAAATATTGGTTTTCTTATCATTTTTGATGTAACCACATTATATTCCTGTTTACCCTCATGTCTATCCACTTGTGGTAATTGATTCATCTCTTCAATACTTGGGATTTTAAGTAAAAAACTTCCTAAAAATATACCACCACCACAAACAATAGCTAATGTTTTAAAAGTAGAAATAATTCCTATTGAATCAATCAAAGAATTTAATAAAGGTCCAAACACAGCAGTAGATAATGCATATCCCATTAACAATATACCTGTTGCTGTAGCAGCCCTTTCTGGCAACCATAATGGGCAAGCAGAAAGAACACAATTATATCCTAGTCCTATACCTGTACCAACTATGATTCCATAAGTTAAATATAAATGCCATGGAGCACTTATAAAACCAGCACCAAAGAATCCTAACCCCATCATAATAGCAGATATTTTAAGTAAAGTTGAAAAAGAAAAACGTTTACTTAATATCCCTGTTAAAATACTACCAACTGAAAAACATAAAATATTAGCTGTAAAAGCTAAAGATGTTTGATCTCTCGTCCAACCAAAAGCTTCCTCAACTGGTATCATAAATACACTCCATGCCAGTCCACATCCCATAAATAAGAACACAATAAAACCATTGATGATATAGATCCATCTCTTTTTTAAAATACCCATACTTTCCCTCCATATATCTACATTATACAAAATTATTCGACGATATGAAATCACTTTCAGTTATAGAAAATAAGATTTTTTTATTGACAGAATCACAATTTTATAATATATTGATATTAGATACATCAATATTCGATATAAAGGAGGAAGTATGGCTAGAAAAGAATTTGAAACTCTCACACCTCAAATGTTTTATATCCTTCTTGCATTAAACAAACCTATGCATGGATACGATATAATGAATGAAGTATTGCATATGAGTAATGGAGAAATACAAATAGGAGCAGGGACTCTTTATACACTTTTACCAAGATTAGAAAAAGAACTCTATATTCAATTAATTAAAGAAGAAAACAAAAGAAAAATCTATCAAATAACAACTAGAGGGAAAAAGAAGTTACTAGCAGAAAAAGAAAGAATGATGAAACAAATCCAATTATTAGATGAAAGAATGGAGGAATAATTTATGGAAAGAAAATACGTATTCATTAAAAATCGTTATAAATATGATGAAGAATGTATTCAGTTTTTAGAAGATATGTCATATGATGGTTGGAAACTTCATCATATAGGTTTACTATTTTTTAGTTTTGTTTCTTGTTCTAAACATCTAAAATATCAAATTGACTATACTGATATTGATGAAGAATACAATGAAGTGATAGAATCTCTAGGATATACATATATAACACATTGGAATTTTAGAAATATTTATGTATCAGAAAATAAAAATGCGGTTGATCTTCAAACAGATAATGAAGTATATAAACAATCCTTATTACAATTTTATACTCGTAATTCAAAATTATGTTTTATAATATTGGGAATAATATTATTACTGATTGCAGGAGTTATTGCATATTCAATATTTACTACACCTTATTCTTTTTATCGTTCTTTTAATGAAATGCTTATAAGTATTACTATATTTCTTTTATCAATTTATTTCTTTGTTTATAGTTATACTATTCATTTAAAAAGAAAAAGTATTATAAATAACACATATACATATAATAAATTTAAATTCTATGATATGATTTCTGAATTCTATCCTTTCATAACCATATTTACTTTAATTATTTCTTCAAATATGTTTGAATTTTTTATGTCATTAATTATACCTATTATACTTTTTTTAACAACACATCTGCAAGAAAGTATAATTAATAGGCAAATCTCCAAAAAGAAAAGAAGATATTTAAAATACTCTTTTGCTTTTGTTTTTGTCATTTTATATTTTGGGTTTATTTACTTTGTTGATAATAATCAAATAGAATTACCTCGTTATAATAATATCCCTTTTTCTACAAGCTATCCTCAATATGATTCTATTTATGAATGTGATAAGAATTTCTTTTCATCATATGTAAGATCATTTGGAGATAATCCTAGTGAAGTAAATTATTATCAATGTCGAAATAAAGATGTATCAGACCAAATTTTTAAATATCTTATTATTGAAAGCGAAATCAATACTCGTATACCAACAGAAGAAGAAATAGATATTATTGTGAATAAAACTGGTTCTTGGAGCAGTGATGATATTGAAAGATATAGTTATGAAAAAGCATTGTCTTTTTATAAAGAATATAAATCTTCATATTTTAAGAAATGTTATTATATAGATGATATTGTTGTTGCAATGGATGATCATGTTGTTATTAGTATTATAGGTATATCAAAAAAAGATTTTGATCATGTATTAAAACAATATAAAAATTTTACAGAACAAAATTATATATACTAAAAGAGGAAGAATACCTTCCTCTTTTATAAAGAAAACAATAGGAATAAATTCCTATTGTAAGTATTGAGTGTTTTCTAACATGACTCCGCAACCTTTCGCAACACAGTCTAATGCTTCTTCTGCTACGAATACTGGCACATTTAATCCTTCTTCTAAGAATCTATCTAAATTCTTAAGTAAAGCTCCTCCACCAGTTAAGAAAATACCTTTATTAACGATATCTGCTGATAATTCAGGTGGTGTTTGTTCCAATACTTGTTTAGTTGCTCTTAAAATTGTTTCACATGTTTCTTTTAATGCAGCTTCAATTTCTTTTTCAGAAATTTGAATTGTATGAGGTAATCCAGTAACCAAATCTCTACCTCTTACATCCATAATTTTTTCACTGCTTCCTTTATGTGCACAACCAATAGTAATCTTAATTTCTTCTGCTGTACGATCTCCAATTAATAATTTATATTTATCTTTAACATACTTGATGATTTCTTCATCCATTTTATCTCCAGCAATTTTTAATGATGAACTAGAAACAATATCACCTAATGATAATACTGCTATATCAGTAGTTCCTCCTCCAATATCTACAACCATGTTTCCTGATGGTTTAGAAATATCTAAACCAGCTCCAATAGCTGCAACCTTTGGTTCTTCTTCAATATATACTCGTTTTGCTCCACATCTTAACGCAACATCTTGAATAGCACTCTTTTCAATTGATGTTATATTTGAAGGACAGCAAATCAAAATTGTAGGTCTTGAAAATACTCCTTTTAAGTTTAACTTATTAATAAAATGTGTAATTAAAATTTCAGTAATTTGAAAATCTGCGATAACCCCATCTTTTAATGGACGAATAGCTTGAAATTTACCTGGTGTTTTTCCAAGCATGTCTCTTGCTTCTTCACCAACAGCGATAGGTTTATTTGTTTCAGTATTGATAGTTACAACAGATGGCTCATTTACAACAATTCCACTTCCTTTTACATAGATAAGGATATTAGCTGTACCTAAGTCAATACCAATTTCTTTAGATAGCCCCATGTTCATTCCTCCTTTAAGCACTATTATTGTATCATCTTTTCATTATTTTACAAGAAGAAAAAGAAAATAGCGAAAATTCGCTATTTAATTGTATTTATTTCTTTACCAATATATTTTTCTGGATTTAATATCTTTTCATTTTTTTCAACTATAAAATGTAAATGATTCTTTAAATCTGCTTCATATATATTAGTACCACTTACTCCTATTTTATCTCCTTGTTTTACCTTTTTATTAAGTTCAACATTAACTTTAGATAATGATTGATAAGTTGTTGATAATTTATCTTCATTTGTGACTGTTACAATCCACCCTAAAACAGGATCATTTGTTTTTTTCGTAACTGTTCCACTCATAGCTGCAAAAACATCAAAATTTTTATTACTATCTGCATAATCAACACCTAAGTTTGGTCTATAAACATCTTCGAACAAAATTAATGATTGTTCTTGTTTACTTGCATCATCATCTACATTATAAAAATATCTTACAATTCCTATACTATCATTTACAGGACTTTTCAAAACTTCAACTGTCTCAACTTTTGTTTTTTCCTTATCTTTATTTTGTTCAACCTTCACTACAGATTCATCTTCAAACCCACTCTTTTGATCAATAGCATTTTGAATAATACCAATACCACCTAAAAACATAATTAATAAAACAACTAAAATCAAATATTTTCTATATTTCTTAAATGTCTTCATACTTTCACCTCAATGAAAGTATGAACAATATTTATGACTCTATACTTTTAATTTCAATATTTTTATAATAATGATTTAAAATTTCCTTATAATTCTTATTTTCTTTAGCCATTCCTTGTGCTCCATATTGACTCATACCCACTCCATGTCCATTTCCCAAAGTTATAAATGTATACTTATCTTTAGAAAAATGAATTTGAAAACTAGATGATGCAAGATTCAACAATTCTCTTATTTTTCTACCACTATATTCTTTATTATTCACAACTACGCTTTTCACATAGCCACTATTTGTATATGACATAATTTGAAATTTATTAACATTTGTATGAAATATATCTGCAAGTTCTTTTTTAGAAAAACTCTTTTTTCTTTTATTTGTCTTATCAATTGTAAGATCCCAATGACTATCAACAGATTTTAAATAAGCAATATCTCCACCAGTAAAATAATCTCCACAATTATTTGTTTTACCATTACTACTAGAAAAAAACAAAGCTGAAATATATTTTCCATTATACATCATAACTTCATTATTTGTTTCTTTAACAGCCTTCTCTAATTTATTTCTAAATTTTTGATAGTCTTTACCCCATGATTTTTTCATTTGCGATTCAGTTAAATAAACCTGTGAATTTGTTGTATTATCAACCTTTAACTTTCTTGATAATACAAAAGTACGACTTGCGACAACTTGGGCCTTTAATGCTTCTTCTTCAAATTCAGCTGGCATTTCTCCTGCTACAACTCCAACTAAATAATCATCTAAATTCTTTTTTATTATTTTCCCATTTATATTAATTGATACTTCTATATTCTTTTTTTCACTCTTTTTCGTTTTTGTAAAACTTATATTATCTTTAATATGAGGAAAATCTATGTAAACTATAATTGTTAGTAATAAAAATATAGTAACAACCTTAATTAAAATCTCTTTCACATTACCACCTCTTTATTAATATATGATTAAAAATATATTTTAGTATAAATAATATAAAAAGAAACTGTTTATTACAATCCTTTTACTTTTCTATAAGCTTTATCTCTTTTTATTTTTAATACATTTTCTTCTTTAGGAAAATGTATTGGGTTTTGTTGTCCATTATGATACATCTCTATAATATCTTCACAATCCATAATTATATCTTCCATTTTCATATTCCCATATATTTTAGGTGGTAATACATATATAGGAATAGGTACAGTTTGTTTTTTCAATAATTGTTTAACATAAATATTAAGATGTGGACAACATATCATAATATCAAAATCATTAATTTTTTCTAATGAAATAGAAAATGGTGAATATTCAATATATGCTTTTTCTTTTAAATTATTTTTCTCTATATCTTTTTGTATCCTTGTTGCGATTGCACTAGAAGAAAAACCTCCTCCACAACATAGTAATATTTTAATCATCTCTTTCTCCTATCTTTGATAAAAAAACAATACACTTGATAATTTTTTATCAATACCCACTTAAACTTAACAATGCAAAATCTAAAATAAATGAAGCAAATAAATATCCAATGCCTATAGATAAAATAATAAATAAAACATAAAATTGTCTAACTTTATTCTTTTTTAGATATTGATCAAAATTCAAACAACTTAATCCATACATAGTTAAACAAATAGATATAACATATATTAATACCTTTACAAAATGATAGATCATTTCTTTCACTTCCTTTTTTTTATTATAAGCATTTTTCTTTATAATAACAATATAGAGACTTTTCTTTTTTTATGATTTATGTTATTCTTCTTTTATTAAAAAAGGAGCGATATACTATGAAAGTCATTCATAATGAAAATAAATATATTGATAATGTTATTGATATTATCAATCAAGCAAAAGCTTATTTTAAAGAACAAGGTATTAATCAATGGCAAGATGGTTATCCTAATGTTCAATCTATTGAAGATGATATTAAAAATAATAATAGTTATGTTTTAATAGATAATGATAAAGTAGTGGGAACTATGTTTTTCAATATTGGGCATGATAAAACATATGATTATATTGAAGATGGTCATTGGTTAACCAATGAAGATTATGCAGTTATACATAGAATTGTTGTAGATAATCGAATGAAAGGAAAGAATACTGCTGCTTATTTATTAGAATATGCGATTAAAGAATGTAAAATGTATAACATTAAAAGTATTCGTATTGATACTCATATTGATAATCTTTCTATGCAAAGATTTTTAAAAAAACATGATTTTGTACATTGTGGTACTATTTATTTAGAAAGTGGAGATAGTAGAATTTCATTTGAAAAAATTCTTTCATAATTTTAATTAACCTTCATATATAATAATATGGAGGTTTATTTATGTCTGAATATGCTGTTGATTTACCTTATCCAAACATTAATCATTTAGATAGAAATAATAAATATGGTGAAATGATATTAAGTGACATTGGTGGGTTACACTCAAAAATGAATTTAATTTCTTTATATTTTTATAATTCTATAATTTTTAAAGATAATCATGAGTTAAGTCAAATCATGGAAGGTATATTAAAGATAAAACTTATACATTTAAAAATACTTTCTCAAATGACCTTTTTACTAGGAGTTGATCCTAGACTTTGGAATATACAAAATGATACTTTTGAATATTGGTCACCTGGATATAATATCTATCCTAAACATATTCACTCTGCAATTGAAAATATTATTTTACAAGAAGAAAACAATATATCTATTTTGTATCATCAAATTAACATTATAAAAGAACCTATTATTTCTAATATGTTAAAGAGAATGATTTTAGATGATCAATTACATGTTGAAATTTTGCAAAACTATTTATCCCATATGTACAAGACCGAATAAATCGGTCTTAGTTTTTTAATCTACCTAATCTTAAAAGATTCAACATTTCATAATTTTGTCTTGCACTACCCTGATAATTATCTATTCCGTTAAGAGATGCTAGTCGTTTTCTATTTTCAAATGATGCATCTACACCTATTTGTACTAAAGCATCAACAATAGAATCTCCTGTATAATTTGGATTAGATAAATAACTTCTACTACCAGTAATACTTTGATCATTTACCCATCCTAATCCATCACCAATTAAATATGGATTTCTTGCTCCTTCTTGTATTCTTGTAATTGTACCATGATTCATATACGGAATAAGAGGCATAGTACTATCAGAAGAAATATAAACATGATCAAAAGTTACATGATCACCTACTTTATAATTTCCACCTGGTGTTGTTTCATCATCTTTAGTCAAATTATTTAATCCAAGTTGTCTAATGATTCTTGGAAAATCTTTATAACCAAAATCTAAATCAACATAACCATTAATACCTTCTACAAATCCAGTTGATGAATACTGCCACATATCATAATTACCGTCATAGTTTAAAACATCATTATATGAAGCAATCCATTTTGTATAATCATTAAATAATGGATCCGTTAATTTTGTTCTCCACCAAAATAAATTTGCATACATTCCAACATAATAATTATTTGCTTCTAATTCATCTGCAAATGCTTTGGCATTTCTGGCAATTTGATCATTAGATAACCTACCTACTTTTGGATCTTCTAAATCATAATAAACAGGATACTCCATTTTATAGTCCTTTACCAATCTTAAAACATGTTTAGCTTCTGATATAGCTTCCTTCTCATTAGAGGCATATGAATATAAATACACACCAAAAGGTATACCTAATCTTGTACATTCATCTGCATTTCTTTTGAACATAGCATCATCTTGACTTACAATATCTTGACCATACCCACATCTAATAATAACAAAATCAATATGTGGTTTGACTTTTTCCCAATCAATAGTTCCTTGATACTGAGAAACATCAATACCATCAGTTGCCATTTTATCACCTCCACTTTATACTATGTAAAAAAATGAATTACAACTATTACATTTGACACTATTTATTATTTTTTTTATAATGACTTTGAGGTATATATATGAAGAAAATTTTTTTATGTGAAACCATTGATAATGATGCTTATATTCTATTATCTAAACATTTTGATATTATAAATAATATTGATGAAATTAAAGATTGTCATGGTATTATTGCTAGAAATCTTAAAATAGATAAAGATTTTATTGATCAATGCTTAAACTTAGAAATAATAGCTGTTCATGGGACTGGTTATGATTCTATTGATGTTGAATATTTAAAAGAAAAAAACATTCATTTATTTAATACTCCCCACTTAAATTCTTTAAGTGTTGCTGAATTAATAGTGAATATGATGATTACTTTATCTCGTCATACTTATCAATTAGATAGAAACCTAAGAGATAAAAAGATATCAACTATAGCACCCATAGAATATATTGGAAATGAAATTAGCTATAAAACATTTGGAATAATAGGTACTGGTGATATTGCATTAAAAACTGCAAAAATATTAAAAAATGGATTCCATATGAATATCATTGCATATTCTCGATCTCTTACAAACAAAAAAGCAGATGAACTTCATATTACTTTATGTAAGAGTATAGATGAAGTATTTCAAAAATCAGATTTTATTAATATTGGTGTTTCTTTAAATAAAGATACATATCATCTTATTACTTTAGAACAATTCAAATTAATGAAACCATCCGCCTATTTAATTAATACTTCAAGAGGTGCAATTATAAATGAAGAGGATTTATATTATGCCTTAACAAACAAGTTACTAAATGGATATGCTTGTGATGTTTTAGAAAATGAAGATTTAAGTATAAAACAATCTTTGTTAGAGCTTGATAACGTTTTCTATACTCCTCATATTGGTGGATCTACTCATGATTGTTTATCTCGAATAGGTCATGCTATTTTCATTAGTTTAGTCAATTATTTTGACGGGAAGCAAATTAGTAATATGATTTGTTAAAATTTAGTTATTTATATAATAATTATTTATGTTATAATAAATTTTATAAAGGATGTGATGAAATGAAGAAAACAATTTATGGTCTCATTTCTTTATGTATGGTTTTTACATTAGTTGTAACTAATGTTAATTCTACAAATTTTGAAGGTAAAGAAGATAAATATATCAAGATATGTTCATCAACAACCTTAGCAAAATCTAAAAAATCAATATGTAAAGAATTTAATACTTATTTAAAAAATAAAAATTCTAAATTAAGAAAAGAAATAGTTTCAGATAAAAATAAAGTATCTGAAACATCTGAAGATATTAAAGAAGTTGAGTCAAAAATCAATTCTCTTAATACACAGATATCTACCAAAGAAAAAGAGATTAATTATCTACTATCGTCTATTAAAAAAATCAAATCAAACATTGAAAAAAAAGATAACGAAATGAGAGATAGATTATATGCAATGCAATCAGATTATAATTCTAATTTCTTTATCCAATTCTTATTCGGTTCAGAAAATTTTTCGGATTTCTTTTCTAGAGTTAACAGTTTAAATGATGTTACTGCTTATGAAAATGAATTAATAGATGAACTAAACAGTGAGAAAAAAGAATTAGACAAACAGAAAAAAACATTAGTTCAAGCAAAAGCTAATCTTCAATCTCAAAAACAATCTGCAGCAACTTTACAAAAAAGATTAGTTGCTTTAAAGAAACAACTTCAAAAAGAAATTACTGCTAATCAAAACAAAAGTAAACAGTTATCAGCAGCACAAAAAGAAATCGATGAAACATTAGAAGAAATCACTAGAGTTGTACCTCAAAATGATTCTGGTGGTAATGTTATCAAAGGCGGTCAAGGTAAAGCTGAAGTTGGATATAAGATAGCAAAAGCTGCTGTGTCTAAATGTGGTTCTCCATATTATTGGGGAGCAAGTGGACCTAATATGTTTGATTGTTCTGGTCTAGTTTATTGGGCTCATAAGGCTGGTGGAGCTAGAATTGGAAGAAGTACTGCTAATAGCTATGCACATTCTGGTAAAGCAATTAGTGCATCTCAATTACAAGCTGGTGACATCGTTGCATTTAGAAGAAGCGGTTCATCTAGATATCATCATATAGCTATATATATTGGTGGAGGTATAGTTGTTCATGCTTCTGGTGAAGGTTCAACCTGTCTAGGAAACCACGCTTCTAGAGGACATGTTGTAAAGAGAACACCTTTGTCTAGTTTCTCAAGATATGCTAAAGCATATAGACGTTTATATTAAGGAAGTTTCAAACTTCCTTTTTTGTTTCACGTGAAACAAAAAAGAGAGTTCTACTCTCTTAATTGTGATATTCTTGATATACAGCATTTTTATTAAGACCTCTAATTTTTGCAACTTCTTTTATTGCATCTTTGGTACTCATTCCCTTTTCAATATATTCATCAACATGCTCTTTAATTGTCTGATTAAAAACCAACTCAGAAGACTTATCATCATGACTTCCTTCAACAATCAAAACAATTTCACCTTTTATAGTATCAAATATTTCTAATATTTCAGAAATCTGACCTCTAATTATTTCTTCATGTTTTTTTGTCAGTTCTCTACACAAAGCTATATTTCTATCTCCTAAAACATTTAACATTAATTTTAATGTTTTTTCTATTCTATGAGGAGCTTCATAAAACACTAATGTTTCCTTGTAATATTTCAAATCTAATAATTGCTTCTTCTTTCTTTTATCTTGATGATCTAAAAAACCATAAAACAAAAACGGTTGAGGAGCAATACCAGAAACCACCAACGCATTTAAACAAGCATTAGCTCCAGAAATACATACAACATTAAAATCATTTTTAACAACTTCATTAACAAGTTGTGCACCTGGATCACTAATTGCTGGATATCCTGCATCACTAACTTGAGCGACATTATACCCCTCTTCTAACAAATGAATTATTTTAGGAATAGATTGATGAGTATTGTGTTCATGATGAGAAATCATTTTTTTACTAATGTTATAATGGTTTAATAATTTAATTGTATTTCTTGTATCTTCAGCTGCAATATAATCAACAGTTTTTAATGTTTCTACTGCTCTATATGTCATTTCTTCTAAATTTCCAATTGGAGTCGCTACTAAATATAAAGTTGCTTTCCCATTCTCAAAACTTTTCTGTCTATACATCTATATTCTCTCCAAACATTTTTCTTACTTCATCTGAATAACTACCATCTTCATTATGAGCATATAATGGAGTCTCTATTTTTAATCCTTTTTTTCCTTTATACATTCCTTCAATCAAAAAAGTATTTGATTCTTTAAAAAACTTAGGATAAATAAATCTTATCCTTTTAGGCTCTATATCATATTTCCTCATTAGTTCAATGATTTCTATCATTCTTTCTGGCCGATGAACCATTGCAAATCTACCACGATTATCCAAGGCTTTAGCTGCACAACATATAATTTCTTCTAAATTGATTTTTATTTCATGTCTAGCTATCTGCAAATACTCATTATCATTTATATGACTCTTTTCCTCAAGACGAAAGAACGGTGGATTACAAACAATAAGCTTAAATTTATGTTTTATATCTTCAACATATTTTTTTATATCCTCATGAACAATTTCAATTTGATCTTCTAAATGATTTAGTTTTATATTTTTATTCGCAAGTTCTACTGCTTCTTCCTGTATTTCTATTCCAATAATTTTTTTATCAGTTCTTGTTGATAATAACAATGGAATAGCTGCATTGTTTGTTCCAAAGTCAGCGATTAAATTTAAGTCTTTATTAATAGTACAAAAATTGGCTAATAAAACAGTATCCAAAGAAAAGTTGAACATATCTTTCCTTTGGATAATTTTCATATTTTCAAAAGCTAATAAATAATTAGTGACTTCCATCATTATTTTTCTTCTTATGATTATTACTTATAAGTTTAACTTCTTTTAAATCAATAAAAGAAATATTACCCTCATCATCTATCTTTACTAAATCACTAATAACATTAAGCCCAATAACTTTGACTATTTTACCATTATATTTTATCTTAGAACCAATCTTTGGAAATTTCTTCTTAATATCTGTATAAGTATCGTCCTCGTACTTTAAGCAACATAACAATCTTCCACAAGCACCTGAAATTTTATCAATATTAATTGCAAGAAGTTGATTCTTTGCCATATTAATAGATACACCATCAAATTCTCCTAAGAACGAAGAACAACATAAAGGCAAACCACAAGAACCTAATCCTCCTACAATCTTAGCCTTATCTCTAGGTCCAATTTGTCTTAACTCAATCCTACATTTAAATACACTTGCTAATTCTTTTAATAGTTGTCTAAAATCAACTCTTGTTTCAGAAGTATACATAAATATAACCTTAGAAGCATCAAGTGTATATTCACAATTAATCAAATGCATATCTAGATCATAATGACTTACTATCTCTTTACATATCTCTAAAGACTTTTCTGCCTTTGTTTTATTGAACTGATAAACATCTTCATCTGCCCTATTGGCTCTTCTTTTTATCGGTTTTAATTCAGTATCTAATTTAAATTCAGACAAATCTTTTAAATCAGAAATAACCTCTCCTAACTCCAAACCTCTTATTGTCTCAACAACAACTTTTTCTCCCTTTTTTATATCCATATCCGTAGAAAAATAATAGAACTTACCTACATTATTAAAACGGACACAAGCTAGTCTTTCTTCCATTAGCTTACTCCTTTCTGTATTTTATATATCATACTATCTATTAAAAGTAAAATGTTTGCATTTGTACTTAATAGATATTCAGTTTCTAAAATAACATCTATATCAAATATAATTATATCATCATTCACATTGATTACATCATATATATTTTTAAATGATTTAAATATATAATTCATTGAATGTTTCACGTGAAACAAATCTCTCAAAGCTAAAACTAATATATTCAAAAATAAAACTATTGATTCTTTATCTTTATAATCTTTTAATAAATGAGTTTGAACATTTATTAACAAATTATCCTTATGTAAATACATATCTTCAACAAAGTATTTAACTTCTTCTTTTATATAAATAAATGTATCACTATCAATATATGGTTCACACTCTTGATAAGAATGAAAGATGTTAACCATTATATCACCATTTTCATCACTTATTCCTTTTTCCAATAATTGCTTTTTTAATATACCAGTTGTTTCTGGTAATAATTGTATAACTTGACATCTTGATTGTATCGTTGGTAAAACCTTATTAAGATTAACACATGTCAATATAGCATAAACTCCACTTCTAGGCTCTTCTAATGTTTTCAATAAACTATTCATAGCTTCAACAGAAGAGTTTTCGATATTTTCTAACATATATATTTGATTTTTACCTTCTAGTGCAGACTTAGAAAACTGTGTTTGAATATAATCAATATTTTGTTTCTTAATACTTTCTTTCTTTCCACTGAAGAATATAAAATCACTATAACTATGTTTTTCAATCTTATTACAATCAGGACATTTACTACAACATAATAAATCTTGATCACAAATCAATGATTTAGCAATAAAATGAGCTGCATCATAATTATTATATCCTACTAATAAAAAAGCATGTGGGATATTTCCACTTTTAAAGCTTTTTTCTAATATTTGATATAAGATAGGTTGAGTACTTTTAAAATCATCTTTTGTTATCATAGTATTTCCTTTATCTTTTCTAAAACTTGTAAATAAACAGAATGAATATCTTGACTCGCATCAATAGAAACTATTCTATTTGGATATTTTGTAAGAAGTTTTTTATATCCATCATATACCTTTTGATGAAAATCTATTTTCTCTAAATCCAATCTATTGACTTCTCTATCCTTATTTGCATATACTCTTCTTAATCCAAGCTCTGGTTTTATATCAAAAAAGATTGTACGATTAGGTAAAATATTTTCAGTGGCAAATAAATTCATTTCATAAACTTCATCAACACCAATATTTCTACCCATACCTTGATAAACCAAAGAACTATCTATAAATCTATCACAGATTATAATTTTTCCTTCTTTCAATGCTGGTATAACTTTTTCTACCAAGTGCTGTCTTCTACTTGCAGCATATAACAAAGCCTCTGTTTTTTTATCCATATGTGTATTACGAACATCTATAATAACATCTCTAATTTGTTCAGCAATATCAACACCACCAGGTTCTCTAGTTAATACAACTTGATATCCTTCGTTTTCAAGTTGTTCTTTAATTAGTTTCGAAATTGTTGTTTTACCACTTCCTTCTCCACCTTCAAAAGTAATAAATAATCCTGACAATTCAAGCACCTCATTTCTATAATATTATATAAAAAAAAAGAGAAGATATAAAGCATTATTTTTATATCTTCTTTCTTCCTTCTAAAGACTTTAATAAAGTTAATTCATCTGCATAATCAATATTACTTCCAATAGGTAATCCATTAGCTATTCTTGTTGTATTTATATTTTCCTTAGCTAACAACTTTGCAAGAAACAAGGCTGTTGTTTCTCCTTCTCTAGTAGGATTAGTTGCAATAATAACTTCTTTTATATTTTCGTTTAATCTCTCAAATAAAGATTGAATATTTAAATCTTCTATAGTCTTTCCATCCATAATAGAAATCGTACCATGTAATACATGATATAAACCATGATATTCTTTAAGTTTTTCCATCGCAAACACATCTTTTGGAGATTCTACAATACATATAGTTGTTTGATCTCTTGATTCATCACTACAAATATCACATATATCATCTTCGCAAATATGACCACATTTTTTACAAAAATGGATATTGTTTTTAAAATCTAATAATGACTTAGAAAAATCTTCAACTTGTTGTGGATTCATATTTAATATAGCGTAAACCATTCTTTCAGCACCTTTATTACCTATTCCAGGTAACATCTTAAAACATTCTATTAGTTGATTAAATGTTTGCGGATATTCCATTATAAGAATGCTGATACATCAACACCGTTAGTAGCATTATTGATAGTATCTTCCTTTTCTTTTGCGATTTTTGCTATATTTTCATTAATAGTAACGACTAATAAATCTTCCAACATTTCTTTATTCTCTTCATCTAATAAATCTTTATTTATCTTTAAATCAATAATCTCTAAATTACCATTGATTTTACCAGTAATTAAATCTTGTTGACTTGCAAATTCAAATTCCTTTTCATCAAATTCATTTTTTAATTTATTGACTTTTCTTTGCATCTGTTGTGCTTGTCTAACTAGCTGATTAAAATTCATCATTACTCCTCCTCAAATTCAACTATATCTCCAAATAATTCAACTGCATATTTTTGAGCTTGATTCAAATCAACATGATCAATATCATAACTTTCAATATGTTTTAAAGTAATATCATGAGGTTTAGGTAGTTGATTATTACGCTTTAAAATAATAAACTGATTTCTAAGATTTTGCCATTTTTCTTGTTCAACTGCTAAAAACTTATATTCCTCACCTAATAATTCTTTTATGAATGTACTTAAGTGTTTATAGTTTTTATAATAATTAACAGCATTAACATCAGGTAAAAACTCAAAAGAAATAATCAAACCACCTTTACAAGCTGCAACAGGTGTTCCATTACATAACATAGAAGCACTTTTGGCTGTATTTAAATTGGCTAGATAACGTTTAATAACAGGCCATTTTTCTTGAATATCTGTTAATATCTCTCTTCTTGCTTGAACTAAAATATTCATGATATCATTGATATCAACTTCTATATTATATTCACTCTGTTCTACAGGTTCTTCTACAGGCTCAAAATCAAATGTAGGAACTTCTACCTTATCTTCAATAATAGGATCTTCTATAATTGTTTCTTCAATTTCAATTGTAGGTTCTTCTATAATTTCCTCTACTGGAGTTATAGTAGGTTCAATTACCTTTTCTTCTATTGTATTTACTGTTTCAATCTTCTTTTCTACTACATGATTACAAATTTTAAGAACTGCAAGTTCAAAATAAATAGATGGATTGATAGCCTTAGAATATTTCTCGTTAGCATCCATAAATATATCTATAAATTGAAAAGCTTCTTCACTTGTTATATAAGGAACAATTTTATCTATATCATATGAAGATAAAACAAATAGAATATCTAAATTATTTGTATTTTTATATATAATAATATCCTTTAAAATATCAACTAAATCCATAGTCAATCTTTTAATATCAATACCATTTTGTATCATATCATCTAATAAAGATAAAGCTTTGCTCATATCTTTAGACATCAATATTTTAATAAAATTAATCTTATTATCAATAGAAACAATACCATAAATACGATAAACATCTTGTAAAGTTAAATGCTTATCATTAAAAGCTAAACATTGCTCTAATATAGACAAAGCATCTCTCATCCCACCATCTGCAAGTTTCGCAATCATTTCTACTGCTTCATCATCAACATTACAATTTTCTTCCTTTAATATAATTTTCATTCTATTAATAATATCTCTTAAAGAAAGTTTTGTGAAATCAAAACGTTGACACCTTGAAATAATTGTAGGTAATATCTTATGAGGTTCTGTGGTTGCTAAAATAAAGATAACATGTGCTGGTGGCTCCTCTAATGTTTTTAATAATGCATTAAAAGCACCAGGTGACATCATATGAACCTCATCTATAATATATACTTTATAATTTCCTTGTGTAGGAGCAAATTTTACTTTTTCAATTAAATCTCTAACTTCATCTACACCATTATTACTAGCAGCATCTATTTCTATAACATCTGGATGATTATTATTTTCAATAGCTTTACAGTTAGAACATTCACCACAAGGTTTATGATTTCCTTTACAATTAATGGCCTTAGCTAATAATTTCGCAATAGAAGTCTTACCAGTACCTCTGGGACCACAAAACAAATAGGCATGTGCTATCCTATTTTCATCAACTGCATGTTTTAATGTTGTAATAATATGTTCTTGTCCTGCAACACCCTCAAAACGTTGGGGACGATAAACTCTATATAATGTCTTATATGCCATAAAATCAACTCCTTTCCAATTATACCATAAATTAATCATGTAAAGAAGAAAAAAGATATCCTAAGATATCTATATATTTAAAAGTATCAATGATAATAAAATTCCAATCATAGAAATCTTTTGATATTTATATAAAGTCTCTTTAAATAATAATATTCCTACTACTGTTACAACAACAATAGTACTAACACTATATGTAGGATATACAATAACTGCAGGTATTGATTGTAATGCTTGAAGTAAAAATCTTGCAGAAAAATAATTAGGAATACCTATCAACAATCCAAAGAACAATTCATTTTTATGAAGACTTTGTTTTTTTATAAAAGTAAAAAAAACACATAAAATCAATGCAAATAAAAAAGTATAAAATAAGAATTGTTCAGATAACATTGTATTTCCTACTTCATCAAATATCTTTGACATTGTATCAGTCGTTCCATTAACAATAAGCAATAACAACAAACCAAATTTAAAACCTACATTTGTGTCTTCTTTTTTTATATTCATAAAAACAATAGAAATAATCGCAATTATAAATCCTATTAATTGAACAGTTGAAGGAAGCTCTTTAAAAACAAAGATAGAAACAATCATTGGAATAAGAATACCTAACTTCATAAATAAAGAAGATAAAATAACACCATTCTTATTAATATTTCTCTGTAATAAAATAAAACTAGATAAATATAATATCCCGTTAATAATTCCTAATACAATAGCTTGATTCATACCTATAACGGGTATGTAGATTTGATGAAAATCTATATAAATTCCAGCTAAAATTAAACACATCAAATAATTAATAGAAAGCATTGAAATATTATTATCTATATATTTTTCACTACAACGCATAATAATAGAAACAAGAACACTACTAACAATCGCAAGTATTAAATAAATCATCATTACACCTCATACTATATTTTTCTATTTCTTTTTTCTTTAAAATAATTAGAAATAAGCATAGAACATTCTCTTTCATAAACATGAGCAGTTATAGAAGGATAATGATTCAAATTTTCAGATTTCAATAAATGAGATAAACTACTCCACCTTTTCTCACTACAACCATATACCACTCTTTTAATGCGGCTTTGTATAATAGCCCCACTACACATTAAGCAAGGCTCTAAAGTTGTATATAAAATACAATCATCTAAATGCCATGTTCCTAATTTCTTTTCTGCTTCTTCAATCGCAATAATTTCAGCATGCTTTGTAACCATTTGCTTTTTTTCTTTTAAATTATATCCTTTAGATATAATTTCATTATCTTTTACAATAACTGCACCAATTGGTACTTCATCTTCTTTATAAGCTTTTAAAGCTTCATTGAAAGCTATTTTCATGTATTCTAAATCCATATTACCTCCATAAAAAAAGACCACTACACATAGATGATACTCCTTAATGCTGCTACCTTCCGGTCCTGACATGGTTCGAAGCCACCTATTGTAATGGCACTTATGATTATAACATAGAATAATATTTAATCAAGTCAATTATTTACATTCAGTCACTTCTTTTCAATTATAAAATAAAACAATATAATGTTCAATTAATTTTTCTTTTGAAAAGATGTCACTATAAAGACTAAAACATAGAATACTAAAGCAAATAATAATAAGATTATCATATTAAAGAATATAGGTGATAAATCTTCAAAACTAAAACTAGTAAGTGTTGTAATCATATTATTATTTTTTATAAACCAATAAGATGGTGTCAAATGAGCAATATTCAAAACAAATGAGCCTAAATATTCCTGAGGAACAAATGCTCCTCCTAAAAAACTACAACCTAAACTTACTACATTAGAAATACCACTAATTAATTCTCTATTATCAGTTAATTTCGTTAAAAAGAAACTAAATGTTAATATAAATATTAATAAACACAAAGAATTAATAACAAATAATAATCCATGTATAGATAACATAGCTTCAGTATATAATATAAAACTAATGAATACATATATAAACCATATTCCTAATGCAATAATAATATTTCCTAATAATAACTGTAAATTAATACGATTATAACTTAAAGAAGAAACAAGATTTCTCTTCTTAATTTCTATTTTATTAAAAGAAACAATCACCATAGAAATAACAACAATAATAATCGCAAGCAAAGCAAAATTAGAAAAATTATAAAAAGAAGCAATAGATTTTAAATCATCATTATCAATAGGATTATTCATATGAACCTTAGTTTCAAAACTTAGATCCTCTTTTACCTTTAAAGATAAATCATGAATATCAATATCTGCCTTTAAATAAATACGTGCAGTATTTAAATACTTATTCATTAACGTTTTAGAATACATTGCTCCATAAGAATCAGGAACTTGCATTGTTTTAATCACCACATCTTTTTCCTTTATAAAATCTTCTGTAAAAGATTTAGGTATAATCATAATATAATCAACTTTTCTAAAAAACAATGCATCCTTTAAGCTTTCTTCATTATTATCAATATCAACTATTGTTGCATTTTCTTTTACATAATCCCTAAAACAATCTATAAATTCACTATGATCATTATTAATAAAAGCAATATTAACTTTTTCTTTTTCATAACTTGCTTGATTTTGATTATTATTTAATGAAGATATAACAGAGATACCTATAAAAATAGCAGTATAAACAATAATGATCTTAATATATAACTTTGTTATCTTTAAATAATTCTTAAATACTATCATACTGTTTTCTCCTCATAAAAATAATAGAAACAAAAGTTAATAAAGTACTCATTCCTAATAAACATAAAACATTAAAGAAATAACGATCATAAGTTGTATAATAATATAGTGCATATAAAGCATCAGTAATTAAACTTACAGGATTAATATAAGCTCCTAATGGAAAATACTCTAAAACCCAATATTTCATATCAATGATCATCATTCCTGCAAAAAAAGAACATAACATAGATAAAGAAGAGCCTACAGATACCTTTGTATCCTCACTAGTTTTTAAAATACAACTAATACAATTACCAAGTGAAATACCTACTAAACTTCCTATTGCCATTAATAACATAATATATATTATTTGATCTCCAAATTGCACATTTAAACCATATATTAAATATGCTAATAAAACCAACATCTTAATATAATGAATTATAAAAATTGCAATAGAAGAAGATAATAATATTTTATACTTGGGTATTGGAGAAATAGTAATTCTTGTTCCTTGTCTTGATAAATTACCTTCCATTTTAGTAGATAATGTAATAGAAGAAAAACCACCAAACATACAATTCATACCAATTAAAGTATAAAAATAAATAACAGTTAAATCTGAATGATTTGAACTTTCTTCTTTAAAATAATCTTTATTCATTTCCAAATCGTTAAATACACCATTAATAATTGTCTGAGGTTTTATTTCATAAATATTCTTAAATGTACTGACAGTAGAATAATAATTATCTACTACTGTTTGAATAATTGTTTGAGATATTCCATTTTTATTAATTGTTAATTCTATCTCTTTATCTATTACTAAATAACCATCAATTTTATCATTATCTAATAAATCTTTAGCTTTATTTAAAGAAACATATTGTACATCTAATAATTGATTATCATCTTCTTTAGACAATTCATCTAAAACATTACAAAATTCTTTATTTTCTTTAACCTCAACAATCGCAACTTTAGCTATTTCAAAATGTTCATTATCTAACAAATGAGAAAAAGCCAAGTTAAATAAAGTTGCTAGAATAAGAGGAAATAATAAAGTCCAAAACAACATCATTTTATTTCTTAATAATAATTTTAAATTATAAACAAATAAATGCATCAATCTCTTAACTCTTTTCCTGTAAGTTCTAAAAAGACATCATTTAATGTAGGTCTTTCACTGTACAAACGATTATATTTAATATGATGTTGATTTAAATAATCCATTAATTGACTCAAATTATTACCTTTAGACTTATATGAAATATGAATAATATTATCCTCTACTTCTACTTTCATAACCCCTTCTAATTGATGAAAACAATTGATAATTTCCTTATCTATATCCTCTATAACAATACTAATACGCTCACTTAACTCAATAGAATTTTTTAATTCATCATTACTACCACTCGCAATTATCCTTCCCTTATCCATAATAACGATTCTATGACACAACATTTCTACTTCTTCCATATAATGAGTTGTATAAACAATAGTTGCTCCTCTTTCATTTAAAGTCTTAATTCCTTCTAAAATATGATTACGACTTTGAGGATCAACTGCAACTGTTGGTTCATCTAAAAATATTAATTTAGGCTTATGAGCTATTCCACAAGCAATATTTAATCTTCTAAGTAAACCACCACTCAATTGCTTTGGTTTATATTTTAAAAAATCTTGTAATCCAACTAATTCAACTGCATCTTTAATATACTCTTTTCTTTTTTTCTTGTCTTTAATATATAATCCACAAAAATAATCAATATTCTCTTTAACACTTAGTTCATCAAATACTGCAACTTCTTGAAAAACAACTCCAATATCAGCTTTAAGATCATAACGATTGGGATGCATATCTTGATTAAAAATCTTAATAGTACCTTGATCATATTTAAGTAAAGATAATATGGTATTAATACAAGTTGATTTACCACTTCCATTAGGGCCTAACAAGCCTAATATTTCTCCTTCTTCAACACTTAAATTAAAGTCATCTAAAGCAGTAACATGACCATATCTTTTTACTAAATGATTAACTTCAATAACATTCAATTTTCTTTCCTCCTTGCCTATAATATAAATAAAATGTTTGGTTGCTTCTACCAATTTTACTTTGCATTATGTCAACTATGAGTTACTTTTATTGATCATAGAATTAATTCTTTTAGCATCTTTATCATTAACATAAAATAAAGATAAATAAACAACAAAAAAAATAAATGACATAATAACAATTGTAGGTATAATATTAGAAAACATTAAAATCACTTTTCCATAAAATATATATTCCATAATAAATATAATAGACATCACTGATAAATAATGAGAATAAACACTCTCTAATTTAAAACAATTAACAACTAAACTCACTATAAAACAAGTAAAGAAAACCATATAAACATCTTTTAAAGAAATATAATTACTATCTACAAATAAAGTAGAAAACAAACAATTAATAATAATAACTAAAGTAAAAGAACAACATAAAGTTAAAAATATATTTTTTAATCTATTCATAAATACCTCCTATAGCCCAAATTTTTTCTTAAAAGAAGAAACATATCTTCTACTAATAATTAATTTTTCATCATTAATTAACATTGCTTCATACTTACCATTAAATAATGCCTTAACACTCTTTAAATAATGAATATTTAATATCATTGATTTACTAATTCTTATACATTTATAACTCATTAATAATTCTTCTAATTTATATAAAGGATAATTAACTTCATAACAATCATCACAAGTATAAACAAATGTCTTATTATCAACAGATTCAATATAATAAATATTATCAAAAACAATAGAATAATTCATATCTTCCTTCTTACCGATAATATAATCTTGATTTTTCTTTATATAATTTACTAAATTAGCAATTTCTTTATTATAACTATGACATCTTATTTCAATTTCTGTTTCTTTATATTTTTTATCTTCTTTTATAAAATACTTCATATTAACCTCCCATTTTCATCTTACTTGATTTTATATATAAAATCTATTTATCTAAAGTAAGATACAAAAAACAATGCCTCAAATACAAAAAAATCACTACAACCGTAGTGATTACAACAATTCATTCCTACTTTCTATCTAAAAATTTATTAATGAATATACTTTAATATATCATCTTCATTTTCAATATTAAAAATATCTATAATAATTTGATTTAATTCTTTTTCATTACCATTATTAATTTTTTCAATCATTTTCTTTGATAATAAACCTAATTTAGTATTTAATAGACAAGTCACATTATCTCTCATTGTTTCCATCTTTCCATTTGTATAACCTTCTTCTTTTCCGTTTTCATAGCCTTGGGCTATTCCCTCTTCATATCCAATTCCCATCCATTTCCTTGTAATCTCACACATCTTTTTGACTCCTCCTTTATCTTGTTTATAATACCTAAACCATTTTTTGATTGACTTACTATACATATCACTAGGGTCAATACAATGAAAATCATGGATCATTCATCAATCACTGTCCTTTTCATCTTTATATTCTCCATTCACTATATAGATCTCTTGTCCATCATCCACTTCTTCCTGACTTTCCATCTCTACTCTCTTGATTCTATACATTGGTAATCCTCTTTCAAAATAATCTTTATGATATATATAAATCATATAACTATCTGGTATTTCTCCATACTTTGTTCCACTTTTGATAAAATGATTATCTGTTCCACCAAAATATAATCTTAATCGTTTGAATGTATATCCTTCTTTTTCCTTTTGAACTTCTATATCTATGATTTCTCCTTCATTACTTTCTACGAGAATATCCAATCTTGATTCTTTTCCATGAAGATTACTGATATAGTATTCCACTTGAGAATCTTTGATATGTACAGGTTTATCAAAGAGAGATGAGAGCAGTTCTTCTACACATTCCTTATGAGAGAAAACAGCTCTCATCATAGGATGATTAAATACAGTCATAGACTTTATATCTTTTAAAACATCATTTCTTATTTCTAATAAGTTCATATTTTTTATTCCTCCTTATTATTCTATACTAATAAAAATGATGTTTTTCTTTTTTTATTTATATAATTTCATAATACGAAAAGAAATGTTTCTATAAATCTATTATAAAGTTATAAATCATACTTGTCATTGGACATTTTGTCCAAAAAGAAAACTTGAAGTATTTTATACTCCAAGTTATTTAGATTACTATTATAATCTATCATACTGAATTGTATCAAGAAGACTTGCAGCTTCTTTATCACATATAACAGTAAAATTAGGATGCATTTTTAAAATTGTTGCTGGGACGTCTTGATTAATAGGTTCATTAATAAACCTTTTAAAAATTTCAGCTTTTTCTTTACCATTTACAATCATAACTAAATGTTTAACTCTCATTAAGCTTTTTGCTCCCATTGTTAATGTATGAGGTTGTCTTGGTCTATCTTTATATGTTGAATTGACTTCTTGTTTTTTAGAGAAAGGAATTTTATAAGTATAACTATCAAAAGGTGTACATCTAGGACAATTACCACAAAAATGACCATCCCATCCTAGTCCAATAACCATTACATCAATTCCTCCTGCTTGTCTAATTTTATTATCATATTGATCCCAATTATCATTATTCATAATATGTATACGATTATCATCAATATGAGCTGGTTTAAAAAATAATTCCTGCATATCATTCCAATTAGGTCCATGTTCTTCATCAATATAAGGATTTTCATCAAATAAATAATATTCTATATCTTTAAACTTATCTTGATTTTTTACATAAGGTATCATCATATCATACATCATTTGAGGCGATCTACCAGAAGTTAGAGAAATATTAACTCTCTTATCCTGCATCATAGCACCTAATAAAATAAACATTGCACTTTCACTCATCTTTTTTTCGTTTTCTTCAATTATTAATTTCATAACTTTCTCCTATTATAACTTTTTTAAAATATCTCTAGCTATTAAAATACCATTAGCACCTGCTTGAGCAAGTCCTCTTGTTAAACCTGCTCCATCTCCACCTACATATAAATGATCAATTTCACTTTCAAAACCTTCTCTTACTTTAGGTCTAGCAGAATAAAATTTAGCTTCCACTCCATATAATAAAGTATGTTCGTTCGCAATACCTGGAGTGACATGATCTAAAGCTTCTATCATTTCAATAATTGATTTCATTGTATTGTATGGTAAAACTAATCCTAAATCTCCTGGTACTGCTTCTATAAGAGTTGGATTTGTATAACCTTCTTTTAAACGTTTCGCTGTTGTTCTTCTTCCTCTTTTAATATCACCATATCTTTGAACAATAATACTTCCATTCGATAATTTATTAGCAAGATTAGAAATCTCATGAGCAAATTCATTTGGTTCATTAAATGGTTCACTAAAAGTATGAGAAACTAATAAAGCAAAGTTTGTATTATGACTACCTAGTTTTGGATCTTGATAAGCATGACCATTCGCAAGCATTGTACCTGAATGATTTTCAATAACAACATGACCACTAGGATTAGAACAAAAAGTTCTTACCTTTGTACCTACTGAAGCATTATATACAAATTTACCTTCATATAAATGTTTATTAATTTCTTCCATAACAATATTACTTGTTTCAACTCTAACACCAATATCAACTTGATTATTATAAAGCTCTAATCCTTGATTCTTTAAAACTTTACTTAACCATGTTGAACCATCTCTTCCAGGAACTAATACAACATAAGAAGAATAAATTTCATTCCCATTATCTAATATAATTCCTTTAACCTCATTATCTTCAACCATAATATCCTTAACAGAAGTTTTAAAAACCATATCAATATGTTCCTTTAATTCATTAGACATTTCAGTCATGATCCTTAAATTCTCTTCTGTTCCTAAATGTCTAACTTTAGCACGTAATAATTTTAATCCAACTGCATAACCTCTCTTTTCTATTTCTCGAATTTTATCAGTAGTAGGATCAGTAATATTAAGAGTAGCACCATGTTTTAAATATAAACGATCAACATAACTAATAACATCCTCAACTTCATTATTATCTAAATAATCAGTTAACCAACCACCAAACTCGCTTGTAATATTAAACTTACCATCAGAATAAGCTCCAGCACCACCAAAACCAGAAGTAATAGAACATGCTGGTAAACATCCTGAATGTTCTTTGATTTTTGGACAACTTTTAATTTTCTTATCTTTAATAGGACAATGTCTATACATAACATCATGTCCTTTATCAACAAGTAAAACCTTTAAATTAGGATTCTTTAAAAATAATTCATAACAAGTCATTATCCCTGCAGGACCAGCACCTACAACTATAATATCATAATTTTTTCGCATAAAAAAACCTCGCTTTCATATTTTAAGTGAGGGGAATTTTTGTAACCTCTTTCATTTATATCAAAATATGACTTAGTTGTCAATAAAAAAGGCTTAACAAAATGTTAAACCTCTTTTATAAATTATTTAATTATTGACTTACCACCCATATAAGGTCTTAATACTTCTGGAATATTAATTGTTCCATCTTCATTATAATTATTTTCAATAAAAGCAATTAAAGCTCTTGTAGAAGCTAAAACAGTATTATTTAAAGTATCTACATAATAAGTTCCCTTTTCTCCCTTAGTTCTAATACCTAAACGTCTAGCTTGAGCATCACCTAAAGTAGAACAAGAACCAACTTCAAAATATTTCTTTTGTCTAGGAGACCAAGCCTCAACATCACAAGATTTAACCTTTAAATCAGCTAAATCACCACTACAACATTCTAAAGTTCTAACAGGAATATTCATACTTCTAAATAATTCTACAGTATAAGACCACATTTTATTATACCAATCCATAGCTTCTTCTGGTTTACATAAAACAACCATTTCTTGCTTTTCAAATTGATGAACACGATAAATACCACGTTCTTCTATACCATGAGCACCAACTTCTTTTCTAAAGCAAGGAGAATAAGAAGTTAAAGTAATAGGTAAATCTTCTTCCTTTACAATTTGATCTTTAAATTTACCAATCATACTATGTTCACTAGTACCAATTAAATATAAATCTTCACCTTCGATTTTATACATCATAGCATCCATTTCGTCAAAACTCATAACTCCAGTAACAACATCACTTCTAATCATAAATGGAGGTATACAATATGTAAATCCTTTATCAATCATAAAATCTCTAGCATAAGATAACATTGCAGAAGATAATCTTGCAATATCACCCATTAAATAATAGAAACCATTACCACTTGTTCTACCACTAGCATCTTTATCTAAACCACCTAATTTTGTAATAATATCTGCATGATATGGAATTTCATAATCAGGTACAAATGGTTCACCAAATTTTTCAATTTCAACGTTTTCACTATCATCTTTTCCAAGAGGGACACTATCATCAATGAAATTAGGAATTTTCATCATAATTTCTTTTAATTTAGGTTGTAATAAACCTTCTTTTTCTTCTAACTCTTTTAATTCATCAGCCATCTTTGTTACTAATTCTTTATTCTTTTGAGCTAAATCTTTTTTACCCTCTCTCATAAAAGCACCAATCTCTTTAGATAACTTATTTCTCTTAGCTCTAAGTTCACTTGCTTTTGTAAGAGCATCTCTATATTCTTTATCAATCTTACAAGCTTCATCAACTAAATGTAACTTTCCTTCTTGAAATTTTTTCTTCATATTTTCTTTTACTAATTCTGGATTTTCTCTTAATTTCGCAATATCAATCATTTTCATCTCTCCTTTAATAAAAATAAAAACACCTTTACAAGGGACGATAATATCGTGGTGCCACCCTATTTCATATCATATGATATCTTTATATGAGATAACGGATCAACCGAATTGACTTAACATATTGGTAGATTTCAATAACTCATTATCCTTGTTTTCACCAACCACAAGTTCTCTAATATAATTTATTACTTACTTATCCAATATATCAATTAGACAAACTGATTATACCACAACAATATAATAGTTCAAATAAAATATTGAAAAAAGGACAATTTATGTCCTTTCAATCCATCTCATAACAACATCTTTTCCATGATGAGCTAATTCTATATAGAATACTCTTCCATCTAATCCATTATCATATTGATTATTCTTTATCTGTTCTATTGTCTTATCTGCTAATCTATCTAAGTTTTCTTCTTCTCTTGTATACTTAAACTCTATCACAAATAATAACCCTTTTGTCTTACTTTTTAAGACAATATCACTTCTCCCTTTTCCATTCTCTTGATTACTACTAATCTCATATTCATGTGATAACTATTCTCATTCTTTAAATCATAATATGATGGTAATAGTAATATATTTCTATACTCCTCTAAGAAATATTCTTTCTTTTCTTATATCAACTAATCTATCATCTTACTTAATTGATAATTGACCATAGATTATAGATATCTTCATTATTTAATAAACTCTTTTTAATATTTTCAAATAGAGGTTGATCAAACTCATCTAAATTTTTTAATACATGCTGATAACGTCTATATTCTCTTAAAATTTCCTGATTTATACAATTAATAGCTGTTTCCTTATTGTTTTTAGCCCCTGCAAAAGAGATAAAGATAGTTGGCCATTGATTCGTTTCATTAACATATTCTCTGTTCATTATCTTTGTATCTTATAGCTAACTGACGATAAGAACCCTCACCATTGAGATATGCCAATACAACTTTTTCCTTGAATTCCTTTGTATATGATGAATTATTAACCTTTTCATCAAAAGCAGATTCACCATATGCATGATATCTATCAATCCAATTTTTAATAGTTTTACTATCGACACTAATCTCTTTGCCTAGAGTTTCCTGTGAGCCATCACCACTATCGTATCTTTGAACTATTTTTATTTTCTCTTCCTTGGTAAATTGACTTTTTCTTCCCATAATAAAATATAATCCTCCTTGGTAAACATTATTTTAATTATTTATACTGTCTACTTTAGAGAATCATATCAAATTGAGGTGCTTAATCTTTATTTCTTATAAACATCTTCATCTAACATATTTTCTTTTTTCGCAACAATGACTGATGTTGATGAATCTCCTACAACATTAAGTGATGTAACTAACATTTCTATTGGTCTATTAATAGATAGGATCAATGAATAAGCAAGTAATGCAGCATCATTTGTATAACCCATACCTGTTAATATAGTAAACAATATAATTGCTCCAGCACCTGGTGCTGCAGGTGTTCCTATTGATGCAATTAATGCAAGCACTGCAATAACTGCCATTGACGAAAATGTTACACTATATCCAGAACTTGCAGCTATAAAGATAGCAGCTATAACTTGCATGATTGCAGTTCCATCCATATTAATAGTCATTCCTAATGGTAATGTAAATGAAGCAATTGTTTCGTTGACTCCTAATTCATTAACTGTTGTATCTTTATTTAATGGTAGTGTTGCAGCACTTGATGATGTTGAAAATCCAAATAGTGCAACTTTGACTATTTTCTTCATAAATGGTTTTGGATTTACTCTTGCTAATGTTAGTAAATATAACGGATAAGCAACTAATAAATAGACGAGTAAAGCAATAATAACAGTAACAACATAAGCTAATGCTGGTTTTAAATAATTAACTCCATATGCAGCAAATGTTCTTGTTAATAAACAAAATATTGCAATAGGAGCAAATTTTTCAATTACAAATGATAAACATACTGAAATGATATCACTTACCTCAATAAATATTTTCTTTAAATATTTAATCTTATCCTTTAATTGATTCATTGCTAATCCTATAGCAGCAGCTAAGAATACTATAGATAATACTCCTCCATTATTAGAAAAAGCACTAATTAAGTTATTAGGTATAATATTTAATACAATATTTAATGGATTACTTCCAGTACTTCCATTTTGAACAGTTAGATTAGCTACATTGACAGTATTAAAAGCTCCTGTACTATATACAAAAGCTCCAACTATACCTGCAAAAGCTAATGCACAAACTGTTGTTAATAAAAATGTACCAATAGTTTTTGTAGATATTCTTCCTAATTTCTTAGTATCTGTAATAACACAAATAGCTAAACAAATAGAAACAAAAACCATAGGTACAATAATTAATTGTAAAGAATTAACAAATAATTGACCAACAATATAAAAAATACCAATTGCATTTTCTGAACCTTCAGCAGTTATATCTTGAAATAAGATATTATTAATAGTATTCCAAGTTTCTTGATTACCACTTGCTATTAAGTTTTCCCTTAAAAAAATGCATCCTAATCCAGCAACTAAACCACAAATCAGAGCAATAACCATTTTAATTGCTAATTTATTTCCTTTATTAACCTTCATAAAGATTCCCCTTTCATTTTTTACTCAAATTGCTAATATTATACAACAAAATTTTCATATATCAACTATAAATTGATAAAAATTTCTTAAAGTAACTAAAAAAGAAGATATCTATTCGACATCTTCCTCTTCTTCATTCTTATCTACAACTTCTACACTAGAAACAATAGAATCATCAGCAACCTTAATAAGTCTTACACCCTGTGTACTTCTACCAGCAACTTTAACCTGTTCCATTGGTAATCTTATAATAATACCAAGATTTGTAATAATTAATAAATCTTCATCACCATTAACAGCTCTAATTGCAACTAAAGAACCAGTTTTTTCAGTTGTATTAATTGTCTTAACACCCTTAGCTCCACGATGTGATAAACGATAATCATCTATAGGTGACATCTTACCATAACCATTCTCACTAATAGCCATTAAGAATTGCCCTTCCCAATTAGTAGTCATACCAACAACATGACTTCCATCAACATTAATACCTCTCACACCTGTTGCTGTTCTACCCATTGATCTAACATCTTTATTTTCGAATCTAATTAATTTACCATTAGAAGCTGCAATTAATATTTGATCATCATTAGAAGTTAATTTAACTGATACTAATTCATCATCTTCTCTAAGACCAATTGCTATTTTACCAGTTTGTCTAATACGTTTAAACTCTTCTAAAGGTGTTTTCTTAACAATACCATTTAAAGTTACAAAGAATAAGTATAAGTCTTTATCATCTTCTATTTTATCTTTATTAATAGATATCATAGATTTAACACTTTCATCTTTATCTAAATTTAATAAATTAACAACTGGTAAACCTTTTGCAGTTCTACCATATTCAGGTATATTATATCCTTTCAAACGATAAACCTTACCTAAATTAGTAAAGATCAATAAATCATCATGAGTACTCATATTAATCATAGATGATACAATATCATTATCATTAGTAGACATCCCCTTAATACCTCTACCACCTCTATTTTGAGACTTATAAGTATCTACAGGCATACGTTTAACATAACCATTTGTAGTAAGTGAAATAATAATATCTTCTTGAGGTATTAAATCTTCATCTTCTAAATCAAATGTTCCCTGAATAATCTCAGTTCTACGCTTGTCACTAAATTTATCCTTTAACACAGTTAATTCATTTCTAATAATCTCTAATACTCTCTCTTCATTAGCTAAAATATCTTTTAAATCAGCAATCACTTCTAATAACTGATTCAATTCATTTTCAATCTTTTCTCTTTCCAAACCAGCTAATCTTTGTAATTGCATTTCTCTAATAGCTTTAGCTTGTCTTTCAGACATATCAAATTCATCCATCAATCTTTGTTGAATAATTTCAGTTGTTCTTGAACCTCTTATCAATTCAATAATAGCATCAATTTGATCAATAGCTCTCTTTAAACCATCTAAGATATGAGCTCTATCCTCTGCTTTCTTTAAATCAAAAGCAGTTCTTCTTCTAATAACTTCCTCCTGATGACTTAAATATAAACTAATCATATCCTTTAAACCTAAAGTCTTAGGTTCATTATTTACTAAAGCAATTGCATTAACACCAAAAGTAGTCTGTAAAGCAGTTAACTTATATAACTGATTTAAAATAACCTCTGGTTGAACATCCTTACGAAGTTCAATAACAATTCTAATACCCTCTCTACTAGATTCATCTCTAATCTCAGTAATACCTTCAATACGCTTTTCCTTAACATGTTCAGCCATCTTTTCAATAAGTCTAGCCTTATTAACCATATAAGGAATCTCATTAACAACAATAGCTTTCTTACCACCATGAATATCGATAATATCAGTCTTAGCACGCATAACAATTAAACCATTACCAGTTTCATAGGCTTTCTTAATTGCTGACTTACCTAAAATATATCCTCCAGTTGGAAAATCAGGTCCTTGAATATAATTATCCATTAATTCCATAACAGTAATATCAGGATTATGAGATACAGCTAACACAGCATCAATAACTTCCCCTAAATTATGAGGTGGAATATTAGTTGCCATACCAACCGCAATACCAGTTGTTCCATTGACCAAAAGATTAGGAAAACGTGAAGGTAATACTTCTGGTTCCTTTTCTTCTCCATCATAATTAGGAACAAAATTAACAGTATCTTTATTAATTTCTCTTACTAATTCCATTGAAATTTTAGACATTCTTGCTTCAGTATAACGCTGAGCAGCAGCTCCATCACCATCAATAGAACCAAAGTTACCATGTCCATCAACTAACATATAACGATAACTAAAATCTTGAGCCATTCTAACTAAAGCTTCATAGATTGAAGAATCACCATGAGGATGATATTTACCCATAACATCCCCAACAATACGAGCTGACTTCTTATATGGTTTATCACTATAACAACCAAGTTCATTCATACCATAAATAATACGTCTTTGAACAGGTTTCAATCCATCTCTAACATCAGGTAAAGCTCTTTGAACAATAACTGACATTGCATAACTAATGAAAGATTTCTTCATTTCTTGTGTTAAAGGTCTCTTTTTAATTCCACGTTCTTCCATTATTTACCTCCTATAAATCTAATTCAGCTTCATTAGCATGTTCTTGTATAAATTCACGTCTAGGTTCTACCTTTTCACCCATTAATATATCAAACATAGCATCAGCTTCCATAGCATCATCTAAATCAATTTGCCATAATACTCTATTTTCAGGATTCATAGTTGTATCCCATAATTGTTCAGCATCCATCTCTCCTAAACCTTTATAACGTTGAATAGAATATTTTGCACCTGCTCCTAATTCTTCTCTTAACTTATCTAATTCATAATCACTATATAAATAATGATCCTCTTTACCATGTCTTAATAAATATAAAGGAGGTTGAGCAGCATAAACAAAACCTTGTTCAATCAATGGTCTAAAGAAACGATATAAGAATGTCAACATCAATATTCTAATATGTCCACCATCAACATCAGCATCTGTCATAATAACAATCTTATGATATCTTAATTTATTAATATCAAAATCTTCTCCTATACCAGTACCAAAAGCAGTAATCATTGAACGAATAGTATCACTACCTAAAACTCTATCAATTCTTGCTTTTTCAACATTTAAAATCTTTCCCCTTAAAGGAAGAATAGCTTGTATTCTACGATCCCTACCATTTTTAGCACTACCACCAGCTGAATCCCCTTCGACTATAAAGACTTCACATTCAGATGGATCTTTTGAAGAACAATCAGCTAACTTTCCAGGTAAAGCAATACTATCCAATGCTGTCTTTCTTCTTGTCATTTCTCTTGCACGTTTTGCAGCCATTCTTGCTCTTGAAGCAACAATTGCTTTATCCATAATAATTTTAGCAGTATCTGGATTTTCTAATAAGAATTTATCCAATGCAGTAGAAATGATAGAACTTGCGATTTTTCTCACTTCTGCATTTCCTAATTTTGTCTTTGTTTGTCCTTCATATTGAGGATCAGGATGTTTTACAGAAATAATAGCAGTTAATCCTTCTCTACAATCATCACCACTTAAAGATTCATCATCCTTCTTTAAAAAATTATTATTCTTTGCATAATTATTAATAACTCTTGTAAGTGCTAATCTAAATCCTTCTTCATGAGTTCCACCTTCATGAGTATTAATATTATTACAGAATGAATATATATTAGGTTGATAACCATCATTATATTGCATACTCACTTCTACTTTAATATCATCAACTTCATCTTCAACATAAATAACTTCTTCATGTATTGCTGTTTTATTTCTATTTAAATACTTTACATATTCCTTAATACCACCTTCATAATGGTATTTATTTATCTTTGGAGTATCTATACGATGATCTTCTATAACTAGTTTTAAACCTTTATTTAAGAATGCCAATTCTCTAATTCTTTGATTTAAAGTATCAAAATCATAAACAGTTGTTTCTTCAAAAATAATAGGATCAGCTTTAAATACAACAGTTGTACCTGTATCATCACATTCTCCTATAACTTTTAATTGATCAACTGGTTGACCACCTTTTTCAAACTTTTGATAGTAAATTTGACCATCTCTATGAACAAAAACTTCTAACCATTCACTTAATGCATTAACAACACTTGCTCCTACACCATGTAAACCACCAGAAACTTTATATCCTCCACCACCAAATTTACCACCAGCATGTAAAACAGTAAAGATAGTTTCTACTGTACTAAGTCCAGTTTTCGCATGAATACCTGTTGGCATACCTCTACCATTATCTATAATTTTCACAATATCATCTTTTTCTAATAAAACTCTAATCTCACTACAATAACCTGCTAATGCTTCATCAATAGAGTTATCAACAATTTCCCATACAAGATGATGTAAACCTCTAATAGAAGTTGTACCTATGTACATACCTGGTCTTTTTCTAACAGCTTCAAGACCCTCTAAGACTTGAATATCAGACTCATCATAACTATGTTCTACTTTTTCTTCCATTCTTCTACTCCTTTCACCATACCATCTTCAATATATATTTTTTTTGACTTATTTATCACTTCATGATGTATTCCTGAAATAGATGTTGTTGTTACAAATGTTTGTACCTTATTTTGAATAAGATTCAATAACTTCGTTTTTCTACTATCATCTAATTCACTTAAAACATCATCTAATAATAAAATAGGATACTCTCCTATCTCCTTCTTTATCAATTCTAACAAAGCTATTTTAATAGCTAATACAATACTTCTTTGCTGTCCTTGTGAAGCATAAATACTTGCATTTTGTTCGTCTAAATCTATTCTAATATCATCTTTATGAATACCAACATTTGTCTTTGAATATAAAATATCTTTACTATAATTTTCTCTATATTTTTCTAAAATATAATCATAATCATATTTTTTAAAACTAGATTTATAAGTTAAAAATAATTTCTCTTCATCTAAAGAAATATAATGATATATCTTTTTAGTAATATCATTCAATAAATCAATAAATTCAATTCTTCTTTTAATTAAATCAACTGATAATTTAGATATTTGTTCACTTAATACTTCTAAATAATCATCTTCTTTTTGATGTTTGTCATGTAATATCTTTAAATATTGATTTCTTTCTTTTAATAATTTCTTATATTTATTTAAATTAAATAAATAAATAGGAGATATCTTAGAAATCTCAATATCCATAAAACTCCTTCTGTTTTTAGGACTTCCCTTAATCAACATCAAATCCTCTGGAACAAATAAAACAACATTTAAATATCCTACATAATCACTGCTCTTAGATATTTCAGAAGAATTAATCATAGCTTTCTTACCCAATTTAGATATAACTATCTCTAATAAAATATTTTTAGAAGATGATTCTATATAAGCTGATAATTTAGAAAAATCTTTATCAAAATAAATCATCTCTGTTAATATATTTGTTTTAAAACTTTTAGATAAGGATAATAAATAAATCGCTTCTAATAAATTGGTTTTACCTTGAGCATTTTTACCTATAAATATATTCATAAAAGGATCAAAACTGACTTGACACTCTTTATAATTACGAAAATTTTTTAATGAGATATCTTTAATGATCACTTTGAACTACATAAGTTTTATCTTCAAAAGTCACTTCATCATTGTTATATAGCTTTTTACCACGTCTAACTTCAACTTCACCATTAACTTTGACTAGACCATCTTGAATGATAAATTTAGCTGTTACTCCAGAATCAACAATATCTGCGAGTTTTAAAAATTGACCTAGTGTTATATAATCAGTTTTTATTCTTACTTTGTTCATTTTCTCACACCTTTTATTTATAATATAGCTTAACTATTATAACATAAAATCATTAATTTTACCAGTTATAATCAATTTTTATTGAAATACATAATTTATCTATAAATGAGTGAAAATGCTCTTAAAAGGCTTAAAATAAAGAAAAAAGAGGATTACTCCTCTTAATAAGTCCTTACAGGTAAAACTAAATGAATAATATCATCTTTCTCCATATCCTTGATTACAAATGCTTTCATTTCACCAGTAAATAAAATAACAATTTTTTCTGTATTAATACTTCTAACAGCTTCATTCATATATTTAGAACTAAATGATATATGTAAAGGATCACCTTTATAGAATGCTGAAGATAAATTAACTTCAACAGATCCAATTTCTTGACTAAATGAAGACATTACAACATTATCAGGATCCATAGTTAATTTTACAATATGATTTTGTTCTGTAGAAAGTAATGAAGCTCTATCTAATGCACTTAATACATCTATAGTTTTTACATTTAATGAATAATTAAATGTATCAGGTATAATAGCTTTAATATTAGGGAATGTTCCATCAATAAGTCTTGTTTGAATATAAACATTATTAATAACGAATAAAACTTTACGATCAGAAACATATAAATCGATAAGTTCATCTTTTTCTATAATTCTACTAATTTCTATTAAACTTTTTTTAGGAATAATAATATCAAATGAAATATCAGAATCTATATATAATGTTTTTTTCGCAATTCTATAACTATCAGTCGCAACACATTCTAAAACATTATCTTTAGCCTTAAAATTTACACCAGTAAAAATAGGTCTTGTTTCTTTTTCGCTAGTTGCAAAAGAAGTTTGTTCTATTGTTTCTTTTAATTGCATAGACTTTAATTGAAAGTGACTTCCTGTTTGACTTAAATCAATTCTTGGATATTCTATAGCAGGTGTTCCATTTAAATCAAATTTAGAAGATGAACTTTCAATTCTAGTAAGATTACCATCTACAATAAATATATGTACAATATCACCATCAATTTTTCTAATAATCTCTAAAATAAATTTAGATGATAAAATAACAGAACCTTTTTCTATAATTTCAATATTTTCGTTAATAGATGTTTGAATAGTAATATCACTATCACTACCAGTTAATACTAAACAATCTTCTTTCAAATCAAACTTAATACCAGTTAATACTGGTAAAGGACTTTTTAAAGAAACAGCTCTTGAAACTTTAACTAAGGCATTTAATAATTCAGTTCTTTTAATTTTAAAATTCATAATCTTCTCCTTTTATATATATATGTTTTAAATATCTTTAATATTAATAATATTGTGCATAAGTGTGAATAAGTAGAAAAATATAGTTATATTTAGTATATTTAGTATATTTTTCTGTGAATAAGTTGTGCATAAGTGTGAATAACTTTATACAAGTTTACTTTTTATATCTTCAATAGCTTTTTTATAATTGATGTCTTTTTTCATATTATTAGAAACTTTATCGCATGCTTTCATGACAGTAGAATGATCTCTTCCACCAAATTCATGTCCAATTTGAATATAGGATATATCTTTTATAAGTGTTCTTACAAGATACATAGCTATATGTCTAGCAATAATAATATTAGATGTTCTTGATTTAGAATTAATTTGAGATACAGTTAAATTATAATAATCTGCTACTGTTTTCTTGATATAATCAACGGTAAGTTCTTTTTTTGGTGCATTACTTACATAAGAGTCAGCAAATGCTTCTAAAGCAAAATCTAAATCAATAACATTTGTTTTTTTAGTAGAAATGATCTTAAAGAATAATAATCTTTTTAAAGATCCTTCTAGTTCTCTAACATCTTTATTAAAATGACTTGCAATAAAGTCTAAAACTTCTTCGTTAATAGAATATTCAACATTTTCTACTTCTATTTTTTTTCTTAAAATAGCTTTAGAAGTCTCAAATTCAGGTGTATCTATACTAACAGTTAATCCTTGCATGAAACGACTTACTAAACGTCCTTCCATTCCTTTTAATTCTCTAGGATGTTTATCACTTGTGATTGCTATTTGTTTATTATTTCTTTTTAATTCATTAAATATATTAAATAAAACTTCACTTGATGATTCTTTAGATGCTAAGAATTGAATATCATCTATCAATAGTAAGTCAATATGACGATATTTTTTATTAAATTCATCCATCTTATTCATTTGAATATGTTTAACATATTCATTTAAGAATTCTTCACTTGTTGTATAAAGAATCTTAGTAGAAGGATTATTTTTCTTCATATAATTTCCAATCGCATTCAATAAATGCGTTTTACCTAAACCAGATTGACTATGAATAAATAAAGGATTATAAGAAGTACCAGGTTTTCTTGCAACTGCTAAAGAGGCGTTTTGAGCAATTTTATTACTACTACCTACTACAAAATTTTCAAAAGTCATTTCTGCATTTAAATTATCAACTATATCAATATCAATATCTTCACTTTGATTTTGATCTATATAATCTTCTTTAGCTATAAAGCATAATTCATAATTATAATCAGAAAGAGAATTAAATATATTTTGTAGAGTATCTTTTTCTTCTTCTATAAAAGATAAATTAAATTTAAAATCAATAAGAATAATAATTTTATCATTTTGGACTTCTTTAATTTTTAAATCAGAAAAATAAGAATCAAATACGACAATATCTTCAATTTTTTCTTTAAATTTACCTAAGGTTTCATCCCAAAGCTTTTCTAACTGATTCATAAATTCACCTCACGTTCCTATTATAAAGGAAAATGTGAATAAATAAAAGCTAAAAAAAAAGAATTAAAAGATATTCACATAGTTATACACATATGAATATAAAGATATATATAGATATAGAAGTGTTATTCACAAAATATAAGATAATGAATATGTGAATAAAAATTTATGCACTGTGAACAAATGTGAATATCTTTTATATATTCACTCTTTAATCACAAGATATTCACTATAAAAAAGCCCTTATAATAATAAAAAATTGATTTTATTCACATATGTGAATAAATAGTTTCACATTGTGAATAAGTTGTGAAAAAACTATGGAGTAATGCCATTATTTTGAATTTTTCATTGACTTATTGTATTAAAAACAATATAATAATGGAGCATATGTTTACTGTGTATAAAAATTTATTAATTTGGAGGTGTAAAAAATGAAAAGAACATATCAACCAAATAAGAGAAAAAGATCAAAAACTCATGGTTTTAGAGCTAGAATGTCAACAGTAGGCGGTAGAAAAGTACTTGCTCGTCGCCGTAAAAAAGGAAGAAAAGTTTTATCTGCCTAATTAAAAAAGAACCACTTTTATGTGGCTTTTTTTCTAAATAAATATGGATAAGTTACATAGAGTTAGAAAAAATGAAGATTTCCAAAAAATTATTAAAGATAAAAATAGTGTTGCGAATGCGAAATTTGTTGTTTATTACAAACAAAATGATTTATCTTTATTAAGAATTGGAATTTCTGTAAGCAAGAAATTAGGAAAAGCTGTTATTCGTAATAAGATAAAAAGGCAAGTAAGAATGATGGCAAGAGAAGTTTTTGATGAAAATCAAAATGTTGATTACATTATCATTGTAAGAAAGAAGTTTTTAGAGTGTTCATATGAAAGTAATAAAAATGATTTAATATTCTTACGTGATAAAATAAAGAAGAGGATGGACAAGTAAAGATGTATTTAGATCAACGAACAAAGAAATATTTGAAAATATTTGGTTTAGTTGCTTTTATAGCAATATTAGTTGGATGTACTGCTAATATAGATACTAAAACTGGTAAGTTAATTGCAGAAAGAGCTATAAATGAATCTACTAAATGGTCAATGTCAGCTGGAATATTTGATTTTCTTTTAACGATTCCAATCGCAAAAGGAATTTTATTTATTTCAAATAATCTAGGTGGTATTGTTGTTGGGGTTATTGGTATGACAGTATTTGTAAACTTATTAATGTTACCAATAATGGTTAAATCAACAGTATCTACTCAAAAGATGCAAATGATTCAGCCTGAAATGGAAAAGATTCAATTAAAGTATAGAGGGCGTAAAGATCAAGCTTCTCAAATGAGACAGAGTGCTGAAATTCAGGCTTTATATAAAAAGCATGATATTAGTATGTTTGGTTCTTTTACTACTTTCTTAACAATACCTATTATGTTTGCAATGTGGCAAGCAGTACAACGTATTGAAGTTATTTATAATACAACATTCTTTGGATTGAATTTAGGTAGTACACCTATGTCAATGGTGACTAGTGGTCATTGGAATTATTTGATTATTGTTTTAATTGTTGGATTTACTCAATTCTTTGCAATTCAAATCAATCAAATTATGTTAAAACGTAATCCTAGATATAAACCATCAGCACAACAAAAACAAATGAATACAATGAATTATTTTATGACAATAATGATTGTATGGTTTGCATTATCAATGCCAACTGCAATGTCTTTGTATTGGATTACCACTAATATTATTACTATTATTAGAACTGTATATATTCAAATATATCACATTGAAAAGAAAGATCAGAGGTAATAAGTATGAAAACTTATGAAGGAAAAACAGTAGATGATGCTATTAGTTTTGCATGTCAAGATTTAGGAATAGCTTTAGATGATTTAAATTATGAAATTATTGAAGAGAAAAAAGGTTTATTTTCTAAGAAAGTAGTTATTGAATGTTATACTACTGATATGATTCAAACATATATGGAAGATTTTGTTAGAAAAACTCTTACAAATATGGATTTTGAAGTTGAAATTGTTTCTTATATTCAAGATGGAAGAATATTCTGTAATATTAATACAAATAATAATTCTATTTTAATTGGTAAAAATGGTGTGATTTTAAGGGCATTGAATTTAATTGTAAAGAATGCTGTTAATCATGAATTTAAAAAACGTGTAGAATTAAGTTTAGATATTAATGGATATAAAGAAAATAGATATAAAAAAGTTATGGGATTATCAAAGAGACTAGGTAAACAAGTTCAAAGAACTAAGACTCCTATTAAATTAGATCCTATGCCAGCAGATGAAAGAAAAGTTATGCATCAAACTATTTCTAAAATGTCTAATTTAAAGACAGAAAGTCAAGGCGAAGGTAAAAATAGATATATAACTATATCTTATGTAGATTAAAACTCCTATTTAGGAGTTTTCAGACTGTTGACAAATGAAATAGTTAACAGTCTTTTCATTTTGATCATTAT
>CAJTTM010000017.1 GCA_910579135.1 uncultured Erysipelotrichales bacterium | reverse complement strand
GAAGCTGAATGAAATCAACTTCTTAAAAAAGTTATTTCGTTACAGCCTCTTTTTTCTTTCTAACATCTCTTGATAACTAAATTCACAACCACAGTAATTCTGTCTATACATATTGTATTCTTTAGTCATTTGAGTAGATTTTAAATAACCATCATTTTTCTTAAAATCAGCATATAAGAATTTCACCTTTTGCCATTGTTCTCCAATTTGATTGATCCATTGACTATTTTTATGTGGAGATACACTTAACACAGTTGTCCAATAATCAAAATGATGACTAACTGCAAAATCATAAGCTCTTCTCATACGTAGACTATAACATAATTTACATCTTAAACTTCCTTCAGGAAGTTCTTTTAATGGATATTCATTACTAATCCAATCTTCATGATTATAAATATCTTCATAAACTTCAATGTTTTGATGATAATCTTCATTAAATCTATTAATAAAAGTTAATAGTTCTTTATATCTTCTTGTATATTCTTCTTTAGGATAAATATTAGAATTAGAATAATAAATTGTAATATCAAAATATTCTGATAACTCTTTTACAACATTACTACAACAAGGACCACAACATACATGTAATAATAATTTAGGTCTTATATCTTTTATTTTTTCTAATTCTTCTTGTAATTTTATATCATAGTTGATTTTCATAATATCATCATACTATCGCCAAATGAAAAAAAGCGATACCTTTCTTCAACTGCATGTTGATAAGCATTGAAAACAAATTCTTTACCTGCAAAAGCACTAATTAACATTAATAAAGTAGACTTAGGAAGATGGAAGTTTGTAATCAATGCATCAATAGCTTCAAATTGATATCCTGGATAAATAAAGATATCTGTATTTTCACTAGTTGCTTTAAACTTTCCATACTTTCTAAAATTTGCTTCTAAAGTACGAGTAGACGTAGTCCCAACACTAATAATTCTTTGATGATTTTCTTTTGCTTTATTTAATTGATTTGCAACATCTTCATCAATCATATAAAATTCACTATGCATATGATGATCATTAACATCATCAACTTTTACAGGTCTAAAAGTCCCAAGTCCTACATGTAAAGTGACATCTAAAATATCAACACCTTTAGCTTTTATCTTTTCAATGATTTCATCAGTAAAATGAAGACCAGCTGTTGGAGCAGCAGCACTGCCAGCTATTTTTGCATATACTGTTTGATATCTATTTTGATCTTCTAATTTTTCTTTAATATAAGGAGGTAGAGGCATTGTCCCAAGTTCATCTAGAATTTCATAAAATATCCCATTATACATCATTTGAAATATTCTAATACCTTCATCTCTAACTTCAATACATTTAGCTTTTAAAATACCTCCAAAACTTATAATGGTATCAACCTTTATAATTCTAGCATTTCCAACTAAACATTCCCATATATCATTACCTTTATCTTTTAATAAAAGCACTTCAACATGACCGTTTGTTTCCTCTTTAATACCAAATAATCTAGCAGGAATAACTTTTGTATTATTTCTTACTAAAATATCCCCTTCATGTAAATAATCAATAATATCATAAAAGTATTTATCTTCAATTGTTTGTTTCTTGCGATTTAATACCATAAAACGAGAAGTATCTCTCTTTTTAAGCGGTGTTTGAGCGATTAACTCTTCAGGTAAATCAAAATCAAAATCACTTACTTTCATTAAAATGCCCTCTCATATACATCTCTACCATATTCATTTAAGAATTCTTCTTTAAAATCAAGAAGCCTATCTTCTTGAATTGCTTTTCTTATATCTTTAGAAAGTTTCAATAAAAAAGCAACATTATGAATAGAGAGTAAACTCTTTCCAAAAATTTCATCACATTTATGTAAATGCCTTAAATAAGCTCTAGAATAATTTCTACATGTATAACAATCACATTTATCATCAACAGGAGCAAAATCATACTTAAACTTACCATTATTAATATTCATACGACCATGATGTGTCATTAAAGCACCGTGTCTTGCAACTCTTGTAGGCAAAACACAATCGTACATATCAATACCTCTAATAGCTCCTTCAATTAAATCAATGGGATTACCAACACCCATTAAATATCTAGGTTTATCCTCTGGTAACCATTTCACTGCATCTTCAATCATTTTATACATAACATCTTTAGGTTCACCAACACTAGTACCACCAATAGAATACCCAGGGAAATCCATTTTCACAAGTTCCTTAGCACTTAGTTCTCTTAAATCCTCAAACTCTCCACCTTGAACAATTCCAAATAAAGCTTGTTTTTCATTCTTATGAGCATCTTTTCCACGCTTTGCCCAACGTAAAGTTCTTTCCACGCTATTTTTCATATAATCATGACTACAAGGATAAGGAGCACATTCATCAAAAGACATAATGATATCAGCACCTAAATCATTTTGGATTTGAATAGATTTTTCAGGAGATAAGAATAACTTCTTTCCATCAACAATACTCTTAAAAGTTACCCCTTCTTCTTCGATTTTTCTTGTCTTTCCTAAAGAAAAAACTTGAAAACCACCACTATCAGTTAAAATAGGACCATCATAATTCATAAACTTATGTAAACCACCAGCCATTTTCACAACATCTTCACCAGGTCTTAACCATAAATGATATGTATTCGCAAGAACAACTTGTGAATTCATTTCTTTTAATTGTTCTGGAGAAATACCCTTAACGGTCGCAAGTGTACCAACAGGCATAAACATAGGAGTTTCAACATCACCATGAGGTGTATGTAATATTCCATATCTAGCTCCTGATTGTTTACAAACATGTTTTAATTCATACCAAAAATCTTTCATTTTTTCACCTCTTTTTAGCACAGTACATTATACATGAAACTATATATAAGTTCAAATAACTATGTAAACTTTTAAAAAAAACAGCAATAATGCTGCTAGTGTTAAGGGATATAAATGAAAAATCAATTTCAAAAGTTTACATATAAGTTAAATTCTTATTTATGTTCATAGTCATGTAAAGATTGAATAACTTCTTTTGACATAGGAACAAGAACAATCATATTAAAAATTGTCATAAGTCCTACACCAATATCACCTAAATCCCATACAAATGTATATGTGGCAAGTCCACCAATAAATAACATAATTAATGCTAAAATTTTATAGAGAGTTTGAGATAACCAATTATCATTAAAGATATAGGCTATATTAGATCTTGCATAAAAAAGAATACCAATAAAAGTAGAAAAACTAAACAACCAAAGAATAACAGCAATCAATATGACACCAAAGTCTCCCATATGATAATGCATAGCAGTTTGTAGTAGATTCATCCCTTCTAATCCTTGAGTAAGGTGACTAGGTGTTAAAAGCATAATCATAGCAGAACAACTACAGATAAGTATTGTATCTATAAAAACTCCAAAAGATTGTAAAAGACCAACCTTTACAGGGTGATTCATATCAGCAGCAGCTGCAGCACAAGGAGCAGAACCAGAACCAGCTTCATTAGAAAATAAACCACGTTTTACTCCATTCATTAAAACTGCACCAAATCCTCCAGCAGCAACTTGCTTTAAGCCAAAAGCTTCTTCAAATATCTGTTGAAAAACAGAAGGAATTTGAGTGATATTTGTGATAATAATGAATAATGTTATTAAGAAATAAAAACAAGCCATAATAGGAACAATAATATCTAAAACTTTTACAGTAGCATTTTTACGCAATACAATAATAGCGGCTACAAAAACTAAAACAATTGTTGTATAAACTGGAGGAATTTGAAAAGCATTTTCAAATGCAGAAGAAACAGAATTTCCAATAACTTGACTTATTCCACACCAACAAATTAGGCCAGAAATCGCAAACAATAATGCTATAATAGAGTATTTTTTCTTCTTTTTAGAAGCAAAAAAATGATGAATATAATAAGCTGGACCCCCTCTAAATCCACCATATAGAGGATCTTTTTCTTTGTAAAGTTGAGCTAATGTCGCTTCTATAAATGCTGTAGAAGATCCAAGCAATGCTGTAATCCACATCCAAAAAACAGCGCCAGCACCACCTGCAGAAATAGCTGCTACCACACCTACAAGATTTCCCATACCAACTCTTGTTGCTGTAGAAATAATTAAAGCCTGAATACCAGAAATAGAATTTTTTTGAGTAATATTTCTTTTTTCGATTGCTACTTTTAACATTTCAGGAAAAAGACGAAATGGTAAAAAACGTGTTTTTATTGTAAAAAATATTCCTAAGGGAATAAGAATAAGAACAAGTAAAGATAATCCTATTGAACTTCCTTTAGGTAATGGAATAGTTATTAAATCACCCCATAATAATTGGTATATGTATTGAATAATATCTTGTATCATTTTTTTGCCCTCTTTATTTGTATTTTCTTCATATATAGTATATATTAGAATAAAGCATTCGTAAAATTGATAATAACAATAAATACAATCGAAAAATTAGATGGAGAAATAAAATGGATATAAAAAACTTAAAAACATTTATACACGTTGCTGAACTTAATAGTTTTACTAAGACTGCTGAAGTTTTAGGTTATTCACAATCAACAATATCTTTTCAAATTAAACAATTAGAAAACGAGTTAAATTGTCAACTATTTGAAAGAATTAATCATACTATAGCATTAACAGATAAGGGCAAAGAGGTTCTTAGTTATGCACATGAAATGATAAAGCTTACAAAAGAATTAAAAAGTTCTATACAAGATACTCATTCCATTTATGGGCATATTCGTTTAGCAATGGCTGATTCTTTATGTCACTCATTACTTGAAAAGAGATTTGATAATTTTAGACAACAATATCCTGAAATAACATTAAAGATAAATGCTTCTGGAACAGAAGAAATGTTTCGATTCATTAATCATAATGAAGTAGATATCATCTTAACATTGGATAGTCATATCTATAATACAGAATATATTATTGCTAAAGAAGAAAAAGTAAAAGTTCATTTTGTTGTTCAAGCTGATTCTCCACTTGCTAATATGAAAAATATTACAATTAAAGATATATTACAATATCCTTTTATTCTTACTGAAAAGGGTATGAGCTATCGGAGAATATTAGATGAAAAGCTTGCAGAATTATCATTAGAAATAGAACCTATATTAGAGATAGGGAATACAAGTTTAATATGTTCTCTTGTAAAACAAGGAATAGGGGTATCTTTTTTGCCAGATTATGTTACAGATAATGATGTATTAGAAGGGAAGATGGTATATTTAGATGTTATTGATTTTGATATAGAGGTGTGGAAACAGCTTTTATATCATCGAAATAAGTGGCTTTCTTTAGAAATGAAATCAGTTATACAATATTGTATAGATACAGAATTTAAAAAGGATATAGAAGAGTATTGATTATATTAAAAACATTAGACATATGAAAAATCTTTATTTATAATTATATTTAAGGAAAAGAGGTTGATAGAATGTATAAAGTTGGGATTGATATTGGAGGAACAAATTTAAGATGTGCTATTTTTGATGAGAGAATGAATATGGTAGATCATTTTAAAACTCCTAATGACAAAACAAAAAATGCAGAAGAAAACTTAAAAGCAATGATTAGTTTTATTAAAAACTTTAATGGTGAGATTGAAAGTATTGGGATAGGATGTCCTGGACCATTAGATGCTCATACAGGAGTTATTTTAAATCCACCTAATTTACAAGGTTGGGATAATTTTCCTATTGTTGAACATTTTATAAAAGAAACAGGAATACCTACAAAGATGAGTAATGATGCGAACGTAGCTGGACTTGGAGAGGCTATTTTAGGATCTGGACAAGGACATGAATCGGTATATTATATTACAATGTCTACAGGTTTTGGAGGAGCTTATGTATTTAGAAATGAATTAATTAATGGAGTTAGTACTTGTGCGGGTGAAATTTATAACATGATTGTTAATGAAGATCCTCATCATCATAAAGGAACAAATGCTGGAAGTTTAAATGAACAATGTGGTGGTTATGGTTTAAGTATTATTGCCGAGGAAATTTTTGGGAAACCATTAAGTGCTAAAGAAATTTTTGATTTGTATCATGAAGGTGATGAAAAAGCGATTACTTTAATTGAAAAAACTGCAGATGTTGCAGCTAAAGGAATTGCGAATGTTGGATGTGTTATTGATCCAGAAATTTATGTGGTTGGAGGAAGTATCGCAAACTTTAACCCTGATTTTGTAGAATTAGTATTTGAGAAAGCAAAAAAATATTATATTAAACCTGAATATTTAAAATATAAGCTTGCGAAATTTTCAGATGATGCTGGATTAATTGGAGCTGCACTTTTATAAGAATCTAGAAATAGATTCTTTTTTTGTGTATTTTATAAAAAAATTTCTATATTTTAGAATAAATCATACAAATTGTGAAAAAAATTACAAAATCATTGGACAATAATATAAACATTCTCTATAATAGGAACATACAATATAAAAATAAGGGGGATGTCAATATGACAAAAGAAAGAGTTTATAACTTTTCAGCAGGTCCATCAATGTTGCCTGAGCCAGTGCTAAAAAAAGCGGCTGAACAAATGTTGAACTATGAAAATTCAGGAATGTCTGTAATGGAGATGAGTCATAGATCGTCATCCTATTTAGATATTTTTAATAATACAAAGGCCTTATTAAAAAAAGTCATGAATGTGCCTGATAATTATGAAATCGTATTTTTACATGGAGGAGCTACTCAACAATTCTCTATGATACCATTAAATTTCTTAAAAACTGGAAAAGCAGATTATGCAGTAACAGGAAACTTCTCAAATCTTGCTTATAAAGAAGCAACTAAGTTTGGAGATATTCATGTTGCTTATGATGGTAAAGAAGATAATTATGCTCATATTCCAACTCAAGATGAATTAAATTTGAGTGAAGATGCTGATTATTTACACATTTGTGCAAATAACACTATCTTTGGTACTGAATATAAATATGACCCAGTTACAAAAAATGGCTGCCCAGTTATTGCAGATATGTCATCTAATATCTTATCTCAAAAAGTTGATGTATCTAAATACGGAATGATTTATGCTGGAGCACAAAAGAATATGGGAATTGCAGGTTTAGGTATTGCAATCGTTCGTAAGGATTTATTAAATGATGTTCCAGCAAATGCACCAGTATTAATGGACTATTCATTAATGATCAAAAAAGATTCAATGTATAATACACCAAGTGCATATGCTATTTATATGTGTGGTTTAGTATTAGAATGGGTTGATCAAAATGGTGGAGTTGAAGCTATGTATGAACGTAGTATTAAGAAATCTCAAATGTTATATGATTATTTAGATAGCAGTGATTTTTATAAAGCTGCAGCTGACAAGGCTAATAGATCAAGAATGAATGTCACTTTTACAACACCATCTAAAGAGTTAGATGCTAAATTTGTAAAAGAAAGTATTGAAGCAGGAATGACAAACTTGAAAGGTCATCGTCTAGTTGGAGGTATTAGAGCTTCTATTTATAATGCAATGCCTGTTGAGGGTGTAGAAAAGTTACTTGATTTTATGAAAAAATTTGAAGAGGAAAATAAATAGGTGAGATTATGTATAAAGTAAAATTATTAAATAAGATTTCTGAAGAGGGATTAAAATATTTTAATGATCAATATAATATTGATATGGATGCAGAAAATGAAGATGTTGTTTTAGTTCGTTCTGCACCAATGCACGAATATCCTTTTGGTGATAATTTAAAGGCTATTGCTAGAGCTGGTGCAGGTGTTAATAATATTCCTTTAGATAAAGCGAGTGAAAAGGGAATTGTTGTTTTCAATACACCAGGAGCAAATGCAAATGCAGTTAAGGAATTAACTTTATGTGCATTGTTCTTGTCTAGTAGAAAATTATTAGAGGGATATGAATGGATCAATGAACAAACTGGTGATGTTGCTAAAATTGCAGAAAAAGGAAAGAATCAGTTTGTTGGACCAGAAATTGATGGTAAGAAATTAGGAGTATTTGGTTTAGGAGCTATTGGTGTCAATGTTGCTAATGCTGCTACTAAATTAGGTATGGAAGTTTATGGATATGATCCATATATGTCTGTTAGTGCAGCTTGGGGTATGAGTAAATGGGTTAATAATGCTCAAACAATTGATAACTTATTCTCTCAAAGTGATTATATTACTTTACATGCACCAAGTAATAAAGAAACAAAAGGAATTATTAATAAGGAAACAATTGCTTCTATGAAAGATGGAGTTGTTATCTTAAACTTTGCTAGAGGTGATTTAGTTGTTAGTGAAGATATTGTTGAAGCAGTTGCTAGTGGTAAGGTAAGTAAATATGTAACTGATTTTGCTGATGAGGTTTTATTGAATAAGAGAAATATTATTGTTTTCCCACATTTAGGAGCTTCTACTCCAGAATCAGAAGATAACTGTGCAAAAATGGCAGTTAAACAAGTTAAAGATTATATTGAAAATGGTAATATTGTGAATTCAGTGAATTTCCCAGCTGTAAGTGAACCTAGAAAATCTAAATATCGTATTTGTATCATTCATAAGAATGTTCCAAATATGCTAGCAAGATTTGCAACAATGCTTGCAGAAGAAAATTTAAATATTGAAAACATGGTTAACAAAGCAAAAGGTGATTATGCTTATACTTTAATTGATACAAATGATGATTTAGTAGAATCTATTGAAAAAGAAATTGAAGGTATGGATCAAGTTATTAATGTAAGAGTGTTGAAATAACACTCTTTTTTTGTGATTTAATATATAGTAAAATAATGAAAGGGTGGTGTAAATATGAATAGAGATAAGATGTTAGGAGCTTTATATGGAGCAGCATATGGTGATTCCTTTGGAGCAATTGTAGAATATTGTCATCATGATGATATTAAAAAACATTTTCCTAATGGAGTTAAAGATTATACTGAATCTATTAGTTTTATTACTAAAGGGATAAAACTAGGACATATTACAGACGATTTTGGTTCATCTTGCTATATTATGCAAACTATTTTAAAACATAATGGACATTTTAATAGAAATATTGCGATTGAAGCTATACTAGAATGGTCAAAAGATAAAGAAGTTTTTGAAAAATATACTGGACGTACAACAAGAGAAGCTATCAAGAACCTTCGTAAAGGAATTGTTATTAATGAAATAGAACGAGAAAAACATTTTATAGGAAAAGATACAAATGGAGGAGCAATGAAAGTATCACCTATTGCTTTACTTGCTAAAGATGATGAAAAGAAAGCTATTCAATATACATTAGATTTATGTTATCCAACACATTATAATAGTTCAGCAGTATCAGGAGCGGCTGCTATAACAGTTGCTATATGTGTTGCTCTAAAAGAAAATGCAACTATTGAAAGTATAATATCTAGTGCTATAAAAGGAGCACATATAGCAAGATTACAGCTTGATAAAGAAGGATTTTCTTCCTTTGGACCTTATGTAGAATATTCTATAAGACAAGCAGTAGATTTAGTAAAAAAAGCGACAAGCCTAGATGATGTTATTCGTATATTATATGAAGAAATAGGAACAGGAATGCAAGTCAACCAATCTATTCCAACAGTATTTGCGATTATTTATGCAACAAATGGTAATCTTAATGATGCTCTGTATTGTGCAATTCATGCAGGAGGAGATACTGATACAATAGCTTCTATGGTTGGTGCTATTTTAGGTGGTTTTCATGGTGTTAATGTTATTGAAAAAAGACATATAGAAAGAATAATAGGGGTTAATAAGGAATATAACATCGATAAACTTATTGAAGAGTATATTGATATGATTTTAGAATAATAAAAAGAGGAGAACTTATCAAATGATAATTCTCCTTCTATTTATTGAAATCTATTATTAAACTCTTCAGAAAATTCATATATCTCTGTAAAAAAGGCTATATCATTAACTATTTCTTCATCCAGCAGTGTTTTTCTTTTTCACCATAAAACATATTTCTGGTAGCAACCTTTTCTATTGGTTCTTCTTGTTATAGCTGATTACCTCGGTTTTCTGCTTTGAATTTAGATATAATCTGCTGACACTCCCTTATCTGAAAGTCAACTAACAAGATGCGGTTTAACTCGCCTTCATCATAGCGGTAACATTTGGGAAAATACTTCACGATAATACCGCCCATGATGTACGTGTGGTGTTTTTTGGCTTTGCGTTTCTTTTCGTTTTGCTTTTTCTAAGTCCTTGCTGATTTCCTGTTTGTTCTCAATCATTTCTGATACCTCATTCTTTCTGTGCTATGTTAATAGTTTCTGAAAATAAAAAAGGTAGCGGATTGTCTGTTAAGATAATCGCTACCCAAAGGTAAACTGTATTCAATTTTTTTAACTTTCTTCTAACATGACATATTTATTTAATTTTTACAAATAAATCAGAAAAATGCTCCACATATCTTTATACAACACACATTAGTCCATACATTATCGCACATATAAGTAAACTGATTATACTTACTTTATTTGTTCTATAGTTTGTATTTGCAGGATTCCACTTTTTTATTTTGCTATTTTCAAATAAGAATCCAGTGGTTGCACTTATTATACCCAAAAGTAGCAATCCACATATTTTCATCGCAGGCAGTGTATTATTCTCAATTCCCTTTATTTCAAATACAATAGCCGCCATTCCTATCCCTACACATAATATCAAGAAAAATATTGCAGTTGCTGGAATACTGCGTTTGGCACGTTTCCTATCATCTTCTCTGCGATAGATTTTATCTATCATTTTGTAGTTGCTCATTTCTATGCTTGTGGTAAAATTCAGTATATATGCAACAATCAGAACGCTATTAAACCATTGCATTTTCAAATTTACCCCATTTATCACACAAAGCAGAAAAATATATACAGTAGACATGATTCCAATATGTAAATCAATCTGTACAAGCAGTTTCTTCACTTCAAAAATATTATACTCTATCTTGTCATCAAATCCTGTAATTCCATTAAAAGAATTATTTTTTATCGCATTGGAAAAATAGATGTGCAGGAACAGTTGTATGGGTATACATAGAATAAACATACAGATGAATATCCCAACACTAAAAATGTCCGTTAATGCACTGTGAATGATATATGTCAATATACATAAAACAGATATTCCTATAAAAATCCATGACATTTTTCCTATTGATACTTCCTCTTGTTTTGATGATTTTTCTCCATCCTCATTTCCTAGCAATGTATCAATATCAACTTCAAATAATTGTGCTAATTTAATTAAATTGTCAGAGTTTGGTTTTGAAGTATTACTTTCCCATTTGGTTACGGCTTGACGGCTGATCTCCAAATATTCCGCAATTTTTTCCTGTGACAGTCCTTTCTTTTTGCGATAGTACATTAGATTTTCCGCTAATCGATTTTCATTCATATTACGCACCTCCGTATAATTCTGATAGTAATAATATACTAATTTATCCAGTTGCACTCTACCAACTATATAGAAAATATGGGCAACTATATGGCACCTATTAGTTGCAACTGCTGTTTTTTCTGCTATTAGTCCAATTTTATAGAATTGTTTAATGAATTTATTCTACCACAAATACAAACATACTTCCATTTAAGTTTGCTCAAGACTCCTTTGTCTTGTTTTTTGCAATCATCATCTGCCTTGCTCGTTTCCTATGCTTGATGCTGACTACCCCTTGGTTTGCGGTAACTAACGTATGACTTCGGAAAGGAATAGGTCTTAGATACCTCATCCTGTCCTGTCAGCTTGTATGTGTTGGGATAGTCAACAACAAGTGCGTCAATTTTTCGCATAACTGTCTTATCCCCTGTGTAGAGTGTGGTGGTTTGTTCTCCTGTGATATGGATTGATTGTGGTGCTTATATATGATTTTTTCTCGTTACTTGTCGGGAGTTTGGATTGCGGAATATCATTGTTGGGTATTTCTCCGCTTGGGGTAATAGGAGTTCATTTCATACAGTAATTACTGCACGAAAAAAGACTATAACCGTTAATGTCATAGTCTTTTAAGGATTAAGAAAGTCCCTTTGTTTACTTGTATTTGTTTATTGCCCCTCCACACTATCCAACATCGGTTGCATAAACATAACCAATTGCAGACATAAAAGAAAAAATCTTAAACTTAAAATCCATACTCAAAAATCCCCTAACATTATACTAAAACGAAAAACTCACAGTACTACCATCAATCTAAGGAATAATTTGATTGCTCATTACACTTACAAAAGGACTAATAACTGTATCATAATCATCTTCTTTAAATTCTTTCTTTAATTTTTTCATACCATTTTGTATTTTAGAAATATTTGTATCTTTTAATTCTTGTAAGCATTTCATAAAGTATTCATTATAATATTGTTTATATATTAATATTACCTCGTTTCATATTATAATTTATTTTTTAAAAATTATATAACGATATAATTCAGTTATAATAAGGATAATAATAATCATCCAAATTGTTAATGCAATAATGCTTACCATATCAATTTGTGTTCTTGCAAGATATAATTTTGAACCTATGCCATAATTTGTTTGTACAAATATCTCCGCCATAACACCTATTTTTAAACTTAATGGTAAACAAGTATCTATCGCTGATACTATATGACTTTTAATAAGAGGTAAATAGATTTTAGGTATAGTATATGATAAAGGTTGATGATATAACAAAATAATATCTTGCAATTCTGGATTAATATTTTCTATACCATTTAAGGTATTATAATAAAACACAGGTATAAGCATTAAACATACAATAATAATCATTGATGTTAATGATGAAAACCAAAATAGTATAATAAGAATATATGCTATTTGAGGTATTGTTTGAAGAATAGATATAACTGGTAATATATATTCTTTACATTTCTTTGATAATCCACTTATAAGCCCTAATGTAATACCTAATATTAAAGCAATTATAAAGCTTATAAATGTACGCATTAAAGTATAAAGAATAGCAAGATAAAAAGATGAATCACTTAATTGCTCGCTCATCTTTGTTATAACTTCAAAAGGAAAAGGCAGGATAATAGGTTTATTAACAATAAACGCTACTATCTGCCATACCATCATAAATCCAATAATAGAAATACATTTTCTAATCATGTATCATATCATCGCTAAATTCAATATTAAAAGATTTTAAGAATGAAGTTATAACTTCTTTACAATCAGTTGCTTTTTTATAATGAAGATTTTGTCTTTCGATAGATTTCACTGCAATATCACTATTAGGTAATCCAAGCTTTTCAATACCAACTTTATCAATATTTTCCTTTAAATGAGGATAACCATTATTAGTAAATTCATCAATTTTATCTAATAAATCATTTAAATCTTTATCTTTCTTAACAAAAATACTCGCTTGAGGATAACCCTGTCCATGATCATAATTCATTTGTAAATCTCCAATTATCCTTAATTCAAGATTACTTTGCTTAGCCTTTGCAATAGTTGCAGTAGCTAAAGGTTCAGCTAACAATCCAACTTTTACTTTTTTAGATATCAACTGTTGTTGTACTAGAGTTGCTGAATTATAATATTTAGCTTTTAAATGAATATCAAATTGACTAACAGAGTGGCTATATATTCTTTCTGGAACAGAACCTTTACCAAATAAAGCAATTTCTCCTTCGTTTTGAAGTTCTTTTTCATCTGTTCCAACTAAATATAGATTTCCCCATGTTAAGACTCCTGTAAGTTGAAATTGAGTCTGTTTTTCAGCCATAAGTTTAGCACCAACATTAATAGGCGCAATAATCATATCATATTCACTATTATCTTTTACAAGTTCTGATACTAAAGTATCACTACCATCCACAAAATCAACATGCCCATCTTTGATAAGATTTTCATATTCACTCACTAGTGAAAGTGATGGAGCACCAGTTGGACATAATATATTTATGCTTGTCTTTTCATTAGAATGACATCCAAACATAGTTAAAGATAAAGCAACGACTAATATAAATTTAAAACCCTTTTTCATAAATAAATCCTCTTATTTTATCTTTCCAAAACGACTTCTTGCATTATAGTGAGTGTGTAAATATTTATGAGCAGTTTCACTATTTGGTTCTCCTAAGAATTCTTCATATAATTTATCCATATCAGGATTCTTATGAGATTTACGTACTTTACTATGACTATCAATATCATATAATACACTAGCACGTTTATTGAAGACATCAACATGTTCGCGAGTTACTGAATCATAGATTGGTTGTCCACCACCCATGATACATCCTCCAGGGCATCCCATGACTTCAATAAAGTGATAATCTGATTTTCCATCATTATTTTTAATTTCAGTTAAAATCTCTTTTGCACGACCTACACCACTAACAACTAATCCTTTTAATGTCATTCCACCTGCATTAATAAAGATTTCTTTAGTTCCAGTTTTACCACGAGCTTCATAGAAATCAACACTATCTAATTCTCTGCCAATAATCTTTTCTGCAACAGTACGTAAAGCAGCTTCCATAACACCACCAGTAACACCAAATATCGCAGCAGCACCACTTGCTTCATTAAATGGATTATCAAATGAACTATCATCTAATCCATCAAAATTAATACTTGCTTCTTTGATCATTGCAGCTAATTCACGAGTTGTAATAACTGCATCAACATCTTTGTTTCCATCAACTTCCATACCATCTCTTGTGATTTCGAATTTCTTTGCAACACAAGGCATAACTGATACAACATACATATCTTTTGGATCAATATTTGCTTTCTTAGCATAATAAGATTTAAGAATAGCCCCAAACATCATATGTGGCGATTTACAACTTGATAAATTAGGAATAAATTCTGGGAAGAAATGTTCACAGTATTTAATCCATCCAGGTGAACATGATGTAATCATTGGAAGAACACCATCATTTTGTACACGATGTAATAATTCAGTTCCTTCTTCCATAATTGTTAAGTCAGCACCAGTATTTGTATCAAATACTTTATCAAAACCTAAATCACGTAAAGCAGTTACCATCTTTCCAACAACATTAGTTCCAATTGGATAACCAAATTCTTCTCCTAAGGCTGCTCTAACAGCAGGAGCAACTTGAACAACAACATGTTTATTTGGATCACCTAAGGCATCCCATACTTCATCAATATTACGTTTTTCTCTTAAAGCTCCAGTTGGACAAACAGTAATGCATTGACCACATAAAATACATTCGGAATCTTCAGTTGGTCTATCAAAAGCATTTGTAATATGAGCATTCATACCACGCATTGTAACATCAATAGCTTCAACTTTTTGAATATGTTTACAAACAGCCACACAACGACGACATAAAATACATTTATTATTATTTCTTACAATTGAAGTGTTTGTGAAATCCTTACTTCTATTTGGTGGTTCAACCTCAAAACGAATATCAGTAATACCCATCTTACCAGCTAAAGTACGTAATTCACAATGATTGTTCTTTGGACATTTTAAACAACTCTTTTCATGGTTAGATAAAATTAATTCCAAATTAATTCTTCTTGCTTCTCTAACACGTTTACTTCTTGTATTAACAACCATTCCTTCTCTAACTGGATAAACACAAGCAGCTTGTAAAGTACGCATACCTTCAACTTCAACCAAGCACATACGACAAGCACCAATTTCATTGATATCTTTTAAATAACAAAGTGTTGGAATATCAATACCAGCATGTCTTGCGGCTTCAAGAATAGTAGATCCTTCAGGAGTTTCTATGTTTTTTCCATTAATTGTTAAATGAACCATCTTTGCCATTATTCTTCATCCTCCTTTTTAGATTTCCCTAAAACAACAGCACCAAACTTACACTTAGTTAAGCATAATCCACATTTAATACAAACACTAGGATCAATATGATGTACTTGTTTAATAGCACCACTAATAGCCCCAACAGGACAGTTACGAGAACATAATGTACAACCACGACACTTATCCTCAATAATCGTATATTCAACTAAATCTTTACATACACCAGCAGGACATACTTTATCAACGACATGAGCTTCATATTCATCTCTAAAGTGATGCAATGTACTTAATACTGGATTAGGTGCAGATTGTCCTAAACCACATACAGACATATCTTTAATAGCTAATCCTAATTCTTCTAATTTATCTAAATCTTCTAAAGTTCCATGACCTTTAGTAATCTTATCTAAGATTTGATATAAACGCATTGTTCCAATACGACATGGAGAACACTTTCCACATGATTCATCAACAGTGAAATCTAAATAGAACTTTGCAATATCAATCATACAGTTATCTTCATCCATAACAATAAGTCCACCAGAACCCATCATTGAACCAGCTTTTACTAATTCATCATATTCAACAGAAATATCTAACATGCTAGCAGGTAAACATCCTCCAGAAGGACCTCCAGTTTGAGCAGCTTTAAACGCTTTATCATTTGGAATACCTCCACCAATATCATAGATAATTTCTCTTAAAGTAATACCCATAGGAACTTCTACAAGACCAACATTATTGATCTTACCACCTAAAGCAAATACCTTTGTTCCCTTAGAACGTTCAGTCCCAATAGAACTATACCAATCTGCTCCTTTTAAAATAATTTGAGTAATATTAGCATATGTTTCAACATTATTTAATAAAGTTGGTTTACCAAATAAACCAGATTGAGCAGGGAATGGTGGTCTAGGTCTAGGTTCACCACGTTTACCTTCTACTGAATTTAATAAAGCAGTTTCCTCACCACAAACAAACGCTCCAGCTCCATAACGAATTTCCAAATCAAAACTAAAGTCAGTTCCTAAAATATGATCACCTAATAATCCTTTTTCTCTAGCTTGTTCAATTGCAGTTGATAAACGATGAACAGCCATAGGATATTCAGCTCTTACATAAATATATCCATATTGACCGCCAATTGCATAAGCAGCAATAGCCATGGCTTCAATAACAGAATGAGGATCACCCTCTAATATAGAACGATCCATGAATGCACCTGGATCACCTTCATCAGCGTTGCAGGCAACATATTTAATATCACCCTCAACTTGAGCACAGATCTCCCATTTTCTACCTGTAGAAAACCCAGCACCACCACGTCCTCTTAATCCAGAATCTTTTATCTCATTAACAACTTGTTCTGGTGTCAATTCAAATAAACATTTTTTCAATGCTTGATATCCATCTAAGGCAATATAATCTTCAATTCTTTCAGGATCAATTAATCCACAGTTTCTTAAAACCAATCTTTGTTGTTTCTTATAGAAATTTAAATCATCTAATTTTTCAACAACTTTTCCATCATTTTCTCTAACTAATAAACGATCAACAATACGATTTTCTTTAATATGCATAGAAATAATATCATGAGCATCTTCAACTTGAACTTTAGAATAGAATGTATCTTCAGGTTGAACTAAAACAATAGGACCCTTTGTACATAAACCAAAACATCCAGTTTGAACAACTTCAACTTCATCTTCTAATTTTTCATCTTTAATAAGCTTTCTTAATTCTTTAATAAGCTCACCAGACTTAGCTGAATGACAACCAGAACCACCACATACCATAATGTGTTTACATTTACATGGTTCATGAGTCAAACGCATTTTAATCTCATCATATCTTTCTTGTTGAATACGATCTAAAGTTACAGTATCCATTAGTTTTCCTCCTTATCGATATATTTACCGATAATATCGGCGATATCCTCTGTTTTTGTATTACCAAAAACATCTTCATCAACAGTTACAACAGGAGCTAATCCACATGCTCCAATACAACGAGTTGCTTCTAGAGTAAATTGATTATCAGCAGTTGTTTCTCCAACATCAACATCTAGAGCTCTTTTAAAACCATCTAATAAAGATTGAGAACCTTTTACATAACAAGCAGTTCCTAAACAAACACTAACTTTATGTTTTCCAACTGGTGTCAAACTAAAACGTGAGTAAAAAGTAGTAACACCATAGATCTCAGATAATGCAATACCTGTTTCTTGGGCGATGATTTCTTGAACTTGAATTGGTAAAAAACCAAAATCTTCTTGAACATCATTCAAAATGCTAATTAAAGAACCTGGGGAATCTGAGTATTTTTTACAAATACCACGAATTGTACTTTCGTGTTCTTTAACTAAATCACATAAACAATTTTTGTCCATCTTATTTTCCTCCTATATCCTTATAATCTATCATACTAGAAAAATAATATTTTCACAAACATTTTTGAGAAAAAGTTTATTTGTTTAGCACTCTTTTTGTATAAGTGCTAAAAATTCATTTCCAGTTCACAAAAAGGGTTATAATAAGCATTGTTAGCACAAGTGGTTGGAGAGTGCTAAAAAAGGAGGAATGAAAATGTTAAAACCATTAAATAGTAATGTAATATTAAAAAAAGAGAAGGCTGAAACGACAACTGCAAGTGGTATTATATTGACTGCTCCTAAGGAAAAAGCGAATAATCAAGCAAAGGTTATTGCAGTTGGTCCAAAGTGTGATAGCTTATTAGAGGTGAATCAAATAGTTATATTTAAAGAATATTCAGGGACTCAGTTTAATATTGGTGAAGATGAATACATTATTATAAATGAAAAAGATATTTTAGCAATTATTGAATAGGAGGAAGAGAAAATGAGTAAGGAAATAAGATTTTCAAGTGATGTTAGAGATTCAATGTTAAAGGGTGTCAATATTTTAGCTGATGCCGTTAAAGTCACAATTGGACCTAAGGGTAGAAACGTTGTTTTAGATAAAGGGTATGGCACACCATTAATTACAAATGATGGGGTATCAATAGCAAAAGAAATAGAGTTAGAAGATAAATTTGAAAATATGGGTGCTAAACTTGTTTATGAAGTTGCAAATAAAACAAATGATGTGGCTGGCGATGGAACGACAACTGCAACTATATTAGCTCAATCTATGATAAATGATGGAATGAAGGCTGTATCTAAAGGAGCAAATCCAGTATTAATGAGAGAAGGTATCGAATTTGCTAGTAAAGAAGTCTCTCAATATATATTAGAGTGTTCTAAAAAAGTTGAGACAAATGCAGAGATTGAAAATGTTGCAACGATTTCTTCTGGAGATAGTACAATTGGTAAATATATTGCTGAAGCAATGGAAAAGGTTGGTAGAAATGGTGTTATTAGTGTAGATGAATCAAATAGTTTTGATACTGTGTTAGAAATTGCTGAAGGAATGCAATATGATAAGGGATATGTTTCTCCATATTTAGTATCGGATAGAGAAAAAATGACTATTGATTTAGATAATCCATTAATTATGATTACGAATTATAAGATTAATACAATTCAAGAAATTTTACCTCTTTTAGAACAAGTAATGCAATCGAATAGACCTTTATTATTGATTGCTGATGATTTTGAACAAGAAGTTATTTCAACACTTGTTGTTAATAAACTTAGAGGTACATTTAATATTGCTGCGACAAAGGCCCCAGGATTTGGGGATAACCAAAAAGATATATTAAATGATATAGCTACTTTAACAGGAGCAAAATTCATTAATAAAGATTTGAATATGAATTTAAAAGATACAGTAATGGACGATTTGGGTTCTGCAAAGAAAGTTCATATTACAAAAGATTACACAACAATGATTGGTGGAAATGGATTAAAAGAAGATATAGAAAAGAGAATTAATGAAATCAATAGTCAAATAGAAAATGTTAAGGATGAATTTAGTAAGAAAAATTTAGCTGAAAGACTAGGTAAACTCTCTAATGGTGTTGCTGTTATAAAAGTTGGGGGAGCTACAGAAGTAGAACTTAAAGAAAAGAAACTAAGAATAGAAGATGCTTTAAATGCAACAAAAGCTGCAGTATCTCAAGGAATTGTTATGGGAGGAGGAGCAACCTTAGTTAATGCATATTCTTCGTTAAAAGATAAACTAAAAGATAAGAATGTTGATAAACAAAAAGGTATTAAAATTGTATTAGATGCATTATTAGCTCCTATGGCGCAGATTGGAGAAAATGCAGGATTTAATGGTGATGAAATTGTAGAACAACAAATCAAAGAAAAAGAAGATATTGGATTTGATGCAAAAGAGGGTCAATGGGTTTCGATGTTTGACAAAGGAATTATAGATCCAACAAAGGTAACACGAAGTGCATTATTAAATGCTGCTAGTATTTCTGCATTGTTTATTACAACTGAAGCAGGGGTTGCTTCTATAAAAGAAGATGAACCATCTATGCCTCAAGGAATGTATTAAAAAGAAGGTCATGATACATCATGACCTTCTTTACTAGTAAATATTTTTTGAATAAGAGATAAAAAATATTGTGACGTTTTAGAAAATAACTGATATTTTTTCCATACAAATATAATTTCAGCCTCGGACTTTGGTTCTAAAGGTCTAAAACATAATTCACTCATACAATCAGTATTAACAAGTTTATCAAGACACAAAGCATATCCTATACCTTCTCTTACCATTAGAGAAGCATTATATAAAAGATTATAAGTCGCAACAATATTGTAATTCCCATGATTAAGAACATATTTAGGAATAAAATCTTTAGATAAACCTTGATCAGATACAATAAGAGGCAATCCCTCTAAATCACCTTCACTGATAGAATTTAAAGAAGCAAGAGGGCTATCTTTTCTCATCAAAACACCAAATGTATCTTTATATGGAAATTTTAAATAATGATATTGGGTAATATCAAAATCTCCAATAAAAATTCCAAAATCAATTAATCCTTTTTCTAATCTCTCCGCAATATCATTCCCATTACCACTATGTAAATGGAATCTTACGTCAGGATGGTATTTATGCATTTCTTTGATGGCTTTCGCAATCAATAACATTCCCTCGGTTTCACCACATCCAATATAAATATCACCATTTAATGAAGTCTTATCACTAATAATTTCAGCCTCAGTCTTATCAACAAGATTAATAATTTCTTCAGCTCTTTTTCTAAGTAGTAACCCATCTTCAGTTAAAGCGATTTTTCGACTACCTCGTTCAAATAGAATTGTCCCAAGTTCATCTTCTAAATCTTTAATCTGTCTAGATAAAGTTGGTTGTGATATATGTAAATATTCAGCAGCACCAGATATTGATTCTTCTCTTGCGATAGCTAAAAAATATTGTAAAACTCTTAATTCCATAAATTCACCTCATATTTATTATAAATGAGGAAATTTGTTTTGTAAAATAATTATGCTTCAAAGTTATAGATATCTATTTAATATAAGCATTTGTTATCGCATATAAGATTGTATATAATAATAAACGAGGTGAAGCTATGGAGGATAATGAATTAACTATAGAACAAATAGAGAAGTGTTTAAAGGATTCAGGTTGCTCTAAAAATACTATTCAGTTAGTAATAGAATGTATAAACAATAAAGATAATCAAAGAAAGAGTCAATTACTTAAACAACATAGATGTCAACTACTAGAAAAAATACATGCAGATCAAAAACAAATAGATTGTTTAGATTACTTATTATATCAATTTAAGAAAGAAGGAGAATAATTATGGAATATAAAAACATTATAGAAAATCAAACATTTGATGAAGAAAGATCATTATATAATATCAAAGATACATTAGTACAAAATTGTATTTTTGATGGACCAAAAGATGGAGAATCTGTTTTAAAAGAAACAAGAAATATTACAGTCAAAGATTGTCAATTCTCTTTAAGATATCCATTATGGCATGTTCAAAACTATGAACTTATTAATAGTTCATTAGATGAACTGACAAGAGCACCAATTTGGTATTCACATCATGGAATTATTAATCATTGTAAGATTGATGGAATTAAGATATTAAGAGAATGTAGTGATACACTAGTAACTCATTGTACTATTGATTCACCAGAATTTGGATGGTATTGTCATGATATAACAGTTAAAGATAGTACAATTGATTCACAATATATATTCTTAAATACAAATAATGTAAAAATAGAGAATTTAAAATTTAGTGGAAAATATTCATTCCAGTATATGAATAATGTAGAAATAACAGATTCATATTTAGATACTAAAGATGCATTTTGGCATAGTAAAGATGTTATAGTTAAGAATTCAATAGTTAAGGGAGAATATTTAGGATGGTTTAGTGAGAACTTAACATTTATAAATTGTAAGATTATAGGAACACAACCATTATGTTATTGTAAGAATTTAAAACTTATAGATTGCACGATGATTGATACAGATCTATCATTTGAATATAGTGAAGTAGAAGCAAGTATCAAAGGGCATGTAGATTCAATTAAGAATGTAAAATCAGGAAGAATTATTTTAGATAGTGTAGGAGAAATTATTAATGAGGATGCTGTTATGGAAACAACAGGAGAAATCATTATAAGAGATACTATTAATCAAATGTGTTCAAAAGAAAAATGTGTTATAGAAAAGTGCTGTAATTAAAAATTATAATGAGCCTCTAAAGTTAATTTGACTTTAGAGGTTTTAATATAAAATCATTTTTTAAAAGATTTATCATATAATAAGATGGTGATAGAATGGAGATAAAATTAACAACACTAACAACTGATATTCTAAAGATGATAACAAACAAAAAACCAAGTGCCTTTGCAGTGATAAGTGGTAAAGAAGGAATCCAAGGAACGGTATGCTTTTATTCGTGTTTAAAAGGCAGTCTTATGATTTATGAAATTAAAAATTTACCAATATCTGATATAAGTCAAGGAGGAGTATATGCATTTCATATTCATGCGGGAAAAATATGTAAAAATTTAACGGAAATTCCCTATGAAAAAACATTGGGACATTTTAATCCCCAAGAATGTAAACATCCTTATCATATAGGTGACCTTCCACCACTTTTTTCAACAAAAGGGATAGCATGGGCAATGATTTATATTGATAAATTTAAACCTGATGAGATTATAGGCAGAACAATTGTTATTCATGAACACGCAGATGATTTTCATAGTCAACCATCAGGAAATTCTGGTAATAAGATAGCTTGTGGAGAAATTAAGAAATTTATGAAATAGAAGGAAGATAAGCTTGCTAAAATAAATACCTCTAGTTAGTATGTGATTGATAAGAATGGGAGCTCATTCTTATCAATTTTTACATATATGAATATATAGACTTTATTTAGTTGGGCATATGAAGTATGCGTAAAAAAAACTGTTTGTTATAACAGATATTATCATATATTAATCAGAGGTTGAGAGACAGTTTCATGAATTGTATGCTTAAAGGATATATATTAAAATAGGGATTATAAGAATTTGAAGATGTAGTTATATCTATTTATAATTTAATGAAATCAATTAGTGTCTAGTCAATTATTCTAACTACAAGCTAAATCTATATAATAAAATAACATAATTAAATAAAACATAGTTTTTCTAAAAGTATGTTTTTTAGAGGTTAGTTTTAATATCTTTTTAAAAAATAATTTACTTTTTTAAGTATTATCAAGATAATATTGTAGATAATTGTAATGTATGAAGTGAAATATATATTTATGTAGGAAAAATTTTATCCTCATTAAATAATAGAATTATAGCTTTATATGATATGATACAATTTAATATATGAATGAACAGTTCTGAATAAACGAACCGCCATATCATGTTATTTTATTGCATTAATTATTACACTTTTAACGAGGTGAACAGTTAATGGAGAAAAATATGAACAATTATGGTAATATAATTAGAGAGGCTAGACTTAATAGTAATTTAACTATAGCTGAGTTAGCAGAAAAGGTAGATATATCAGATAGATATTTATTAAAAATTGAAAATGAAAATAAGTTGCCAAGCAATAAAGCGTTAAAGAAAATTATTAATATTTTAATGATTGATGCTAATTCTCTTTATTATGATAATATAAATCTAACTTTAGATGATTATGATTTTATATGTAGAAAATTAAAAAATTGTAATCAATATGAATTAAGTATAATAAAGGCTACGCTTAATGCGATTTTAGATAAAAAATAGAAATATATGGGGAGTAAGAATAGTATGATTAAGATGGCAATATGTGATGATGATTTTGAATTCTGTAAATCATTAGAAAAAAATATCATTGAAATATTGAATGAAATAAATTTAGTATGTCAAATGGAAATTTTTCAAAATGGAAATAAACTTAATAAGATGATTTTAGATGGAGAAATGAGGCAAACTAAACGCAATTAATTTGTTGTAAAAAATTTAATGACTATAATAATAAGAAAGATATTGTTTATTATTATTTTTAATTATAAAAAACAAATAATTTAATATTAATAAAATACAGCAATACAAAATCAAATTAATAACACATGTGTTTAATTTGATTTTTTTAATAACGAAATGAATTCTATGAGCAATCAAGTGTGGTTTTTCATTGACAAATAATAAAAAATAATGTATTATTTAGGTAGTTAGTTACAACTAACTAAAGTATAACTTTATGTATCCTTCATTTTCCTATATCCTTTTGGCAATCAATTTAGTCATACTTCCTATAAAGAGATTGTTATATCTTAGAAGTGATACATTAGATAAATGAGACTGGTATATTCAGTCTTTTTTATTTATAATAAAGTTGAGGTGATTAATCATGCTTATTGATAAAATGAATGCTCTAAAAAATTTAACAACACAAGAAAAAGAAGTTGTTAGATATATTAATCAAAATCTAAAATCTATTTTAGATATGAATATCTCACAACTAGCGAAAGCAAGTTATACATCATCATCAACAATTATTAGACTATCTAAGAAATTAGGTTTTAAAGGTTATACAGAATTAAAGTATGTTTATGTTCAAGAATATCCTGAAATAATTAAACAAAAAGAAATTAAAGAAAAACCATTTCAAGAAAATACAAGTATAGATGAAGTCATGGAGATATTACCACAAGCTTATTTTAAAACGATTAATTATGCAAAAACAATGGTATCAAGAAATCAAATTATTCGTATTACTAATTTAATGAAACAAGCTCAAAGAATAGAATTCTATGCAGTAGGAATGAATTATGATCTTGCGAAAATGATTGCTTATCGTTTTGAAAGTATTAATAAAGATTGTATGGTTTATACCTCACCTCATTTAGAACATTTAAAATATATACAATTAAATAAAATTCCAACCATTGCAATCCTTATATCTCGTACAGGTTCTAATTCTATCATTATAGAAGCTGCAAAATTATTAAAAAAACATTATATTCCAACGATTTCTATATCTACGAATAGAGAGGAAGATTTATTGAATATAACTGATGAAAATATTGAAATTATAAAATTTCAAAATGAATTAGAATTAAAATCTACAATGTTTTCTATTGGAGTTCAATATATACTAGATGTATGTATATCGTCATTAATGATATATGATATTAATAATATAGAAAAAGTTATAGAAGAAATGAGAAAAGAAAAATAAAGTTTTTGAAAAAAATTTTCATTTCTTTTTATTTTTATTTATAAAATTTGGATGTGTCCTCCAATCTATTTAAAAAGTATAGATATTAGAAAAAATTGATATATAATAAAATTAAAGATAACAGGAGGACATAAAAATGACAAGACAATTTCCAAAAGGATTTTTATGGGGAGGAGCTGTAGCTGCTAACCAATATGAAGGAGGATGGAATGAAGGAGGTAAAGGAATTTGTGTTTCAGATTGTGCAAGACATCATTTAGATGTTGATGTTCAAGATTATAAAGCTCAAAATGCAATAACAACAAAAGATATTGAAGAAGCATTAAAATCAACAGATGATTCTTTATATCCAAAAAGACATGGAGCTGATGGATATCATCATTATAAAGAAGACATTGCATTATTAGCAGAGATGGGATTTAAAGTATTTAGACTCTCAATAGCATGGTCACGTATATTCCCTAATGGTGATGATAAAGAACCAAATGAAGAAGGTTTAAAATTCTATGATGATATCTTTGATGAATGTCATAAATATGGAATTGAACCATTAGTGACTATGTCACATTATGAACCACCTTTAAATATAGTATTAAATTATGATGGTTGGTATTCAAGAGAAGTCGTAGATATGTTTGTAAAATATGTTGAGGTCATTTGTGAAAGATATAAGGATAAAGTGAAATATTGGTTAACATTCAACGAAGTTGATTCAATGATTAGACACCCTTATACAACAGGTGGATTAATAGAAGATCGTTTCCCTAATAAGAATTTTAATGAAGTGATTTTTCAAGCTATGCATCATCAATTTGTTGCTTCAGCTTTAGCAACTAAAATTGCTCATGAAAAAAATAAGGATGCTAAAGTAGGATGTATGCTTACAAAATTAACATATTATCCATATACATGTAAACCAGAAGATGTTTTACAAGCACAACAAGATATGAGAAGTACTTATTGTTATAGTGATACACAAGTCTTTGGTGAATATCCAGCATATTTATTATCTAAGTTTCAAAATGAGGGAATTCATATTCAAATGGCAGAAAATGATTTAGAAATTATGAAGAAATATCCAGTTGATTTTGTTTCATTTAGTTATTATTCATCTAGCTGTGTAGCAAAAGATGATAAAGGATTAAAGAAAACAGCAGCTAATACAATGACTGCAATTAAAAATCCTTATATTCCTAGTTCTGATTGGGGATGGCAAATTGACCCTATTGGATTAAGAGTATCATTAGTTGATTTATATGATAGATATAGAAAACCATTATTTGTTGTAGAAAATGGATTGGGAGCGAAAGATGAATTAATTAATGGAACTGTAGATGATCAATATAGAATAGATTATTTTGATGCTCATTTTAGAGAAATGTTAAATGCTATTGAGATAGATGGTGTTGATTTAATGGGATATACATCTTGGGGATGTATTGATATTGTTAGTGAATCTACAAAACAAATGAGTAAAAGATATGGTTTTATTTATGTAGATTGTGATGATTATGGGCAAGGAACATATAAGAGATATAAAAAGAAATCATTTGATTGGTATAAAAACGTTATAGCAACCAATGGTGGATGTTTGTTTGAGGAATAAAATATGAGGGTTGTTATTGCACCTGATTCATTTAAAGAAAGTATGAGTGCTTATGAAGCAGCTTTATCTATTGAAAAAGGACTTAAACAAAATCAAGATATAGAAACATTATTATGTCCATTAGCGGATGGAGGAGAAGGGACTTTAGAAACTCTAGTTAAATCAATGAATGGATATATAGAATATTATCACGTATGTGGACCATTGTTAAATAAGACTCAAGCTCCTGTAGGATATGTTAATGATACAGCTATTATAGAATGTGCTAAGGTCTGTGGATTAGAATTATTGGAAGAGAATCAAAAGAATCCTTATTATACTTCTACCTATGGACTTGGAGAACTTATAAAGAATGCTTTATTACATCGTGTTAAAAAGATCATGATTTGTTTAGGAGGAAGTGCAACGAATGATGGAGGAATAGGAATGCTTCAAGCTTTAGGAGTTCATTTCTATGATAGAAATCATCAGGAAGTTCAACCTACAATGCAAGGTTTATTTGATATTCATACTATTGATATATCAGAACTGATTGATTTATCTAAGATAAAGATTCAAGGAGTTTGTGATGTTGTGAATATATTATGTGGACAACAAGGAGCAACTTATATATTTGGACCTCAAAAGGGTGTTTTAGAAGAAGAAAAAGAAAAAATAGATCATGCAATGCATCATTATGCATTAAAAACAGATACCTTATTTCATCATGATTTTAGACATACTCCTAGTAGTGGTGCTGCTGGAGGTTTAGGATATGCCTTAAAAGCTTATCTTAATGGAGAATTAAGAGCTGGTTTTGATATTGTTAGTGAAACTTGTCAACTAGAAAATAAGATTAAAAATAGTGATATTGTTATTGTGGGAGAAGGGAAAATAGATAGACAGACTCAATTTGGAAAAACACCTTATGGGGTCTTACAAATTGCAAAGAAATATAATAAGAATGTTTATGCTTTTGCAGGTAAAGTAGAAGATGTAGATATACTTAAAAGTTTAGGGTTTGATAATGTTTATCAAATCACTCCAGAAACTATAGAATTATCATTGGCTCTAAAAAGAGGAAAAGAGTTTTTAGAAAAATGTGTAAATCAACATTTAGAAGAACTAGTACAATAGAGATTTAAAATTAATGGCTGAACCCTCAGCCTTTTTTTGTGTTTATAATGGAAATATGAATAAAAATTAAAGTGAATTTTAGCGTTTTTCAAGTAAATGGCTATTTCTTTAGATAGAAAATGAATGATAAAATACAATCAAGGAGGAAGGAAAGATGAAGAAAAAGAGATGGTTATTAAGTATACTATCTTTTGTCATGATGTTTTGTCAAATGACAGGTGTTCATGCAAAAGAGTTAGAAGGTAGAAATTTAAAACAACAAAGTATAAGTACTATTGAAAATATGCCAAATTTACCAAGTCATTATAAATTAATGAACTGGTTACAAAGAGGAAAAGATTTACATAATTTTATTTTCGATTATACAGCAACTAATTTTGATAAAAAGACAGAGTTTTCTGTTAAAGAAGGAAGAGATTATTCTACTATTTATAGAGATGATAAATATGGGGGATATATGATTCCTGCATTTTATGGAGAAGATAGACCTATTACAAATGCAAATGGGCATGATGGTGAGGATGATCAAGAATCTATAGCAATAGTAAGTGCATTGATTGCTGCTTCTTTGATGGGAATAGATATGGATAAAGAATTACCTGAAAAACTTAAAGGGAAAAATACAATTGAAGGTGGTTATGAAATTAATACATATCTAGATAATGCTTTAAAGTATTTTTGGCCAGATAAAGGAGATGTTTTTACAAATGTCCCTAATGGTTCTCAAAGTAAGTTACAAAATATGGAGCATGTTTCTAATGCTTATGGAGATTTTTGGTATTTGTTGATTGCTAATCAAAATTTCTTTAGATTGGCATATTTAAATCCTAATTGGAGAAAAACAGAAATTTTAAAATTACAAGAAAAAGTTGCTGATAAAATGGTAGAGATGGTTGATATTTTAATGGCAACTGATGATAAGTTTAGAATTCAATGTTTTGATTTTGAACATATGAAACCTTTAGATCATAGTGGTTGGAGACAACCAGATAGTGCTGTAGGAACAGCAAATATTTTATATTATGGATATAAGATATTTAAAGATAAAAATCCAACGAAAGCACAAAGATATTTAGATAAAGCAAAAGAATGTATGGATTATTTAGATAGTTTATGTGATAATCCATATTATGAAAATATGTTAATTGATGCAGTTTATTTATCTACAATGATGAATGCAGAACAAGGAACAAACTATAATACAACAAAATATATTGAATGGATTACAACTCCAACTGGAAGTTCTGTTAGACATTGGGGTGGAGTTAATTATACCCAAGATGGTAGAGATGTTTATGGGATGACAGGAGAACCAGGAAATGGATATTGTTATTTCTTTAATTCAATATATCCAATGACATCTATTTTACCTGCTGCAAAATATGATCCAAGTTATGCAAGAATGGCAGGTAAATGGGCAATTAATATTGTCAATGCATCTCGATATTTTTTACCAACTGAGTGGAGCGAAGAGCATCAAACAGATGGTGAATATATAGGAAAGATTGAAGGAGATGTAATGGCTTATGAATCTTTAAGAAAGAATAGTAATGGTCAAAATTTCTTTGGAACAGGTGATGCAAAACAAAATGCAACAACAGGATGGAAAGCAGGTCCAAATACAACCAACTTTGGATTATATGGTGGGGTTTATACTGGTTACCTAGGCTCTTTAATAGAAGAAACAAATGTTGAGGGTATCTTAAAATTAGACTGTAATAAAACAGATTATTATCAAAATGATATGTATCAAACATATCTTTATTACAATCCATATATGGAAAGTAAAGAAGTAGAAATTGATTTAGGTAGTCAATATTATGATTTATATGATTCAGTTACAGGAATGTATTTAGCAAAAAATGTAACAGGAAAACAAAAAATAAAAATATTAGCTGATAGTGCAAAAGTTATTGTTTTAACTGATCCAAATAGTACAGTTGAATATCAAGATAATGGAACAACATATATAAATGGTATTCTTGTTTCACATTCTGATGCAGAAATTTTGGATAATCCTGGAACAGAAATTATTACAAATATAACAATTGAAGGATTGGATAAAATAACACAACGAGGACAAAAAACATCTTATCAAGCCATTTTATCACCAAATAATAATCTTATGGATTCACGAATTATTTGGTCAATAACAGATGAGAATGGAAACCCAACAGATAAAGCAACAATTACTAATGAAGGTATTGTCAATGTTAAAAAGAATGGAGTCATAAAAGTTAAGGCTTCTTCAATAGATGGTAGTGGTGTTGTTGGTGAAAAAAGAGTTGAAATAACTGGACAAACTCTTGCAAGTCTTTCACAAGGAAAACAAACTCAAGTTTCTTCAAATAATGATAAGCATGGTGGAAATCTAGCAGTAGATGGAGATATAACAACACGTTGGATTGCTAATGCTGGTGAGCAACATCCATGGATTTATGTGGATTTAGAAACTCAAGCTAATATTAATCTTATTATATTAAATTGGGAGGATGCTAGACCTCCAAAATATGAAATTCAAGTATCTGATGATGCACAAAATTGGAGAACAATAGCATCTGTTAATGATGAAGGAAATACAAAAAAAGTTGTTAGATTTGAATTACAAGAGGAACAACAAGGAAGGTATGTTCGTATTTATGCTAATGAGAAATCTAGGTATGGATGTTCATTATATGAGTTTGATATTTATGGAAATTATAATATTTCTCAAGAAGTCTCATTCATTACATTATCATCTTCTTCAGATAAAATTATAACTAAAAATAAACCATTACAAATGAATGCACAAGTTTTACCAGAAAATGCTACTGATAAAAGAGTAGAGTGGTTTGTTTATAATGAAGATGGAACAGAAACAACGAAAGCAGAAATAACTTCAACTGGAAAATTAATTCCTTATCAAAATGGGGTTGTTAAAGTTGTAGCTAAAGCAGTAGATGGAAGTTCTATTGTAGGGGAAAAAATGATTACAATTGAAAATCAAGATAAAGAAAACCTTGCCTTAAATAAAGTTACTTATGTAAAGGCTGCTGAAGGTTCAAATCCTAAAGAAGATGCAGTAGATGGAAATATAGAAACAAGATGGGCTTTAGGAGATCATATTGATGATGGATGGATAACAGTAGATTTAGGTGATATGTATGATGTGAATAAAGTTGTATTATATTGGGAAGCATCTTATGCAAGTGGATATAAAATTCAAGGTTCATTAGATAATAAAGAATTTTATGATTTATATCAAACAAATAATGGACAAGGTAATATTGAAGAAATTGTTTTTGAATCTCAGAATGCTCGTTATGTAAGGTTACAAAGTACAAAGAGAGCAACTGATTATGGAATCTCTTTATGGGAATTTGAAGTTTATGGTGATAGTATTACAAAAATACCTCCAGAATCAATAACTATTCTATCTGGAATAAAAGATGATACAATAATTTCTGTTAAACAAGAAGTTCAAATGAGGGTATCAATGTTACCAGAAAATACAACAGACAAATCAGTAACATGGAATGTATATGATATAGATGGAAGTGAAACAACACTTGCAAGTATTTCAAAAAATGGAAAATTAACTGCAAAACAAAATGGACAAGTGAAAGTTGTAGCTACTGCAAATGATGGTAGTGGAGTTACAGGTGAGTTAATTGTTACAATTACAAATCAAGATTTAGAAAATATTGCAATCAATAAAGTTGTAAAAGCTTCAAGCAAAGCGGCAAATGATGTTAGTGAAGAAAATGTTGTAGATGGTAATATAAAAACAAGATGGGCTTCACATAATAATAACAATGAATACATAACAATAAATTTAGGTGATTCTTATTATATAAATCAAGTTATTTTAAACTGGGAAACTGCGTATGGAAAGAAATATAAGATTTTAGGATCGTTAGATGATAAAACTTATTTTGAAATTTTTAATGAAGATAGTAGTGATGGTGGTATAGATAATATTATTTTTGATAAGCAGTTAGTTCGTTATGTCAAAATGCAAGGAGTAGAAAAAGCAACTCAATGGGGATACTCTTTATATGAATTTGAAGTATATGGAAAATCACTAAAAGAAGATTTACAAAAATTGTATGATGAATATATAAAAATTGATGGAAAAGATTATACGCCTAATAGTTATCAATTATTAAATAAAATGCTTGAATCTTCAAAAGAGATTTTGGATAATCCAAATGCTAATGAAAAAGAAATTAAGGAAATGGAAGAAAAATTACAAGATATATATTATAAACTTGTAATAAAAGCTGATAAGAGTGAATTAAAAGAAGTAATTGATAAGGCAAAAGAAATAGATGAAAATCAATATACAGTTGAAAGCATTCAATTATTAAAAGATACCTTAGATAATATTGAAAAAATTTATGTAGATGAGAATGTTTCACAAGCAGAAGTCAAAGCAGCAATAGAAACATTAAATAAAATGTTAGATAGCCTTGTTAAAAAAGTTGATAAAACAGAGTTAGAAAAAATTATAAAAGAAGCTGAAACAATTGATGAAGAGTTGTACACACCAAATAGCGTAGAAAACTTTAAGAAAATTGTTGAAGATGTTAAGATGAATATGCCAGATGATAATGCTAGTGTAGAAGATATTGAAAAAGCAATAAAAGAAGTGCAAGAAGCGTATCTCCTTTTGGAACCTAGAGCTGATAATAGTCAATTAATTAAAATTATCAAAGAAGTGGAAAAAATGGATCAGACGTTATATACTAAGAAAAGTTTAGAAGTATTAAATAAAGAGATTACAAAAGCTAAAGAGTTGGTAGAAGACGGAAATGCAAAAGTATCACAAATTAATGAAGCTATTGAGAATATTATAAGAGCTAAGAATAGTCTTGTGAGTATAAATAATGTATCATTAAATGAATTGATAAATCAAATTGAAAAGATTGATTTAGCACTTTATACACAAGATAGTATAAATGATTTAAAAGTAGCATTAGAAGAAGCAAAAAAAGCAATGGTTTCATCAGATCAAGATAAGATTGATAATGCATATGATATGTTAAAAAAGGCTAAAGATGGACTCATTAAAAAAACAATTGGAGAAAAACCATCACAACCTCAAGAAAAACCTACACAACCAGTGACTCCAAGTATACCAACAACTGTTGATCCTGAAGACACAAAAGAAGAAGTGTTAGGTGAAAAGATTAATCTTAAGGATACAAAAGAAGAAAAGAAGACTAATCAAGTAAAAACAAATGATTCTACTATGATTATTCCATTTATTCTATTGTCATTATGTGCAGCGGGAGCATATATAACAATAAAAAAAGAAAATTTATAATAGAATATTATAAATAAGAGGTTCTTCAAGAACCTCTTTTCTAATAGAAGATAAACAGTTTTGTTTTATGTTTGTTTTTTTATGAAATGAAAGATATTTATATTGTAAATGAAAAAATGATATGATATTCTTGTAATAGAAAAGAGTGATAATTATGAACAAAAGACATACACAAATATTAGATTTACTAACAAAAAATAAAAAAATGGAAGTGACAAAACTTTCTGAAATACTTAGAGTATCACAAGTAACAATTAGAAAAGATTTAGATATTCTTGTGAATAGTGGAATTGTGATAAGAGAACATGGTTATGCAACTTTAAATGAAAGTGATGATATTAATAATAGATTAGCTTATCATTATGATATTAAACAAAATATTGTAAAAAAAGTTGTTGATGATATTCAAAATGGTGAAACAATCATGATAGAATCTGGATCATGTTGTGCCTTATTAGCATTAGAAATTGCATCTACTAAAAAAGATATAACAATTATTACGAATTCTGCATTTATTGCAGATTATGTAAGAAGAGAAGGTCATGCTAGGATTATTCTTTTGGGTGGTGAATATCAAAGAGAATCACAAGTTATGGTAGGACCAATGGTTAGAAAGTGTGCTCAATCTTTCTTTGTGGATAAATTATTTATTGGTATTGATGGGTTTATGAAAGATACTGGTTTTACAGGTAATGATTATATGCGTAGTGAAGCTGTTAGAGATATGGCGAATCAAGCATCACACGTTATTGTTGTAAGTGATTCTGTTAAGTTTAATCAAAAAGGAATTGTCAATTTAATTGATACAAATCAAGTGAGTTGTATTTATACTGATAAGAATATTCCTGATGATATTGAAGAATATTTAGTAGAACAGAATATTAAGGTTATAAAATCATAAAAAAGGAGCATAGCTCCTAGAAAAAACAATGAAGGCCTTTGTCTAAGAAGATTTTTTGGTAATCCTTTAAATCTTCTGGATAAAGAGCTTTTTTATTTTTTAATGCATATTCTCTATTTAATAAAGTATATTTCTTTTCACCAAATTGATGAAAAGGAAGAAGTTGAACCTTTGAAATTCCTAGTGAAACAAGTAAATCTGCTAATCCTTTGGCATCATTTAAAGAAGCATTGAAATCTGGAATAACAGGAATTCTAGGTAATACTTCTATATTATTTTCAATAGCCCACTTTAAATTATCAATAATCAATTCATTATGAACATGAGTACCTAAGTAATGTTGATTACTATCATAATGCTTAACATCAAATAATAATAAATCAAACATGACTGCAAGTTCTTTAAAAATTGCAGGCTGAATATAACCAGTTGTTTCAATTGCGATATGAAGATGATTATTCTTTAATTCCTTTACAAGTTCTTTTAAAAATAAAGGTTGACTCATTCCTTCACCACCAGAGATTGTAATACCTCCTCCAGATTCTTCATAAAAATCTATATCTTGCATACATATATCAACAATTTCTTTGACTTCTTTATATTCTCCTTCATGACTTAAAGCGTCATGAGGACAATGAGAAACACATGTTAAACAATTCTTGCACTTATTTGTATCGATAACAATTCTATTATGAAGATGATCAATTGCATCATGAAGACAAGATTTGACACAATTAAGACAATGAGAACATTTATCTTCATCATATAATATTTGTATATTATCAAGTTGTGATTCTGGGTTAGAACACCATGCACATTTAAGAGGACATCCTTTTAGAAAAACAGTTGTTCTAATACCAGGACCATCATGAATACTAAATTTTTGAATATTAAACGTTATACCTTTCATGTTTGTATCTCTCCTTTGTTCATATAATAGCATGATATTTATGAAATGTAAATAATTTAATTACGAATGAAACTGATGTATATATTTTTTGGAATTATCATTGACTTTATAAAAAAACATGTTATGATATAGTTACAAAACGAAATTAAAATAACTTTCAAATGAAAAAGGAGAAGAGAAATGAAGAATGTTGAACATTTTGGCGATTTAACACCAAGAATGAATGAGTTTAAAGAGCAAGTATTGGATAAAAAACCATATATTTCTGCCCAACGTGCAGTACTTGCAACTGAAGCATATAAAGCAAACCAAAATCAGCCTTCAGTTATGAAAAGAGCTTTGATGTTAAAGAATATCTTAGAAAAGATGTCTATCTATATCGAAGATGAAACCTTGATCGTCGGGAATCAAGCGCCTTCTAATAAGGATGCTCCTATATTTCCAGAGTATACTTTAGAATTCGTTATAAATGAATTAGATACTTTTGAAAAACGTGATGGAGATGTTTTCTATATTACAGAAGAAACAAAACAACAATTAAGAGAAATTGCTCCATTTTGGGAAAATAATAATTTAAGGTCAAAGGGAGGGGCGTTGCTTCCAGATGAAGTGAATACTTTTATGGAAACAGGTTTCTTTGGTATGGAAGGTAAGCTTAATGCAGGTGATGCACATTTAGCAGTTAATTATGAAAAGTTACTAAAAGTTGGATTAAAGGGATATGAAGAGAGAACTTTAAAAGCAAAAGCAGATCTTGATCTTACAAAACCTGAGAGTATTGATAAGTATGCTTTTTATAAAGCTATTCTTATTGTTATTGAAGCAGTGAAAACATATGCACATAGATTTTCTTTATTAGCTAATGAAAAAGCAGAACAGGCAGAAGGAAAACGTAAAGAAGAATTATTAGAAATCAGTAGAATTTGTAAGAAAGTTCCTTATGAACCAGCTGAAACATTTAAAGAAGCTATTCAATCTGTATGGTTTATTCAATGTATTTTACAAATTGAATCAAATGGACATTCATTATCATATGGACGATTTGATCAATATATGTATCCATATTTAAAACATGATTTAGACTTAAATCTTATCAATGAAGATGAAGTTGTAGAATTACTTACAAACTTATGGATCAAAACATTAACAATCAACAAAGTTCGTTCATTTACACATACACAAAGTAGTGCAGGAAGTCCAATGTATCAAAATGTAACAATAGGTGGACAAACACCAGACAAGAAAGATGCCGTTAATCCATTATCTTATTTGGTATTAAAATCTGTAGCTCAAACAAGACTACCTCAACCTAACTTAACAGTAAGATATCATGCAGGATTACCAAAAGAATTTTTAGATGAATGTATTGAAGTAATGAAGCTTGGAACAGGAATGCCAGCATTTAATAATGATGAAGTCATTATTCCTTCATTTAAAAACTGGGGTGTTAAAGAAGAAGATGCTTATAACTATAGTGCAATTGGATGTGTAGAAACAGCAGTACCTGGTAAATGGGGATATAGATGTACAGGAATGAGTTATATCAATTTCCCAAGACTTTTACTTGCAGTTATGAATGATGGTGTAGATATGACATCAGGAAAAAGGTTTGTAAAAGGAAGTGGATATTTTAAGGATATGACTTCATATGAAGAATTATTAGAGGCATGGGATAAAGCTTTAAGAGAAGTCACAAGAATGAGTGTTATTGTAGAAAATGCAATAGACTTAGCTTCAGAAAGAGATGTGCCAGATATATTATGTTCAGCATTAACAGATGATTGTATAGGAAGAGGAAAAACAATCAAAGAAGGTGGAGCAGTCTATGACTTTATTTCTGGATTACAAGTTGGAATTGCGAATATGGCAGACAGTTTAGCAGCTATTAAAAAACTTGTTTATGAAGAAAAGAGGATTACACCTGAACAATTATGGAATGCTTTATTAGATGATTTTACAAGTGAAGAAAATCAAAAGATTCAACATATGTTAATTAATGATGCTCCTAAATATGGAAATGATGATGATTATGTAGATAACCTAGTTGTTGAAGCTTATGACACATATATTGATGAAATTCAAAAATATCCAAATACAAGATATGGAAGAGGACCAATTGGTGGTATTCGATATGCAGGAACATCAAGTATTTCAGCTAATGTAGGACAAGGACAAGGAACAATGGCAACACCTGATGGAAGAAATGCAAAAACACCATTAGCAGAAGGATGTTCACCAGCACATAGTTGTGATAGACATGGACCAACTTCAGTATTTAAGTCAGTATCTAAATTAAAAACTGAAAAGATTACTGGAGGGGTCTTATTAAATCAAAAAGTGACACCAGCAACACTATCAACAGAAGAGAATAAGACAAAACTTGAAATGTTGATTAAAACATTCTTTAATAGATTACATGGATATCATGTACAATATAATGTTGTTGATAAAGAAACGTTATTAGATGCTCAAGCACATCCTGAAAAACATAAAGATTTAGTTGTAAGGGTTGCAGGATATTCAGCATTCTTTAATGTGTTGTCAAAACAAACACAAGATGATATTATAGGAAGAACAGAACAAACATTATAAGGAGAGAAGAGAAATGGAATTTATAATTGATACAATAAACTTAGAAGAAATTAAAGATGCAGTAGATCATATGCCAATTGTAGGAGTGACAAGTAATCCTTCAATAGTGAAGGCAACAAGTCCAAAGAATTTCTTTGAACATATGAGAGAAATAAGAAATATTATCGGAGAAGAAAGAAGCTTACACATTCAAGTGATATCAAAAGATTGTGAAACAATTATTAAAGAAGCACATAGAATTTTAGAAGAAATAGATGATCAAGTTTATATTAAAGTACCAGTATCATATGAAGGAGTAAAGGCTATCAAAGCATTAAAGAAAGAAGGAATCAATGTTACAGCAACAGCAGTATATGACTTAATGCAAGCCTATATGGCATTAGCAGCAGGAGCAGACTATATAGCACCCTATGTTAATAGGATAGGGAATTTAGGAGCAGATCCATTTGAACTTATAGATCAATTACAGACAAGAATTATCACAGATGGATATGATTGTAAGATAATCGCAGCATCATTTAAAGGGGTACAACAAGTAAGAGATTCATTGAATAATGGAGCAGAAGCAATAACAGCACCAGTAGCAGTATTAAAACAAATCTTTGCAAATCCAAATATAGAGAAAGCAGTAGATGATTTTAATACAGATTGGTACTCAATTTATGGAGAAGGAAAAGGAATTTGTGATTTATAAAAGAATAGGATTATATATATTCAAAGTCCAAGTTTTTACTTGGGCTTTTTTTGTATTGTTAATTTCAATAAATTTTATGGGAAGCATATGAATATATATAAATTATATTTTATATGTCATTATTGGCTATTGACGAAATCGTATGAGAGGGGGGGGATAATGGTCATATAATATATTAATTTTTATAAATGGGGAGAGGATACATTGTGCCAAAAAATAGCTTGTTTATTGGAAATGGACTTAACAGATGTATAGATACAGAAATTACATGAGGTGATCTATTAAACAAAATCATTGAAAAGTACAATCTTAAACAAGAAGATGAAATTCCGTTCCCGTTAAAATTTAAAAGTATAGCTAATCAGATTTGAAAAGAATCACAAGCTCCATCAACAGATATTTACAAAGAATTAAAAAAAGAAATGATTTGTCAAATTAAAGGTAAGTATCTACCTTTCGATGCGCCTCATTATGATTTTGTAAACCTTTCTATCAAAAATATATTTACAACTAACTACGACTATCTTATAGAATATAGTATTGATCGTCATTTTAAATGATCTGATACTTTGTTTTTATAATTTCTCTAACTTCATTAAAAGGTTTAATAGTTGGTTGTTTATCTATATGTTCACCAATCATTTTTTCCATCCAAACCATATTATACCATGTGTTAAATTTATAACCACATTGATGAAATTCACCAACGAATTGATAGCCCAAATGTTGATGATATTGAACACTGTTTTTATCAAGATAGTTATCTTCTTGAATAGGGTAGGCAATACAAGCATTTAAATTGAGAATTCCTTGTTCTTTCAAAATCAATTCTAAGGCATGATATAGCTTTTTACCTATTCCTTGCTTTTTATAATTGCAATCAACATAAATAGAAGTTTCAACTGCCCAATCATAAGCAGCTCTTTCTTTAAATGGACTAACATAAGCATATCCAACAATCTTATGATTTATTATAGCTATAAGATAAGGATATCTATTCAATGTATTTTGAATTCTTTGTTTAAATTCTTTTAAAGAAGGAACTTCATATTCAAAAGTAATTGCTGTATGTTTAACATAATAGGCATATATATCTAAAATTGCTTCTGCATCTTCTATACTCGCAATTCTTATTTCTATTTTCTCCATACTATCCTCCTCATGATTGATAGTATAGCATAATATTAATCAATTAAGATAAATTATTTGTGGATTTTAAATATCTTTTTTTCTTAGAAAAACCATATCCTCTTACTTCATTAATACTGCTAATAATAAGAAAAGCATTATCATCAATCTGATGAACTAATCGCTCTACTTGGACAAGTTCTCTACTAGACATAACACTTAAAATAATTTCACAATCTTTCTCTAAATAACCTGTTTTACCATATAATAATGTAACACCACGATCAACTTCTTTAAGAATTTCTTGTTTAATCTGTTGTGTCTTCTCACTTACAATTTTAAGCTCTATTTTTGCTTTACCTAAAACTAAAACTTTTTCTAAAACAAAAGTATAAGTAAAGATTAAAACAATTCCATATAACAATTTTTCACTATCATTAAATGCACATTGTCCTAAAAGTATTAAAAAATCAAAACTATACATACTCAATGAAATAGGTACGCCAATAAGTTTATGAAGGACTAGAGGAGGAATATCCATACCACCACTAGAAGCCCCCATCTTAATAATAAGACCTAAAGCAGTACCTATAAAAACACCTGCAAAAAGAGTATTAATAAAAATATCATTAGCCAAATGAATATTTACAAATAAATGTTCAAATACTCCTAGTATAAAAGGATAATAAAAGGTACTCATAATAGTTGTAATCGCAAATTTCTTACCTAAAATAATAGCTCCAATAATAAACATAAGTAAATTAAATATGAAGACAAATATTGATATTGAAATATGAAAATAATGATTCATAATTAATGCAATACCTGTTGTTCCACCAGTTATTAATTTTCCAGGCACAATAAATAAAACAACACCTAATGCATAAATTGTATTACCTAATATAATTAATATAAAATCTAACCATTTCTTATTCATAAAAACCTCCTATAAATAAAAAGACCCACATTGTTATTTTCCCTAACAATGTGGATCAAAGCATTATGCTTAATACATTATTTATTATAAATAATATATATTTTGAAGTCAATTAAAATAGTCTTAGATATCTTATCCAACATAACCGCTTATCGGCTATTTTTTTCATTTACATAATAGTTTGTACATAACTAGAAATCAATATACAAATATATGATCATGATTCTATTTCTAATTCATCAAAAGATGAAACATATTGGAGTTGAATACCTTTTAATATTTTTAAGCATTTATCAATTCTTGATTTTTCTAATAGTGTTACTGGTTTATGAGCATCATAACCAAAACAAACTTTACAATTATATTGACTTGCAATTTTATAAAAATCTCTATATGGATAAGCATGTTTCATTTCATCATGAAAGAACAGTTGACCATATCTTAAGCCATTTAAATTTATTTCTAAGATAGCATTATTTCTTAATGCTGCTTTACAAATAATATGTGAGGCTTTTTCACATGCTTTATTAAAATCTCTTCTTCCTAACATAAAGAAATCAGGGTGAGCCACATATTTTGTTAATCCTAAATCTAGGGCTGTTTCTATTTGATACGCATATGTTAGTACATCTTCATCACCACAATAAAAATCATAATTATATCCATCATAGTATTTATAATGTTGTCCAATAATAAAATAATCACACTTATCTTTCATAGATAATAAATAATCTTTTTGATTATCATAATATTCTATTTCAAATCCAATAAGAATTTTTATTTTATCTTTATATTTTTCTTTTAATAATTGCATTGTCTTTAAATATTCATCAATATCTTTATTAAACATACGCTCACTTTCAATTTCTACATTAGGAAAAGGAAGATGTTCACTAAACCCAATAACTTCCATTTTTGCATCTATTGCTGCTTGTATGTACTGCTCATCATATCCTAAAGCGTGATGACATCTATATGTATGAGTGTGTAAATTAAATGTCTGCATTATCATTAACCTCCAAAATGTTATGTTGATCTATACCAAAGTATATAGTGCTGTTTGGTTCATATAAAGTAAAACTTCTAAATAAAACATCAGCATGGAATTTAATGTTTTGGCATTTTAAACTATATCTTAATACATTACCATGGGATAAGTATGAGATAATAGTTGCTTGTCCAATATAATCTGTATCTAATGTTTTTTCTTTTGAAAGTTGAATTGTTTCAGGTCTAATAGCAATATAAGAAGAATTTAATGATAATGAAGGAAAGATATTAGTTAATGAGTCTCTTTCTATAATGTTATAATTACCAATAAATTCAGCAGCAAATTTCGTTTTAGGTGATGTATATATGTCTACTGGAGAACCTGACTGTTCAATATTTCCTTGATTAAATAGGTGAATACAATCAGACATAATCATTGCTTCATCTTGATCATGAGTAACAAATATTGTTGTAATCCCTAATTGTTTTTGAATATATTTTATTTTTTCTTGTAAAGATTTCCTTAATTTTGCATCTATAGCACTTAATGGTTCATCTAATAGTAAAACTTTTGGTTCTTGAACAATGGAACGTGCTAAAGCAACTCTTTGTTGTTGACCACCACTTAGTTCATGAGGGTAAGCCTCCTCTCTTCCAACTAAATCTACCATTTTTAATGCTTCTAAAACTTTTTGCTCTATTTTATCTTTAGGAGTTTTCTTTTGTTTCAAAGGAAAAGCAATATTTTCATAAACATTCATATTAGGGAATAATGAATATTGTTGAAAAACCATACCTATTCCTCTTTTTTGAGGTTGTAAATTTGTAATGTTCACACCATCTAAATAGATTTCACCATTAGTAACTTCCTCTAAACCTGCTAAGCATCTTAATAGAGTGGATTTACCACAACCAGAAGGTCCTAATAATGTCACAAGATTTCCTTCATCTATTGATAAATTAATACCCTTTAAAACTGTATGATCATCAAACTTTTTAATAATATTTCTAAATTCAATAAAAGCCATTTTTATTCCTCTTTTCATTTTGATTTGTTTTCTAAATAATTAGCAATTCTAGAAATCAATAAAGTCGTTATAAATAAAATAACAATAATAGCACTTGTCATCTGTCCAGATTTACTCATTGCCTTATATAAATACATAGAAGCGGTTTGAAAATAACTACCTCCTATAATATTCACAATAACAAAATCAGCAAATATCATTGCTATAGAAATCATCATAGAAACGGTAATACCTGATACCATATTAGGTAAAATAATCAAAAAAAAGGCTTTAGGTTTACTACACCCTAACATTTGTGCTGCCTCTATTAACGTATGGACACGAATAGCATGAAGACTATTTTTTAACCCTCTATAAATATAAGGTAAAACAATAATACAGTACGTTCCAACTAATAAAATAAATCTATTTGATATAAATCCTCCTACTCCAGAATAAAGAGATAAAACACCTACTGCAATAATAATACCTTGAATAGCATAAGGAATAGTACATAAGACTTCAATGATTCTCTCTAGTTTTGGAAAATATAATGTTATGACATACATTACTAAAATCATAGCCAATGTACAAACAAGTACAGGAATAAACGAAATCACTAGAGATCTTAATAACGATGCTATAAATAAAGGATCACTCAAAACTTGAATATAATATTTAAAAGTAAATCCAGAAGGTAATATGGATGTCCATTCATTAAAAATTGAATAAATAAATGTTAATATTAATGGAATTAATAAATATGCAGAAATAACAATAATAAAAAATTTATCTAATATAGAACTTTTTTTCATTTTTTATTGCCTCCCTTATGATTTTTTTGAAGCTTATTTAAAATTACTGTTGAAAAAACCATTAATGCCATAAGAACAACAGCTAACGCAGAACCAAATTCCTTTGCTTGTACTAAATCTCCTACAAATTGTTCAGAAATACGTACAGGTAATAACATCGCATTACTTGAAAGTAAGGCATATCCTGTCGCATATGCAGCTATCGCATTAGCAAACAATACACTGAATGTTCCTAATAGACTTGGTAATAAATTAGGAATAGCGACTTTAAACCAATATGTCAATTTTGATCCTCCTAATAATTCTACTGCTTCTCTCCATTCTTTTTTAATTAGGTCAAATGATGGTAAAAGCAATAAAGTTGCTAATGGTATTTGGAAATATATATAAGTTAAAATTAGGCCTTTAATGGAATATAAATCGAAAACTTTTAATAAATCAAAACCTAGATTTTTAGCAAGTAATGTAAAAATTCCAGTGTTGCCTAATAAAATGATAAATGCAAAGGCTAGAGGAATACCTGCAAAATTAGAAGTAATATTTAATATTGTTCTAAATATCTTTCCTGTCTTTTGATTAGAATGAGCTGCTTTTGCACCAAAAAAAGATATAATTATTCCTAAAACTGATGATACAAAAGCAATAATAAGACTCCCTTTAATAGAATCAATATATAAATCAGTTGTTAAGATCTTTATAAAATGTTCTAATGTAAATCCAATTTCATCCATAGGTGAAAAACTTCGTACTATAATGGCTATCAATGGAGCTAGCTCAAATAAAAAAATAATAATAAGAAAAGGTATTAATGCTATTAAACTTTTTTTATTTTTCATTAAACTTCACCTCTAGTTCAACCATATCTTTTGTCGGTTCTAATTCTAATATTTTACACATTAATGGGGCATATTGTAATGTATTAATAGTCATTACACTATCTTTGTTAATAGTATCATTAATCACGTACATCAAAGATTCTCTTTGTAATGAACTATTTCCACCATGTAATCCTAACTCATTCATTCCGTGATCACTAGCCACAATAACACTATAATTCTTTTCTAATAAAAAAGGAATCATTGTAGATAAATATAGATCATTATTTATAGTGGCAATACTATATTCTTTACTTTTAGAACCATATAAATGTCCATTATAATCTATATTCATAGGATGAATGAAAACAAAATCTGAATGATATTTATTTATCATTTGATAAGCTATAGAATATAAATGACTATCTGGAAATGTATCTTCATAATAAAAGAATCCATGTTGTATTTTTTTTGAGTTATCTTGTAAAATAATATCTTCCAGTTCATTGAAAGGAGTTTTTATATAAAGTTCACTAATCCAATGATATGCAACAGCAAGAGTTGATAATCCTGCTGTTTTACATAAATCAAAAATACTTGTCCGATTAGATAACCTATTAATATGATTGTTTGTAATTTGATGAAGGGATACAGGTAGTCCTGTAAAAATTGTTTCATACATTGGTCTTGATAATGAAGGTAACTCTCCATTAACATGTAATTTTGCACATTGTTTAGTATCTACTAAGTGTTCTAAATATCCAAGATGATTTTGTGCAGTTTCAAAATTTAAACCATCTAATAATATAAATGCTAATCGACCCATAACATTACCTACTTAGCATATACCATAACATTTTCTTTCCAATCTTTAGCGATTGATTTTGTCGTTTTATCCCATGCTGCCTGGTCTTTGATCATTCTTGATGTTTTATATTGTTCATCAGGTAATAATTTGTTTTTGACATCATCTGGTAATTTAATGCTTCTTACTGGACGAGCAAAACCTTTTGCGAGATTAATCTGACCTTGATCACTTAAGATATATTCTCTTGCTAATGCTGCAGCATATGGTCTTTGTGTATAACGATTAATAATTGTACAATAACCACTTTGAATTGATCCTTCAGCAGGAATATTAATTTCAAATGAAGCGTTTGGATTGTTTTGTAAAATTTGATCTTTATAACCCAAAGCATTATAATCCCATAATAAAGCGACCTCTATTTCGCCTTTCTCTAATCTAGATATTGAAAATTCACCTTTATCAATTCGACCTTGTTCAGCTAATTTTTTAAAATAATCTAAGCCTGGTTGAATATTACTTTCACTTCCTCCATTAGCAATTGCAGCAGCTAAAACTGCAAATTGAGCTTGATTAGCAGTTGAGACATCACCTACAGATACTTTGTAATCTCCATTTAAGATATCTTTAAAAGATTTTGGTGGATTTTTTACTAATTTTGTATTTGTCATAATTGACATTGTTCCATAATATGCAATAATCCAATTTCCATCTTTATCTTTTGCCCAATCTGGAATACTATCCCAATAGGATGTCTTATATGGTAATGTTAATTCTTTCTCCACTGCAATTGGTCCAAAAGCTTGACCAACATCACCAATATCTTTGGTTGCATCATCTTTTTCTGATTCAAAAATAGATAGTTCTTCAGCAGAAGACATATCAGTATCATGATGAGTAATACCATATTCTTTTGTTATGCCTTCCCATGTGTCTTTCCAATTTGCCCAAGTATCTGGCATACCAACTGATTCAATTTTTTCATCTTTTTTTGCATTTTCAACAATTTCATCTATTGACATACTGTTTAGATCAACTTTTGATGAAGTTGTTGAAGTACCACATGCACTTAACGTTAGCATACAAGCTAATATACTTATTAATAATTTTTTATTTTTCATAAATATCCTCCTCATATAAAAAATTACACTATATTTATAAACTATTTAAATTGAGTTAAATATCATGAAACATTAAAAGCAAGTAATCTTTTTGTAAACGAGTATTAATTTTTTGTAAAAAAAAGACCTGATTTTGTATCAAGTCATATAATTTTATTTCACAAAAAATCTTATTAATTTATCTTTAATTTGATTATATGGATAATATCTTAAAGGTAAATCAATCCATCTTGCTTTTTTGACAATACTTTTTGTATGAGAAAAAGTTTCAAAACTTTTTTTACCATGATAAGCTCCCATACCACTATTTCCAACACCTCCAAAACCTAGATGAGAAGTTGCTAGATGAATAATTGTATCATTAATACATCCTCCTCCAAAACTACATGATTGAAGTATTTGATTTTGAATGCTTTTCTTAGCTGAAAAAATATATAAAGCAAGTGGTTTTTCATGTTGATTAATAAATGCAATTGCTTCTTCGATATGGTTATAGGTTAAAATAGGAAGAATAGGTCCAAAGATTTCTTCTTTCATTAATACATTATCATCATCTACGTCATTCACTAAAGTAGGCTCAATCTTTAAAGTGGTTTCATCTGATTTTCCACCACAAATAATGTTTTGATTTTCTAAAAGATGTTTTAATCTTTCAAAATGTTTTTTATTAATAATTTTAACTAATTGTGTATTTTCTAAAGGGCAATCTCCAAAAAAATCTTTAATAATAGCTTTCATATATATTATAAATTCATCTTTTAATTCTTTTCTTATTAAAAGATAATCAGGAGCAACACAAGTTTGACCAGCATTTAAAAACTTTCCAAAAGCAATTCGTTTTGCAGCTAATTTTAAACTTTTTTCATCATCAACAATACAAGGACTTTTACCACCTAATTCTAAGGTTATAGGAGTAAGATAACGACTTGCCTTTTCCATGACTTGACGACCCACATTCACACTACCTGTAAAGAAAATATAATCGAAACGTTGTTCTAATAATTGAATATTTTCTTCTCTTCCTCCTTCAATAACATAGACATGACGACTATCACAAGTTTCATTTATCATTTTAAAAATAACATGAGAAATATGAGGTGCATAAGCACTAGGTTTAATGATAACACAATTACCTGCTGCAATAGCCCCAATAGCAGGTTCAATTGATAACATAAAAGGATAATTCCAAGGACTCATAATAAGGGTTACACCATAAGGTTCATAATATTCAAAACTTGTTCCATAAAATTGAGATATAGGAGTATATACATATTTCTTTTTTGTATAAGATGACATATGTTTTAATTGATGATTTAATTCAGATAATGTTAAACCTATTTCACACATATAAGATTCAACAGCATCTTTATTAAGGTCTAATTTTAAAGCGCTTAAAATTTCTGTTTCATTTTGTTTTATCCAATTTTTTATATTTTTTAAAGCATTTTTACGATATTGAATATTTTTAGTGACACCAGTCAAATAGAATTCTCTTTGATTATCAACGATTTTTTTAATATCCATATTTTCCTCCTAATATATTATATACATCATCATAAGACACATTTTTTTTATTTACGATCATAGCACCATCATTCATAGCCTTTTCTATGATATCATCAAGATTATCTTTTAATGATTTTATTGAAGTTAAAGAACAGTTTGAAGAAATCTTCATATTTAAACTATAAAGTAATGTTTCAAGACATTCAATAGTTTTATTAGCTCTTTGATGAATGGGAGTTGTAGCATAAAGTTCACTACCACCAATATATAAAAGAAGTTCACCATACCAATCAATACAAACATCTTTATTAAACTTCATACAGGGAATTAATAGCATTGCCATAGCTTCACCATGAGGTATATGACAAACAGCTCCTAAAGCATGACCAATACCATGGACAATTCCTACCATAGAATTAGAAAAAGCACAACCTGCTAGATAAGAAGCAATCGCAAGATTAAGTCTTATATTTTTATCATTAGGATGTTCAATGATTTGATGAATATTTTCAATAATTAAAGATATTGCACTTGTAGCATAAATATCACTAATAGGATTCTTTCCTGAACAACTATATGCCTCAATAGCATGAGTAAGAGCATCAATTGCAGTAAAAATTGTTGTCTTTAATGGTAATGAAAGAGTCATTAAAGGATCAAGAAAAGTTACGTCACTTTGAATATATTCAGAAATAATTTCCATTTTAATATTTTTATCTGGATGAGATATAACGGCCACACTAGTTGCTTCACTACCAGTACCACTAGTTGTAGGTATTGCAAAGAAAGGAATTTCTTTGCCTTTAAAAACAGCTTCAAAACCAACAATATCTTCTAATGAGTTAGTTTCTTGACTAAGTAATAAATAAGCACCTTTAGCACTGTCTAATACACTACCTCCACCAATCGCAATAATACCATCGCATTGATTAACTTCATATAAAGATGCTATTTCATTGATAGTATAAACAGAGGAATCAACAGGAATATTATCATAAATATAATAAGGAATAGTCAAATGTTGAAGACAATGATTAACAACTTTAAGTTTAACTAGATTATTATCAGTTAAAATAAGGGCTTTTTTTATATGATAACGACTACATTCAAAATCTAACTGAAAGAGTGCATTATCACCAGCAACTAATTTTGTTTTATTCATAAATTCAAAACGATTCATATTAACCTCCTAACATTGCTTTTAAATAAACTAACAACATGGGTTTATATCTTTTCTCATGATGATTGAGTATACGTTTTGTCATAAAACGTGGAAACAAATAAATTTCTACTAAATCAACACAACGAACAAAACGCATACTTTCAAAGATATCGCCCTTCAATATAAAATCATGTTCCAAATAGGCTTGTTTAACACTTTTAAGACCAATAAATACAAAAAAAGCAGTATGCATATTTTTAAAGATAATATCTATGTCTATATCATGACAATTTAATTTTTCTATACCTTTTAAATAAGTATATTGAAAAGTAATAGAAGGACCATTTATGATTTTTAGCCTAAGTGTCTTATCACTTTTCCAACCATCAAGTTCATACATTATACGAGAATCATTTTTATATAATACTTTTAAACCTCGATATAAAAACTGTAAAACAATATATATAATAAAATGTTTAATTTTTTTCATAACGCCTCCAATTAGTTAAATTATTTTAAGTTAATATACACCTGTTATAATTAAAAATCAAGAATAATATATAAAAATTTTTAATTAAATAAGCAGCCAATAATGTAATGGTTTACAAAATAATAAAATAACAGTAAAATAGATAATAAGGAGTGATTAAAGATGAAAACATATTTATGTTTAGATGTAGGAGGAAGTGCTATTAAATATGCACTTATTAAAGAAGATTTAGAAATGACATATAAATCTAGCGTAAAAACACCAATGGATACATTGGAAAACTTTATTGAAACAATTGGTAAAATATATGATCAATATGCGAATGATATTAGTGGAATGGCAATTAGTATGCCAGGTATTATTGATCCTAATAAAGGTTATCAATTTACAGGAGGAGCATTAAAGTATATTGAAAATTTAGAAACTGTTAAAGTATTAAGTCAAAGATGTCCTACTCATATTACAATTGGAAATGATGCGAAATGTGCTGCAAATGCAGAGATAGGATATGGGAATTTGAAGGATATTCAAGATGGAGCAGTTGTTATTTTAGGAACTGGAATTGGAGGATGTTTGATTAAAAATCATAAAGTACATACAGGAAGACATTTTAGTGCAGGAGAGTTTTCTTTTATTAAAACAAATGCAATGGATTCAGTTAGTTGGGATTGGGCATGGTCTACTCGTAATGGAATTAAAGGATTATTAGAAAGAGTTCAAGAACAACTTGAAACAGATAAAGAATATACAGGTATTGAGATTTTTGATATGGCTAATAATGGAAATGAAAAAGTGATTAAAGCTATTGATTGTTTTGCTTTAGAAGTAGCAACTCAAATTTTTAATGTTCATATTATTTTTGATTGTGAAAAAGTAGCAATAGGTGGAGGAATTAGTGCTCAGTCTTTATTAATAGATTTGATTAAAAAGAATTTAGATGAGATATATAATGGTTTAGGTGTTGATGTTTATAAACCTGAAATTGTTCCATGTTATTTTAAAAATGATGCTAATTTAATAGGAGCATTATATCAGCATATCCAAACATTAAAGTGAAGCATCGTTTATAATAAATAAATTTATAAGGATTGATTTTTGTCTTGTGCAGGAATTTATCCTTTTTAATAAAAAGATATATATTTTAAGATTTTGGTATCCATTTTGTTCATAAGAAAGAGTCAAATAGTGTTGACAATATCAATGATATTTGTTAATGTTAAATGGTAATAAAAAGCGATGAACAGAAGAGATTAAAAAGGAGTTTAAGAGAGCTATTGGTTGGTGAAAAATAGTACAAGTTTTTATGAAAATGGTCTGGGAGCTATTATTTCGATATGTAGGAATAATCGTGAATCTGCGTTAAGGAAATGAGAGACACTGATGTGTAAAAAAGGTGGTACCACGTATAATACGTCCTTTTATAGGACGTTTTTTATTTTGAAAGGAGAAAAATGATGAAAGATCCAAAAGATTATTATTTAACAACAGCAATTACGTATACTTCTGGTAAGCCGCATATTGGAAATACGTATGAAATTATTTTAGCAGATGCTATTGTCAGAAGTAAAAGACAAGAAGGATATAATGTTTATTTTCAAACTGGGACAGATGAACATGGACAAAAAATTGAATTAAAAGCTAAAGAAGCAGGAATACATCCAAAGCAATTTGTTGATGAAAAGGCAGCAATTGTAAAAAATATTTGGGATTTAATGGATACAACATATGATAAATTTATGAGAACAACAGATGAATATCATATTAAACAAGTTCAAAAAATCTTTAAGAAATTATATGATCAAGGGGATATTTATTTAGGACATTATGAAGGTAAATATTGTACAGCTTGTGAATCATTTTTTACAGAATCACAATTAGTAGATGGAAAGTGTCCAGATTGTGGTGGAGAAGTTCATGATGCAAAAGAAGAAGCTTATTTCTTTAAATTATCTAAATATGCTGATCGTTTAATTCAACATATAGAAGAACATCCAGAATTTATTCAACCAGTTTCTAGAAAAAATGAAATGATGAATAATTTCTTAAAACCAGGATTACAAGATTTATGTGTATCACGTACAACTTTTAAATGGTCAATTCCTGTTGATTTTGATCCAAAGCATGTTGTTTATGTATGGATAGATGCACTTACAAACTACATTACAGGATTAGGTTATGATGTAGATGGAAATCATGGAGAATTGTATAAAAAATATTGGCCTGCAGATCTTCATTTAATTGGGAAAGATATTGTAAGATTCCATACAATTTATTGGCCAATTATGTTAATGGCTTTAGATATTCCTTTACCTAAACAAGTGTTTGGGCATCCTTGGTTATTACAAGGAGAAAGTAAAATGTCTAAATCTAAGGGGAATGTAATTTATGCTGATGATTTAGTTGATATCTTTGGTGTAGATGCTGTTAGATATTATGTTTTACATGAAATTCCATATGATAATGATGGAAGTATTACATGGGATTTATTAGTTGAACGTATTAATTCTGATTTAGCAAATATTCTTGGTAACTTAGTCAATAGAACAATTGCGATGTGTAATAAATATTTTGGTGGTATTGTTACTAATCCAAATGTTAAGGAAGATGTTGATCAAGAATTAAAAGATATTGCTCTTGCTATGCCTAAAAAATCAATGGCTAAGATGGATGAATTTAAGGCAAGTAATGCACTAGATGAAATCTTTGTATTACTTAGAAGAACAAATAAATATATTGATGATACAATGCCTTGGGCACTTGCGAAAGATGAATCTAAGAAAGATCGTCTAGCAACTGTTCTTTATAACTTAATTGAAGCTATTCGTTTTGCAGCAATTGCATTAGAACCATATATGCCATCTACATCAAAGAGCATATTAGATCAAATTAATACAGATATAAGAGATTATGAATCATTAAATGAATTTGGTATGTATAAAGAAGGTACAAAGGTTACTGATCAACCAAAACCTTTATTTGCAAGATTAGATGCTAAAGATATTGAAAAGAAAGTGAATGCTTTATATAAAAAAGAGGAACCAAAAAAAGAAGAAAACCTTATTTCAATTGATGATTTCGCAAAAATAGAATTAACTGTAGGTACAGTTGAAAAATGCGAAAGACATCCTGATGCTGATAAGTTATTAGTATCTCAAATTAATATTGGTAAAGAAACAAGACAGATTGTCTCTGGAATTGCAGATCATTATTCTCCAGAAGATATGATAGGTAAGAAAGTTATTGTTGTTTCTAATTTAAAACCTGCAAAGCTTAGAGGTGTAGAGTCTCAAGGTATGATTTTAGCTGGTTCTAAGAAAAAACTTTTAGAGGTTGTTTCTGTTGAGAATTTACCAAATGGAACAAAGATTAGATAAATTATAAAATTGATATTAGAAAAAGTGGTCAATGAGAACCACTTTTTTAGTGATTTTAGAAAAAAATATTGAACATAAAGAAATGGAATATAATATAAAATGTATGACTTTTATTTTTTAGAATTTATGTTAATATAATATTTGATAATTATCTATGGAGGTTTTATTATGAGACGATTAGTTATAGAATTTGATGATGATGAAATAGAAATGTTAGAAGAACAATTTCAACAAATTCAAGATACAGGTGTATTTGATACACTTGAAGATTATGTTTATTATGCAACAATGACTCACTGTAAAACAATGAAAGCAACAGTACAAATGATGAATCAGGTGGGTGGGCTAGATAAATTGATATCTAAAGAAAATGTACATGTTGGAGTGATGAATATTCCAGTACAATTAGAAAATCCAGAGGATAAAGAAGAATTTAGTCAATTTCTGAATCAAGTCATTAATGACGCTATTCAAGAATTTAATAATAGAAATAATGGTCAATTGAACTAAAAACACTCTTTTTGATATGATTTAGTCAAGTCGACAAATGAAATAATTAAAAGTTTATATTTCCAC